>CALWDJ010000004.1 GCA_944376655.1 uncultured Clostridia bacterium
ATGGATACTGACGGTCAAAACAAAGGTTTTGACCCATAAAATCGAGATTTTAACTCGATTTTATATAATTGCATTTGATAATGCAATTATTCAGTAGACATTATTTTAGTTGACAAATATGCTAAAAACAAATACAATAAATACATTGCTTAAAAATAAAAACAATCAGCCGCCGTAACGGCGCGGAACGGAGATATATATGAGCAAAACAGCTATTATGACCGATACAAACAGCGGTATCACGCCCGAAGCGGCCGCCGAAAAGGGACTTTATCTGCTTAAAATGCCTTTTCTCATCGACGGCGAGGATCATCTTGAGTACGGAGATATTTCTTATGAGGAATTTTTCAGACGTCTTGACAGCGGCGCTGATGTGTCTACCTCACAGCCTTCTCCGGCGTCGCTCACCGATATGTGGGACGGGATACTGAAAAGCCACGATGAGCTGGTTTATATTCCTATGTCAAGCGGATTAAGCGGTACCTGCGAGACAGCGAAGGCGCTTGCCGCCGATTATGACGGCAAAGTATTTGTCGCGGATAACAGGCGCATATCCGTAACGCTTTATATGTCGGTTTATGAGGCTTTGAGGCTTTCTGAAAGCGGTATGAGCGCGGCGGAGATAACCGAAAGGCTTGAAAGCGAAGCCGATTTTCAGAGTATTTATGTTTCGGTAAATACGCTTGAACACCTTAAAAAGAGCGGACGTGTTACCGCGGCGGGAGCGGCGATAGGAACCGTTCTCGGAATAAAGCCGGTGCTTCAGATACAGGGCGGCAAGCTCGACGCGTATAAAAAGGTGCGCGGAATGAAGGCGGCGCAGCAGGCTATGCTTGAGGGAATTGAAAATGATATAAAGGACCGCTTCGCCGGCAAAAAGGTTGACATACGCACGGCTTATTCAGGCGACCGGGAAACAGGTGAGGCTTGGCGCGCTGAGGTTCAGCGGTATTTTCCGGATTATAATATCGTGCTTGACTCACTGCCGATAAGTATTTCCTGCCATGTAGGCGGAGGAGCGCTCGGAATAGGTCTTGCCGAGATAAAATAAAAGTATTGAAAAAACGCGGTCTGCCGTATTTTTACGGCGGACCGCGTTTTTTGCGTCTTATAAATACCATAAAGCAACATTTTATGAGCATCGGAAACGACATTTTTCGCAGCCGAACAAGCGTATAATTGATTTATGCGGGAGGTGTCGGAATTGACGGTATATGCGGACATTCTCGTTCTGCTTAATATGACGGTTGATTACTTTATTCTGGCTGTGACGGCGGCGGTGATAAAGAAGAAATGTCCTGTTTTAAGACAGCTTGCGGCCGCGGGCATCGGCGGCGTTTCATCACTTTACATATTCGCTCCGGAAAACGGAGTACTGGCGGATTTGCTCTTTAATACAGCGGCCTGCGCTCTGATGACGCTCGCGGCGTTCGGCTTCAGGGGAAAAAAACAGTTTTTAAAGGCGTCAGGAGTGCTGCTGCTTGTTACCTGCGTTTACGGCGGCATAATGACCGCGCTTTGCACTCTTTTCTCTCCGCGCGGAATGACCGTCTCAAACTCGGTGGTTTATTTCAATATCACGCCCGGCATACTCATCGGCTGCTCGGTTGCAGCGTATCTGTTTTACTTTGTTTTTTCCGCGGTTTTTTCCTCTGCGTCAAAGCTCGCGGGAAGATGCAGAATAACCGTTAAAGCCGGCGGCAGAAGCGTGGATATGAACGGAATTATAGATACGGGAAACTCAATAAAGGACGTTTTCGGGGAATCCGAGGTTATAATCGCTGATAAGGAGTGTGTCAAAAGGCTTTTCGGCGGAACCGACCCGACAGAAAACGACACGCTTAAAAGCCGATACCGGCTTATGCCGTGCAGGACGGTGTCGGGCGACGGCGCGCTTGACGGCTTCAGGTGCGACAGCGCTACCGTGAGCGACGGAAAAAAGAGCGTAACGCTTGAAAAGCCTATACTTGCCGTATCGGGCACGCCGCTTAACGACGATTATCAGGCGATAGTCAATCCCGTAATTTTTATGTAAAAGGGCGCAGGGGGTAATGGTGTTATGAAAATAAAAAAATTTATATATTTTTTGCTTGTAAAGCTCGGCGCTGTAAAGCCGACGTTTTACATAAACGGGGCGGAGACTCTCCCGCCGCCGCTGTCTGCTGAGGAGGAGCAGCTGCTTTTGAACGGAGGCGACGAGAAAAGCCGCGACAAGCTGATAGTGCATAATCTGCGGCTTGTGGTATATATAGCGCGCAAATTTGATTCCGCCGCCGCGAGCATAGAGGACCTTATTTCGATAGGCACGATAGGGCTTATAAAAGCGGTAAATACCTTCTGCCCCGAACGCAACATAAAGCTAGCCACATATGCGTCAAGATGTATTGAAAACGAGATTCTCATGTATCTGCGCAAAAACTCGGCTCAGAAAAACGAGGTTTCAATCGACGAGCCGCTCAATATAGACTGGGACGGCAACGAGCTTCTTTTGTCAGATGTGCTCGGCAGCGACGGCGACGAGGTCGGCAGGGGAATAGAACAGGAGGACGAGCGCTTTCAGCTTATGGGATTTGTCTGCGAGCTGCCGCCGAGAGAAAAGCAGATAATGGAAATGCGTTTCGGTATGAACGGATATCAGGAATACACACAGAAGGAAGTCGCGGATACACTGGGAATTTCACAGTCGTACATTTCAAGGCTTGAGAAACGAATAATAGTGAAGCTGAAAAAACAGATTGAAAAAGCGGTGTGAAAATGATAAAATCAAAGCGGTGATTGCTTTGGATATTCGTTATAAGGCGACTTTGATTTATTTCGCGGCTGTAAGTATAATATCGGCTGTCGTATGCACTGCGGATAAGCGGCGGGCGGTTAAGGGAAAATGGCGTGTCAAGGAAAGCACGCTGTTTTTGCTCTGCGCGCTCGGAGGCTCTGCCGCTATGTATATAACTATGCGCCTGATAAGGCATAAAACACTTCATAAGCGCTTTATGATAGGAATACCGCTTATAGTTGTGGTACAGGTTGTTCTCCTCATTGGACTGATATATTATTTTAAGTAATGCTTGAAAAAAAGCATCAGAAATGATAAAATCAAAGTATAAAACACAGGGGGAGGAAAAATAAATGGCATTTTGCAGTTATTGCGGAAAAAAACTTAATGAAGGCGCAAAGTTTTGCCCCGGTTGCGGAAGACCGGTACAGGAGCAGACTTCTGATGCTGCCGTCGAAAACAATGTGATAAATCAGGCTGTGCCGCAAGAACAAAAATTTGAAAACGGCACACAGCAAACAACGCAACAGGGTACATATGTACCGCCGGCAGGAAGCGGCTTTTCGTCGAAAACTGCTCAGTTTACAAAAATGGATGATAAAACTGCCGAATTTGACACAAAGGATATTTCGGAAAACAAGGTATACGGTGTTCTGTCGTATCTTTCGTTCTTGGTGCTTGTTCCGATTATAGCGGCTCCCGGCTCAAAATTTGCGAAATTTCACGCTAATCAGGGTCTTGTACTGCTTATAGCGGAAGCTGCCGGGGTAATCATACGTTTTATTATTTCTGCCGTTATAGGAGTAATTATCAGAACAATAGCTTTCAATTTATATAATATGTATTTTTTGATTTCCGTTCTGAATGTTTTTTCTGTAATAATAAATATAATATTTACGCTTCTTTTCATTGTGCTCGCAGTACTGTCGATTATAGGAATTATTGATGCGGCGCAGGGAAAAGCCAGAAATCTTCCGTTTATATCAAAGTTTAAAATACTTAAATGATTAAAAATCACCGGGTGACCGGTGATTTTTTTGTAATATGCTTGACAAACGTATGATATTAGTGTATTATTGTATTAGTTCAATGGCACACTAATACAAAGGAGTGATGAAATGTCCTGGAGCTTTTCAAACGACAAGCCTATTTTCCAGCAGCTTGAGGAGAGAATAGTACTTGAAATAATAAGCGGAAGATATGAGCCGGGCAGTAAGCTCGAGCCGGTGCGTGAACTTGCTATGACAGCGGGAGTAAATCCCAATACCATGCAGCGGGCTCTGGCGGATATAGAGAACACCGGAATTATCTATACCAAAAGGGGCGACGGGAGATATATTACGGAAAACACGGAAATAATCAATGAAATCAGAAACCGTTACGTCCTGAAAAAAACGGAAGACTTCATTGCGTCTGTAAAGGCGCTCGGTCTTGATGAGGACGGTATAGTAAAAGCGGTGCGCGAAGCACTTGAACAAGGGGGTTAATTTATGGACAATATAATGGAATGCACCGGACTTTCAAAGGTATACAAAAACGCCGTTGCGCTCAGCGGAATCAATCTGCAGATAAAAAAGGGCAGAATCGTAGGGCTTTTAGGCCCCAACGGAAGCGGAAAAACCACGCTGATAAAGCTGGCTAACGGACTTCTTACTCCGACAATGGGTAACATTCTTATAGACGGAATGCCGGTCGGTACAGAAACCAAGAAAATAGTGTCGTATCTTCCAGACCACAATTTTCTTACCCAGTGGATGTCGGTAGACCAGATGATAAATTATTTTTCGGATTTTTACGCCGATTTTAATTTTGACAGAGCCGACGCAATGCTTAAAAATCTCGGCATTGACCGGACAAAGAAAATCAAGACGCTTTCAAAGGGCACACAGGAAAAGGTAGCGCTTATTCTTGTGATGAGCAGGGAAGCGCAGCTTTATCTGCTTGACGAGCCGATAGCCGGAGTTGACCCGGCTACAAGGGACTATATTTTAAGAACGATTATCTCCAATTATAACGAAGACGCCACAATAATTATTTCCACGCACCTTATTTCAGACGTTGAGCAGATATTAAGCGATGTTGTTTTCATAAACAACGGAAATATTGTACTCTGCGATTCGGTTGACGATATCCGCCAGCGCGAGGGCAAAAGCGTCGACGAGCTTTTCAGGGAGGTATTCAGATGTTAAAAAAGCTGTATAAATATGAGTTTTACGCCCTTTTCAGAAATCTTCTGCCGATTTACGCGGCGGTAGTGGGATTTGCCTTGCTGAGCAGGCTTACCTCTCTTGTGGATATAAAAAAAGATATATTCAATGTGCTTATAGGATTTATCGGCACATTCTATGTCATTTCAATAATAGCGGCGTTTATTGTCAGCTTTGTCGTTGTGGTAATGCGGTTTTATAAAAATCTGCTTTCGCACGAGGGATATCTTACGTTTACGCTGCCTTTTACGCCTACACAGCATATTGTCTGCAAGCTGCTGTGCGGAGTTGCGGTGATAATTATCAGCTTTGTGATTGTTCTGTTATCTCTCGGTATACTCGGCGCCGGAACTGAACTGATGAGCGAAATAATAAAAATAATCAAAACGGCTTTTTCGTCTGCGGAGCAGCTTTATGCTTCAGCGCGTCTCGCATCATTTTTTGCGCAGCTGGGAATAATGATAATTGTTGCTCTTTTCCAGTCTCTGCTTATGTTCTATGCCGCCATCGCGATAGGGCAGCAGTTCAGAAGTAAGATAGGCGGCGCGGTAGTGGCGTTCATTTGCCTTTATGCCGCTTCACAGGTTATCTCAACGCTTGAGCTGACGGTTTTTGCGCTCTTCAATATTGAGAACATAGACAATTATTTTGACAGCGGACTTGACGCGGTGCAGTCGTTCCTGATTATGCCGTTTATTGTATCCCTTATTTTCAGTACAGCCTACTTTATTATTACAAGACATTTTCTTACCAAAAAGCTGAATCTCGAGTAATTTGGCAAAGATATCTGCCGCCGGATTTCCGGCGGCTTTTTTATGCGTATCATACGGAAATATTAACAAATTGTAAAAGGTCAGGAAAAGTCAAAAAAATTTTCAAAAAAGTATTGACTTTTTGAATTTCCGGCATATAATAATAATCGTTAGCACTCTTAATGTTCGAGTGCTAAAGTTAAATTATAAAAATTAGAGGTGAGTTCCGATGGAGCTGTCGCCCAGAAAACAGGCGGTGCTGGCAGCGGTCACAAAAGCGTATATCGCCACCGGTGAGCCGGTCGGCTCAAAAACGCTCGCGGCTATGCTTAAAAACGCTCCGTCATCGGCTACCCTCAGAAATGAAATGAGTGAGCTTTGCGAGTTAGGGCTGCTGTCGCAGCCGCACACGTCGGCGGGCAGAGTTCCGACAAGCAGCGGTTTCAGGACATATATCGATACGCTTATGAAAACGGATAAGATTTCCGAAACCGACAGGGCTTTTATCGACAGAGGATTCGGAGGACTTTATTCGGCGCCTGAGGAAATACCCGATACCGCCGCTGAAATTCTCACATCACTTACGGGACTTCCGGCTCTGACCTGTTTTTTCGCCGAGGCAAGCCCTAAGGTAAGGCGTGTGGAGCTTATTCCGGTCACCAAAGGCTCGGTGCTGCTTCTGCTTATTACGACGGACGGACGGACGAGAAGCCGGATTTTCAGACCGGGCGCAGGATATGACAGGGAGCTTGACGGCAGGTTTGCAGAGCTGATTAAGAAACGTGTCGAGGGCAGGCAGGTCGATGAGCTGACAAAGGCGTATATGCAGGGCGTTATCGCGGAAGCCGGTATTGATTCGCTGAGGCTTATGCCGCTGCTGTCGGCTGTTTTCGAGATGGCGGACGGAATAGGAAATTCAGGATTAAGGCTGTCAGGCAGACAGGCGCTGTACAATATCTGCGGAAGCGACGAAAAGGCAAGAAGCCTGCTTTCGTTTATTGAGCTTGAGGAGCCGATGCTTTCGGTAATGAGAAAAAGCGGAGGCAAATCGGGAGTAATATTCGGCAGTGAAACCGGATACAGGCAGCTTGCTGATTTTACCGTTGTCTCGGCGGGATACAGCGTCGCCGGAAAATACAGCGGCTCGGTTGCCGTGATAGGACCTAACAGGATTTCATACGAGCGGATAATACCGGTCGTTGAATATACAGCATCAAGGCTTTCGGTGCTTATAGCCGGAGCCCAGAAGGATATGGAGGATTGAGACGAGTGACAGAGGAAACCAGTAAAACGCCGGAATCCGCGGCTGAAGCGCAAGCCGGAGAGGTTAAAGAGGCAGAGGCCGAAAACAGCAAACAGGAAAAGGCGCCCAAAAAAGAAAAGAAATCAAAAAAGGACGCGGAAATCGAAAAGCTTCAGGCTGAGCTTGAGAAGAAAAACGATCTGCTTTTACGTACCGCTGCGGAATTTGACAATTATAAAAAACGCACTGACCGTGAGAAAACCGGTATAGCGGAATATGCCCGCGCCGGTATAATCAAAAAACTGCTTCCGATAATAGATAATATCGAAAGGGCAAAAGGGGCGGACAGGGAAAGCCCCGATTATCTTAAGGGAGTAGAGCTTATAATCAAGCAGTTTGAATCGCTTGAGGAAAACCTTGAAATAACCGAGATAGCAAAGCCGGGCGATAAATTCGACCCCAATTTTCACGAGGCGGTAATGCATATCGAAGATGAAAATTTAGGTGAGAACGAAATCGCCGAGGTTTTACAAAAAGGCTATAAAACCGGCGACACGGTAATCCGAGCCGCTATGGTTAAGGTAGCTAATTAAAATAAAAACAATCACAAACATATTCAGGAGGAATTTATTATGGGAAAAATTATAGGTATAGACTTGGGAACAACTAACTCATGTGTTGCGGTAATGGAGGGCGGCGAGCCTGTAGTTATCGCTAACGCCGAGGGCGGCAGAACAACTCCGTCCGTTGTAGCTTTTTCAAAGACAGGCGAGAGAATGGTAGGTCAGGTTGCAAAGCGTCAAGCAATAACCAATCCTGAACGTACAATCAGCTCTATTAAGCGTGAAATGGGTACTGCCCACACTGTTGAAATAGACGGCAAAAAATATACCCCTCAGGAAATTTCGGCAATTATACTCCAGAAGCTCAAGGCCGATGCCGAGGCTTATCTCGGTCAGACCGTAACTGAGGCTGTTATAACCGTTCCGGCATACTTTACGGACGCTCAGCGTCAGGCTACAAAGGACGCGGGCAAAATCGCCGGTCTTGAGGTAAAGCGTATTATAAACGAGCCTACAGCCGCGGCTCTCGCTTACAGCATTGATAAGGAAGACGACCAGAAGGTTATGGTATACGACCTCGGCGGCGGCACCTTCGATGTTTCCATAATCGAAATGGGAGACGGCGTTCAGGAGGTTCTCGCTACTGCCGGTAATAACCGTCTGGGCGGCGATGACTTTGATAAGCGCATAATGGATTATATAGTAAATACCTTCAAGGCTGAGCAGGGCATTGACCTTTCGGGCGATAAAATGGCCATGCAGCGTATAAAGGAAGCGGCTGAAAAGGCGAAAATCGACCTTTCGGGTATGTCCACCGCGGATATAAACCTACCCTTTATTACTGCCGACTCAACCGGTCCGAAGCATTTTGAGACCACTCTTACAAGAGCTAAATTCAACGAGCTTACTGCTGACCTTGTAGATGCTACAATGGGTCCGGTACGTCAGGCGCTTTCCGATTCGGGACTTGACAAGAGTGAAATCAACAAGGTTCTTATGGTCGGCGGTTCTTCAAGAATTCCGGCTGTTCAGGAAGCTATAAAGAACTTCATGGGCAAAGAGCCTTTCAAGGGCATTAACCCCGATGAGTGCGTCGCGATAGGCGCCGCGCTTCAGGCAGGCGTTCTCGGCGGCGATGTCAAGGGTCTTCTGCTTCTTGATGTCACACCGCTTTCACTTGGCATTGAGACCATGGGCGGAGTATCCACAAAGGTTATTGACCGCAATACCACTATACCCGCAAAGAAGAGCCAGATATTTTCTACTGCGGCGGACGGTCAGACCTCGGTTGAGGTTCATGTTCTTCAGGGTGAGCGTGAATTTGCCAAGGATAACAAGACCCTCGGCGTGTTCCATCTTGACGGAATAGCTCCGGCTCCGCGCGGAATCCCCCAGATTGAAGTTACCTTTGATATAGACGCGAACGGCATAGTTCACGTTTCCGCAAAAGATTTGGGCACAGGCAAGGAAAACAATATAACCATAACCTCAAACACCAACATGTCTAAGGACGATATTGATAAGGCCGTCAAGGAAGCCGAGCAGTATGCGGCAGAGGATAAGAAGCGCCGTGAGGCGGTCGATATCCGCAACAACGCAGACCAGATGATCTACCAGACCGAAAAGACAGTAAACGAATTCGGCGATAAGCTGTCGGCTGATGAGAAGTCAAAGATAGACGCCGCCAAGGAAGCGCTTAAGGAAGCGCTCAAGGGCGAGGATATAGACGCTATCAAAGCAAAGCAGGAGGAGCTCCAGAAAGAGCTGTTCGCGGTAAGTGAAAAGGTTTACAAGGCCGCGAATCCGCAGGGTGCAGCCGGGGCTCAGCCTGACGGCGCAGCTGGTCAGCAGAGTGACCCGAATGTTTATGAGGCTGATTATACCGACGTAGACGATAACAACAAGCAGTAATAAAAAACAACAAATCGGTCATTCCGGCACAGCCGGAATGACCTGTGTATTAACATACAGTAGGGGAAATTGCTTTGGCTGACGAAAAAAGAGATTATTATGAGGTATTAGGGGTCGATAAGTCAGTATCCGACGATGACCTTAAAAAAGCATACCGTAAAGCGGCAAAAAAATATCATCCCGACCTTAATCCCGGAGATAAGGAAGCCGAACAGAAATTCAAAGAGGTAAACGAGGCTTATGAGGTGCTGTCCGACAAGGAAAAACGCGCGCGCTACGATCAGTTCGGACACGCCGGTGTTGACCCTAACTTCGGAGCCGGAGGCGGCGGTTACGGCGGCGGATTTACCGGTGATTTCGGAGATTTAGGCGATATATTCAGCTCATTCTTCGGCGGCGGATTCGGCGGCAGAAGCTCGAACCCGAACGCACCGAGACGCGGCAATGATACGGCGGCGACTGTAAATCTGTCTTTTGAGGAAGCGGCAAAGGGCTGCAGAAAGACCGTAAAGGTCACCAAAATAGACAACTGCAAGGAATGCGGCGGCAGCGGCTCGGAGAAGGGCACAAGTCCAAAAACCTGTCCGGTATGCCACGGAACCGGTCATATCGCCACCACACAGCGCACGCCGTTCGGAGTTATGCAGACACAGAAGGTTTGTGATAACTGCCATGGCAGGGGCAAGATAATCGATAAGCCGTGCCACACCTGCGCGGGAAAGGGAAGAATAAGACATACCGTTGAGCAGACGGTGGATATTCCCGCCGGTATAGACGACGGTCAGGTGATAAACCTGCGCGGCGGCGGAGACGCCGGAACAAACGGCGGACCGTCGGGAGACCTAAGGATAAACGTAAACGTCCGTCCGCACCCGATTTTCGAGCGCAGGGGCTATGATGTTTACTGTGAAATACCGATAACATTCACACAGGCGGCTTTAGGCGACGAAATAATTGTTCCGACGCTTGACGGCAAGGTGAAATTCACTATTCACGAGGGCACTCAGCCGGGCGATGAGTTCAAGCTGCGCGGAAAGGGAATACAGAGACTTAATTATTCCGGCAAGGGCGACGAATATGTCAAGATAACGGTTGAGGTTCCTAAAGACCTGTCAAAGGCGCAGAAGGAAAAATTAAAGGAATTTGACAGCGTGACAGGCGACAGCAACTACAAAAAGCGCAAGAGCTTTACGGATAAAATCAAGGATTTTTTCAATGAATAAAACACAGGCGGTCAAAGCAAATGCTTTGACCGCCTGTGTTTTTATATATTTATATTGTTATAAACCGGCTGTTTCATCTTTCGCGGTATCGGTTTCCGGTGCCGGAACGGTTTCCGGTGAATCGGAAATATCGCTTCCGAGAAAATCCGGTATTTTCATACCCGCCATTTTAAAGGTCTCGTTAAGCGGAGGTATTGATTTCATCATACTTGAAAGGAAGTTGGAGGTCGTAGAGGCTCCGTCTTTTCCGCCCATGGAGTCCCATACCGTGACCTTGTCAATCTTAAGGTTCTTGATAGCCTCGACCTGAGTCTTGAGAAGCTCCTCAATCTTATCGGCAAGCATAAGCTGCACTGCGCAGTTCGGGTCGCCTCCGGCGGCTTCTACCAGCTTTTTAAAGCCTTCCGCCTGCTTGGCGAGTATTTCCTGAGCTCCGCGCGCCTGCGCCTCCATTGTGGCATATATTGCGTCCGCCTCACCGCGCGCCCTGCGGCGTGCCTGCTCGGCTTCGGCTTCGGCTTCAAGCTCCATTCTTTCCTTTTCGATCTTTGCTTTTACGATTATATCGGCCTGCTGGGTCGCGGCGTCACGCTGGGCACGGGCTTCTTCCGCCTGCTGCTGTGCGGCGTACGCTTCCTCAAGCGCCTTTGCCTCCGCGATTTTCTCGGCGGCTGTCGCGCGGCGGAGCGCGTCCGCCTCCACCTCACGGCGTGTAGCGTCAGACTGCGCTATCGCGGCTTTTGATTCGTTTTCACCGGCGATTGCGGAAGCGTTTGCTTCTGCGACCTGTATTCTCTGGTCTTTTACTGCCTGAGACTCACCGATGGCACCGTCACGGTTCTTTTCGGCGACCGACTTCTTGGCGTCGTTTATCGCCTTTGCGGCGGCTTCCTTACCGAGCGCCTCTATGTATCCCGACTCATCGGTTATATCCGTAACGTTAACGTTTATAAGGCGCAGACCTATCTTCTTAAGCTCTGTTTCAACATTGTGGTAAACCGCCTCAACAAACTTGTCACGGTCGGTGTTTATTTCCTCAATGTCCATTGTCGCGATGACAAGACGGAGCTGACCGAAGATTATGTCTTTCGCGAGCTCCTGAATTTCAGTGAGCTTGAGCCCAAGCAGGCGCTCGGCAGCGTTCTGCATTGTTCCGGGCTCCGTTGATATGCCTACGGTAAAGCGCGACGGAACATCAACACGGATATTCTGATGCGAAAGCGCGTTCGCGAGGTCAACGTTAATTGATATCGGTGTCAGGTCAAGGTATTCGTATGCCTGTATGACCGGCCACACGAAAGCGGCGCCGCCGTGTATGCACTTGGCGGAACGCGCCGAGCCGTCCTTATTTGTGCCGACCTTACCGTATATTACCATTATTTTGTCGGAAGGGCAGCGGCGGTACCTTGACAGCAGTATAAGTATAAGTGAAAAAATCAGAACGCCTATGACTACAAGAAGTATAACAATATTCTCTGGCATAAATAACTCTCCTCTTTTTTATAAAATTTTATTTATCGGCGGCGGCTGCGGCTTCATCGGTAAGCGGCTTTACAACAAGCGTGCTTTGATTGACTATTCCGACAACCTTTACCATCTGGTCGGTGTGAAGCGCGGTATGGGCAGTTGTAATCGCGCTGAGCTCCACATAGCGCTCCTGAAGTGTAAGCGTAACTTTTCCCGAGCCGTTTCCGTCGGCCGGAATCGGAATATAAACCTGCGCTGTTTTGCCGATAGCGTTTTTCAGCTCAAGATTGCCCTGATCCTGAAGCTTAAGACTCATTTTCAAGAACAGCGCGATTATCAGAAGCGCAATAAAACCGCCGGCAAAGGCTATCGCTATGACGGCGGCTGACGGAAGCACCGTATCGCACAGCACTATTCCGAGCCATCCGCCTACCGCGAAAAACGCAACTATTCCTCTTACGGTGAAAATCCTCAGTCCGGAGGAATGATGCGCCGTGTCGTGGAAAACATCATCGTGGGAATCAAACGCGCCGGAATGGTCCGGAACGTGACCGTCGGCAAAGTCATGCCCGCCGTCCGAAAACTCACCGTGATCGATGTCGTGCGAACCGCCTATGCCTATCAGCAGAAGAACGGTTTGAAGAAAAAGCACCACAGTCGCCGGTATTGCAACTGCCGCAAAGCATTGCTGCAAAACACTCATACCGTTCCACCAATCAGATAACCATGTCATTATATAAACCCCCTTTCTCTGATACGGTTGCTCTTAATCTGTTATGGATTCACTGAAAAGTCCGTTTAAAAGCGTATCCGCTTTTTGCTTCAGGCGTGATGATATCGCGGCTGTAACCATAATATTCAGCGCCTTTTTAAGACATTCCTTTGAATCGAGCTTCGGACCCTCATAATCGCGCAGCTGACGGTCTATCGCCGCCTGTATATCATTCGCCGAAAAGAAGCTTTCGTCCAGTTCGGATATAATGGCACACAGCCGGTTATAGAGCTCGCCCTCGTCAATAATGTCGTCTGACACATCGTCTGCGGAGCCGTTTACGTAATCCATCAGCCGGATTATTTTTTCAAGCTGGAGACAGTCGCGGAGTATGCTGATAATCAGAATACGCGCAATTTGGCGTTCACCGTATTTTTTCCCGTCAGGACGCGGCACAAGACCGCGTTTGACCCAGTTTTGTATAGTGGACGCTTCAAGTCCTGTAATACCTACAATTTGCGAAAGACTGAGGCCTCCCGTGGCGGAGCATATTGAGGCTACCGCCGAAAAGGCGTCTGTGTTGCTGCCTTCGCCGCAGGGAAGAACAGTTCCGGGAATTGTTTTCACATTCATATTCAGCCTCCTTACCGATGTTGTCTGAAGATGTTTTAATTATACAACAAGTTCATATGAACGTCAAATATAGACGTGTGACTGTTTAAAATGATTTTGCTCAAAAAAATGATTTATATTTGAATATCTTTTAAAATCATAAAAAATCAACGTTTTTCTCGTTTTTTCGCGATTTCTATAAAAAATCAGGCATCTTCAAGCAAAAACTCATAGCTTACATTAAATACTTTTTTAAGTGCGATAAGCTCTATATCGGTAACAAAACGTTGACCGCTTTCAATTCGCTGTATCGCGTTTTTATCAACGTCCACTCCTAAAAGCTGCATTTTATCAGCGAGAATACGCTGTGACATTTTAGGGACGGCGGCTTTGCGAAGCGCTGCAATTTTTTTACCGCAGATATTGTTTTTTCCGTTTTCGGTTTTGTTTTTAAACATAATAACCACCTTTTTGACATTCAGTGCTTGACAAAAGTATTATATGGTGTTATTATACGAATAATGACATTTACTGTATGTCATTTTAAACAGCGATATGTCGTAAAAGATGATTGATTCTGTTTATATATAAAAAACTCCTTGAGGTCGCCTCAGGGAGTTTTCGTATATAAAGACACGCGAATATTCGTTTTTTTAAAAGTCGAAAAATAATATTAAATGTCTGTAAATGTAAAAAAATATAAGGTTTACACTATTTTTGTAATTATGCTTGAAATTAGTGTAAAACCGTGGTAATATATGTAAAGCAAAAATGTTGGAGGTAGCAAAATAATGGGAAAAAAGTTAAAAATTGTCATTGCTGATGATTCTACGGAATTGGGGCAAAGCTGTTCTAAGGCGCTTAAAAGCTATGGAATGGACGTAATACTGTGTCAGAAGGACGGTCAGGAAGTGCTTTCAAAAATAAAAAGCGAAAAGCCTGACGTTGTTTTAGCCGATGTATTTATGCCTAATCTTGATATTATAGGTGTTCTGAACAGTATCAAAGGTTTTGACAGCGGCGAAAAACCGATGATTATGGCCATGTCGAGCTTTGACAATCAGCGGCTTGAAAAGGAAACGCTTGACGCGGGCGCGAGCTATTACTTTCTTAAACCTTTTGACATAAATACCATGGCGGAACGCATAATACAGCTTTCGGGCTGGAAAAACGAAATTTCTCCGGTGGTTGTAAAGGACAATGTAGTAACCGATCCGGAGCTCGAGCTTATGGTTACTGAAATAATACATCAGATAGGAGTGCCGGCTCATATCAAGGGTTATCATTATCTCCGTGAGGCTATAATTCTTTCGGTTAAAAACAGCGACATAATAAATTCGGTCACAAAGGTTCTTTATCCTACGGTGGCAAAGAATCATTCCACTACATCCTCAAGGGTAGAGCGCGCTATACGCCACGCGATAGAGGTGGCATGGGACAGGGGAGACATTGACGTACTTAATTCCTATTTCGGTTATACCATTCAAAATGACCGCGGCAAGCCTACCAACAGTGAGTTTATAGCCATGATTAGCGATAAGCTGAGGCTCAGGCTTAAAATAAGCTGATTATTTATACATAAAAACGCGCCGCTGGCTGTACAGAAAAACTGCACGCATACGGCGCGTTTTTTATTTATCGGTTGTTCGGATTTTCAAGCAGCCTGCGGTATCCGCTGCCGAAAAGCTGTTCGGCAAACCATACTTCTTTTACGGTAAAGCGTTTTCCGTTGAGATAGTTAAGTATACCGGCGTCGGTTTTAAAATCAAATTTAAGGCTGTAAGAATATAAAGCCTGCTTGTCAAAGCCCATTTTTTTATCAGCGGCTGATTTGCCGTATTTCCCGTCTCCGAGCAGGGGATGGCCTATTGACGCCATGTGCGCGCGGATCTGGTGGGTTCTTCCGGTCAGAAGCTCAACCTCGACAAGTGAGAGACCGGCGCGGCTTTCAAGAACGGTGTAGCGGGTTTTTATGGTAAGTGAGGAGTCGGTTTTTCCGGATTTTAAGAAAACCTTGTTTTTATCCTCGTTTTTCTCGAGATAGCCTTCAAGCAAATCGGACTTTTTCTTCGGTACTCCGTGGATTACGGCGAGATATTTCTTTTCGATTTCTCGGTATTTTATTTTTTCGCACAGGATTCTCAGTGATTCCGCGTTTTTCGCGGCTATTACTATACCGCCGGTATTGCGGTCGATACGGTTGGCGAGGGCGGGACGGAAGCTGTTTTCGTCCCGCGGCCTGTATTCGCCCCTGTCATACAGATAGTGCTGTATTCTCGCGATAAGAGTATCGCCGTATTCGTTTTTGTCGGGGTGGACAAGAAGCCCCTGCTTTTTGTCCGTGAGAAGTATGTTTTCGTCCTCGTATACTATATCAAGTCTTGCTGGGGCGGAGAGAAAATCGTATTTCGGCTGTACCGATACAAAAAACTCATCGTTTATATAGGCTTCCACCGTGTCGCCCTCTTGAAGTCTGGTGCTTATTTCCGCACGCTTGCCGTTTACCTTTATGCGCTTTGTCCTGATGTATTTGAACATAAGCGAGGAGGGTAGTGCGGGGCAGTTTTTTACAATGAATTTATCAAGTCGCAGCGAGGCGTCGTTTTTTGTCACGGTAAAGGATTTCATCTGATATGCTCCGTTTGATATTTTGATAAAAAAAACTGTATTGTGCTTGAAATGACAGGATTTTCATAATATAATGTAAATCAGCCAATCAGTAACCGAAAGGAATGTGCAAATGGAAGAGAATGTTCACAGCGGGCATCGTGAGAGAGTGAGAAAAGAGTTTCTGAAAAACGGCTTTGATGAGGACACACCGCCGCATAAAATAATGGAAATGCTTCTGTTTTACAGCATTCCACGAAAAGATACGAATGAAATAGCTCACGAGCTTGTGAGCAGATTCGGCAGTATAGCCGGCATAATCGACGCTCCGGTAGATGAGCTGGTCAAAGTGAACGGCGTAAATACCAATACAGCCGCGCTTATCAAACTGATTATGCCTGTGGCGCGCCGCTATATGTTTGATAAGAAACGCAGTACCCACAAATATTCCAATATCGATGAAGTGGGCAATTATCTCTTGAGCCGTTATATGGGTTACAGTAAAGAGGTGTTTTCCATTACTTCGTTCAGCGGCAGCGGAAGCATACTCGGTTTTGATATATTAAGCGAAGGCGACGTGGCAGAGGTAAGCATATCCACAAGAACCGTTATAGAGGCAGTACTCAAAAGACAGGCGGTATGCGCAATAATAGCTCACAATCATCCCGACGGAGTAGCTGTTCCGAGTGATAATGATATAGCTGTAACCGAGAACATCAAAAACGCGCTCGCTCATATAAACGTGCGTCTGCTTGACCATTTGATAATTGCGGACGGGGATTATGTTTCAATGGCGCAGAGCAGGCTTTACAAACAGATTTTTGACTGACATTATTAAAAAATAAAACTATTTTTCGGAGCGGCTTTCGGCAATCCGGTAACCGACGCCGTTTTCAGTGAACAGGTACAGGGGATTTGAGCTGTCCTGTTCTATTTTTTTGCGCAGATTTGTGACATTTACTCTTAAAATACCGTTTCCGCCCGAAATCTGGGGACCCCATACCGATTTGATTATAAAATCGTAGGTGAGCACTCTGCCGGAATATCTGCAAAGCAGGGAAAGTATCTTGAATTCGTTTTTGGTAAGATGAATATTTTTTCCGGAAACGGTTACAGTATGGCTGTCATAATCCACGCGCAGCTCTCCGGAGACATAGCTTTTTTCCGTGTCAGAGCCTTTTGCCCTTTCCACAAGCTCTATTCTGCGCACCGCGGCGCGTACGCGGGACAGAAGCTCTCCCGGGAAAAACGGCTTTCTGATATAATCATCTGCTCCGGCGTCGAGAATATCGGTTATAGCGCGTTCGGATACGTTTTCCGAAACCGCAATAATGGGGCAGGAATTATACTCGTACAGCTTTTTAACGGTTTGTATACCCTCTTTCATAGGATAAAGCGGGTCAATTACAAGTATATCGGGAGGACTTGATGTAAAAGCGGTTTTGCATTCCCCGAAGCCTGGAGCGACTGTAACCTCATAGCCTGCGGCGGTGAGAAGATTTTTGAGCAGACGGGAGCTCTGACGGTCAATATCAGTCACTATAATTCTGCGTTTCAAGTTTGTTTACCTCCGGTTTAATGTCCGCTTTTGTCATTCGTCGCCGCTTTCGGCCTCACGCTCTGCGACCGCCTCGGGCGAATAGTAATTAAGCTCGTAAATAAAATCGTATATTTCGTTTCTCGCGGTATCAAGATCGTATGTATAATACCATACCCCGCCGATTGTTTTTCCGGCAGACGGTATGTTTTCGTTCGGTATGCTCAGCTGCTCAAATTCGGGTGAGAAAATAACCGCCCATATACCGAGACTCATTATATCAGAGGTTGAAAGTGAGGTTTCACACTCGCTTATTACCATTTCCGCGACCTTCGGCAGCTTCAGCGGGTTCATTGATTTCACCTTGGAAAACATAGCCATAAGAACCTCTTTCTGTCGGTTGCCTCGTTCGACGTCGCTGTCTATATGGCGTATTCTCGCGTAGCATACAGCCTGACCGCCGCATAAAAGCTGCTCGCCAGGAGCGGTAAGGTCGGGGCACTCGACACCGAGGGAGCGCATCTCCGGAAAAATATTACGGTTCAGTTCGTTCATTTCGTCTTCGTCAACATCTACCGTAACTCCTCCGATATAGTCGATGACACGCGCCAGACCGAAGAAATTCATTGTTACATAGTCGGTTATTTCAAGCCCGAAATTCTGATTGAGCGTTTTAACGGCAAGCTGCGACCTGCCGTAAGCGTACGCGTGGGTCAGCTTGTCCTTTGAATGACCGTCGATTGAGACATATGTGTCCCTCGCTATGGAAGTGAGCTTGAGCTTATTATGCTTCTTGTCAACTGTAAGAATAACAATCGCGTCGCTTCTTCCGGAACCGCTTTCGTCGCGCGAATCTATTCCCAGCAGCGCGATATTGCGGACCGATGAAAAATCAGACGTGGTTATCCCGAGGTCGTTTTCATCAAGCGGTTTGCGCTCTATTTTGTCAATGGTTTTGTAGGCGTAGGCGTAAAACGCCGTACCGGCGGCGATGAGCAGACATACAAAAACAACGGCTGTTTTAAGCAGGATATGCTTTTTGCGCTTTTTGTGTGTTTTTGAGCGTATATCCGGCATTTTCTGCTGCGCGGCTGCCTGCCTTGCCTTAAACTGGGGAGAGCTTGAGGAAATATCCTCAAACGAGTCCTCCGTATTTCTGCCGGAGCTTGAATATATATCTGTTTCGCTGCGGTTGTCTTCACCGTCATATTCATAGTATTTCATAATGTTACTTCCTGTTTATGATTGTATAGGTAATAACTATTATACATAATAAGACGGAAAAGCGCAAGGAAAATAAATCTGCTTGCGTTTTTACCGGCAGTCTTTCAATCATTCTTTTTTTCGGAAGCGCGGGTTATGCTCGAGTTTCCGAACTTCTTTCTGAGCATATAAATCGAGTCCTCTATTTTTTCCTGGGCGGCAATGGTTTCCGAATTACCGAAAATATCCGACTGAACGGCCGACTCATAGTTTTTAAGGCCGATTGCCCTTATACCGACCGAGCGCAGCGGCTCTCCGAATGTGTAGTTGGCACGCAGAATTTCCATTCCGCGGCGGGCGATAATGTATCCGCTGTTAGTGGAGTCACGGTATGTCCGGCTGAATTCTTTTACGGCAAGCGACGCTGTTCTTATATGCACCTGCACGCCGAAGGCATAGAGCCCGTGACTTCTGAGCGTATCGGATACGGGACGCGAAAGAGTGAGGAAGGTTGCCCAAACATCATCGTAGGAGGTAAAATCCTTTGAGCCGGTCACAGACCTTCCCACGCTTTTCGGCAGGTCCTCTGCCGTAGGCGTGGACACCGGTGAAGAATCAAGTCCCTGCGCCCATCTTTTAAGCTCAGTGCCGTTTTTTCCGAGCAGACGTATAAGGGTTTCATCGGAGCAGACAACTATATCGCCGACCGTGTAAACACCGCAGGAGCGCAGCTTTTCAGTGGTTTTCCTGCCTGCGAACAAAAGGTCTGAAACGGGCAGGGGCCATACCTTTTCCTTATAATTTTCACGTGAAATTACCGTAACCGCGTCCGGTTTTTTCATATCCGAGCCTAACTTTGCGAAAACTTTATTAAAGCTGACTCCCACTGAAACGGTTATCCCAAGCTCGTTTTTGATATCTTTTCTTATCCGTTCGGCTATCTGCTCTCCGCTTCCGAAAAGCAGTGTGCTTCCCGTGACATCAAGCCAGCATTCGTCTATGCCGAACGGCTCTATCATATCGGTGTAGCGCTCGTAAACCGAGTGAGCCTTTTTTGAGTACTCCCTGTATTTGTCCATAAGGGGAGGCAGAATCACAAGGTCGGGACATTTGCGGCGCGCGTCGGAAATTGTTTCCGCGGTTTTAACGCCGAATTTTTTCGCGTTTTCGTTTTTTGCCAGCACAATTCCGTGACGGTTTTCCCTGTCGCCGCATACCGCAACGGGGAGGAATTTAAGGGTCGGGTTAAAGAGCAGCGAAACCGACGCGAAAAAGTTATTTAGGTCACAGTGAAGTATTATGCGGTCGCCCACGGCGGCTCACCTCCGAACAATTGTTCTTAAAGTGAATTATACCACAGAAAAACCGCCTTGTAAAGCGGAAAAAACAGGCTTCGGTGATTGACAAATTTCTGTAATGAGTATATAATAACAAGGTATGTTTAAATTCAGTTTAAGGATGTAGATTTATGGAGTGGACTTCATTAAACGACCTGAGGGAAAAATACCTTTCATTCTTTGAGTCTAAGGGTCATCTGCGGCTCAAGAGCTTTTCGCTCGTTCCGAACGGGGACAAGTCGTTGCTACTTATCAATTCCGGTATGGCGCCTATGAAAAAGTATTTTACCGGCGAGGTTACGCCGCCGTCGGTGCGTGTTACCACCTGTCAGAAGTGCATACGCACGCCGGATCTTGAGCGTGTGGGTCATACCGCGCGTCACGGCACATATTTTGAAATGCTCGGCAACTTCTCGTTCGGCGATTACTTTAAGGAGCAGGCTATCGAGTGGGCGTGGGAGTTCCTTACAAAGGTGCTTGAAATACCGTCAGAGCTTTTATGGCCGTCGGTTTACGAGCAGGACGATGAAGCCTATGCCATATGGCGCGATAAAATAGGAGTGCCTGAGGAGCATATAGTCCGTCTCGGCAAGGAGGATAATTTCTGGGAGCACGGCACGGGTCCCTGCGGACCGTGCAGCGAGATATATTTTGACCGCGGCGAGAAGTACGGCTGCGGCTCTCCTGACTGCAAGCCGGGCTGTGACTGCGACCGTTATATGGAAATATGGAACAACGTGTTTTCACAGTTCAACAATATGGGCGACGGGACATATACCGAGCTTGAACACAAGAATATCGATACCGGAATGGGCCTTGAGCGCCTTGCCTGCGTAATGCAGGGGGTCGACAATATGTTCGAGGTCGATACAATAAGGAATATACTCAACAAGGTATGCGAAATATCGGGTAAGGAATACGGAAATGACGATAAGTCCGATATTTCGATACGCGCCGTTACAGACCATATAAGAGCCTCGACATTTATGATTAGCGACGGTATCATTCCCTCAAACGAGGGCAGGGGATACGTTCTCCGCAGGCTTATAAGGCGCGCCGCGAGACACGGAAAGCTGTTGGGAATAGACAGGCCGTTCCTGTCGGAGCTGTGTGATACCGTGATAGCCGAGAACAAGGGGGGCTATCCTGAGCTTGTCGAAAAAGAGCAGCTTATCAAAAAAGTAATCTCAAACGAAGAAAGCAATTTCAACAAGACGATAGATCAGGGTCTTAATATGTTAGGCAGCCTTATGTCAGGCGGCGGGGTACTGTCGGGAGAGGACGCTTTCAGGCTTTACGACACATACGGTTTCCCGCTCGACCTTACAAAGGATATCCTTGCCGAAAAGAATATGACGGTGGACGAGGAAACCTTTAAAGAGCTTATGGAAAAGCAGCGCAAGCTCGCGCGCTCCTCGCGCAAATCGGCTGACGCCGAGAGCTGGAAGAGCGACGGTATCAGCTTTGACGGTGTTCCGGCAACCGTGTTCGACGGCTATACGGAAAACAGCTGCCAGGCAAAAATACTTGATATAGTGGTTGACGGCGAGCATACCGTTGCGGCGTCTGAAGGCGCAAAGGCGGTAATCGTGCTTGACCGAACGGTGTTTTACGGCGAGAGCGGCGGACAGGTGGGAGACACCGGCGTAATAACGGCTGACGGCGCGGAATTTACAGTCACCGATACCAAAAAGACCGTCGGAGGGGTATTCACCCATTTCGGAACGGTGTCAAAGGGTACGCTTTCCACCGATATGACAGTCACCGCGCAGATAAATACCGAAAGACGTGAGGCGATACGCCGCAACCATACGGCGGCTCACCTTTTGCAGGCGGGGCTCCGCAAGGTGCTCGGCACCCATGTCGAGCAGGCGGGACAGCTTGTAAACGAGAATACCGTGCGTTTTGACTTTACCCATTTTTCGGCGCTTACTCCGGAAGAGCTTGATATGGTCAGCGGTTTTGTGAACGACGCTGTTTTAAGCGGTATCAGCGTTGAAAATACCGAAATGCCGATTGACGAGGCGAGAAAGCTCGGCGCTATGGCGCTGTTCGGAGAAAAGTACGGCGATATCGTAAGGGTCGTAAACGTAAAGGATAAATCGATAGAGCTTTGCGGCGGCACCCATATTGACAATACGGCGAAAATCGGACTTTTCCATATTATCTCGGAATCAAGCGTAGCCGCAGGCGTAAGACGAATAGAAGCCGTGACCGGATATAATGTTTTAAAGGTTATAGCCGATTATAAAAATCTGGCGGCTGATACCGCTGAGGCGATGAAGGCCTCTTCCGAAAAGGATATCGCAAGGCGTGCGGCACAGCTTATGAGCGAGCTTAAGGATACGCAGAAGCAGCTTGAAAAAGCCGAGGCGCAGATTGCGGCCGGAAAGATAGGCGGTCTGCTTGAAAAAGCCGCCGCGGTAAACGGACTCCGTGTTGTCTCTGCGGTGCTTGAGAATACGCCGGCGGAAGAATTAAGGAAAACCGCCGAAACCCTGAAAGCCGACAATGCCGATGTTATAGCGCTGCTCGCGGCAGTAAACGACGGTAAGCTGACCTTCTGCGCCGCCTGCGGAAAAGACGCAGTCGGCAAGGGCGCGCACGCTGGAAACCTTGTAAAGGAAGCAGCGAAAATTGCCGGAGGAAACGGCGGCGGCAAGCCCGATATCGCCATGGCCGGCGGCAAGGATATAAGCAAAATAAAAGAGGCTCTCGCGGCGGTGGAGGATATCGCGCGAAGCCAGACAGGAGAGTGAAAAAATGTCTGATTGTCTTTTCTGCAAAATAGCAGCGGGGGAGGTTCCCAGTACAAAGGTCTATGAGGACGAGTATGTTTACGCGTTTAACGACATAGATCCAAAAGCCCCGTTCCACGTTATTGTTATACCAAAAAAGCATATCGGCTCGGCGGACGAGATTGATTCGTCCAACAGCGCGGAAATAGCTCACGTTTTTGAAGCGATAGCGAAAATCGCGAAGCAGGAAAAGCTTGAAAACGGCTACCGTGTTGTAAACAACTGCGGCGAGGACGGCGGACAGACCGTCCATCATATCCATTTTCATCTGCTCGCGCGCCGCAATCTCGCGTGGCCTCCCGGCTGATTTTTCAAACGCCGTAAAAGCGGCAAAAATATGCCGTATAAAAAAGGGGTATCATTATGTCAGAATATTATACAATGAAAATAGCCGGACTTGAGAGACATCTTGAAAAGTTTCCGGTAAGCGACAAGCTCGATATAGCCGCCTTTATAATTTTCGGCGATGTGGAGCTTACCATAGCCGGCTGTGAGGCGCTGAGAAAAAAGCTGCCGGAGTTTGACGTTATAATCACTCCTGAAGCCAAAAGCATACCGATAGCGTACGAAATGGCGCGTCAGACCGGAAAGCCTTACATAATCGCGCGCAAGGGTATGAAGGTTTATATGCGTAATCCTCTTGAGGTTGACGTTACTTCCATCACCACCAAGAATGAGCAGCACCTGTTTTTAGGCGAATCGGAGACAGCGCTGTTAAAGGACAAGCGTGTGCTTATAATCGACGACGTAATAAGCACGGGCGAATCGCTTGCCGCTGTCCGCAAGCTCGTTGAGGAGGCGGGTGGAAAGGAGGCTGCCGCCTGCGCTTTCCTCGCAGAGGGCGACGCCGCCGACCGTAAAGACATTATTTTTCTTGAGAAGCTGCCGCTTTTCTTTAAAGACTGAAAAAAAGCCGTTCCCCGATCAGAAAATCGGGGAACGGCTTTTTTTACTGTGAATATTGAGTGTTGTCGGTAATGATCTCAAAATCACGAATACTGTAATTATACAGGAAATCGTTTTTATCGGTATATATAAAGCTGCTGTCAAGCCCTTCGATTTCGCGAACAGCCTGCATCATAAGAATTTCTTTCAGACCGGTCTCGGCTGACTTTTCAAGCTCGTCAATAAATACCGAAACGGTATAATCGCCGCCGTCTATTATTTTTCCCCATAAATCCGGATTGGAATTTATTACCTCCTCGGCGGTTTCTGTTCCGGTGTGTCCTGCGGCAATCGTATTTATGTATTTCACCACCGGAGGACGGGAAACAGCAAATATTCCTACGGCAAGAACCGCAATACCGGCTGCGCACAGAATAACTTCTGTCAGCTTCCGCATTATACGGTAAAAGTCACTCGGTTCTGCGTCATCGGGGTTTGAGATGCGGAAACTCAGCCGGAATTTTTCTATCGCCCAGTTGAATTTAGGAAAAAAAGCCTCGACGGCTGAAAGAATAAGGCAGAGAAAGCCGTAAACCGAGAATATAACGCTTTGCTGTCTGAATAAAGCTGCCGCGCAGATTATAAAAAGGAGCAGCAGGCATACCAGTGATACCGTTCCCACGGCTTTGTCAAAAACCGAGACATACAGCGGGTCGGTCTTATTGTACATTTTTTCAGATACCTCGTTTATCTTACGGTCAAGCTCTTTTTCCGCTTTTTCGGATATTTTATCCCCGAGCTTTTCTCCGCAGTCTACGCAGAATCCTCTGTCGTCGGAGTTATAGGCGCCGCAGCTGTCACATATTTTCATATATGCGAATCCCCCTTTATTCTGTTTTGACAATAAATGAAAAATCTATATAACCGTTGCCTGGATTGGTGAAAACATCATTAAGCGCTTTTGAATACGCGATTGTAGTATTCTGAAATGCTATCGGGTAAATATTGTTTGATTTGAGAATCTGAGACTGTATTTCTGACAATGAGCCGCCTTTGTAAACAATTCCAAAATTGGCGAGGTATTCAGCCATATTGCTGCTTCCCGCTCTGAGCGGGAAAATTGCCATTGTAAGCGTTTGCTCCTTAAGCTCCGCAATCATTGTCTCGTAATTGGTTGTCGCCTCTATATTTACAAACGCTCCGAGATTGTTCTGCCAGTGACCTACAATATCGGTGACGACTGACTTTATTCCGCTGCTGTCATAATAGTACAGCTTTACGCCGGAGGGGAATTTTTTGTCCTCGAGCTTATCGGTTTCAGAAGAGAACAGCTTTTTTCCGTTCTGAAGGTCATAAGGCGTCATACCTGACGAGTCTGCGTTATCACAGATTTCAGACGGAAAAACAGATGTGGCTACGGTATAGCCGCAGGGAAGATTAGCGCCGTAAACCTCGCCGCCCGTGAGCATTCCGAACGCCTTGCGCATATTCTGCGAGAATTCCGGGCTGATTGTGAGGAACCAGCAGATGTTCTGATAATTTACGGTTTTAAGTCCGGACTGTTCCGCCGTGTCGGAAAGTGAAGAGTCTATGAAGGCGATATCAACATTATTGTCGGAAAGGCGCTGCATCGCGGTTTCTTCTTCGTCCTTGGTGATGTAAACGGCAGAATTTTTTGCCGTAAAAGTACCGGTGTATAAATCGTTGGCGTAAAGGCGTATACCGAAGGTCTTGCTTTCGCGGTTCCATTTGGTAAGCTCGTAGCTGCCGCAGGAAAGAGTGTGCTCCGCTGTCAGGCCGTATTTTCCGGCCGATTCCGTAAAGAATTTCTCGTTGCAGGGCATGGCTACCGAGGTGGTAAGGGTTTCCTCAAAATCCTCGTCTGCGTAGGCGAGCTTTATAATAAGGGTGGTGTCATCGGGGGCGGAGACGCCGAGCGTGTCGGCAGAAGCCTTGCCGTTATAGATGTCCTGCGCGTTCTGAATGCTGAAAAGACGTGATACGAACGGAGCTTTTGTCTGCGGGGAAACAGCGCGCCTAAAGGCGAAAAGAAAATCCGCCGAGGTAACAGGCTCCTTGTTGCTCCATACAGCGTCGTCACGCAGCTTGAATGTGTATGTTAAGCCTTCAGCCGAAAAACTCTCGCATATCCCGCATACAATGGCGCCCGATGCGTTTTTACGCAGCAGTCCCTCGTAGATATTCGCTACGACCGAAAGCTCAGAATCCGTCGATGCGGTCTGAGGGTCAAGCGTAGACGGTCTTTCGGGTATTTCAAAATATATTATCGCGTCCTGATACGTGTCGTTGCAGCCGGCGGACAACAGTGTGATCAAAGCGGCAATAATTACTGCCGCCGCTTTTTTAAAGCGGGTCATAAGCGCACCTCACGGATAAAATTCCTCTACATTATACTATATTGCTCATATTTTTGCAATAATTTCCCTTGCCTTCAATATGTGCAAAAATAAATATAAACATTCGACAAAAAAAGACTACAAAAATTTGTTAAAAAATTATCTTAAAGGTCTTTTCAAAGCAAAAAATATGTGGTATACTACATAAGTATATGTAGATTTGGATATAACTCCGCCTATACGGAGGACAGGCAAACCGCTATACAAAATTTTGTAGGAGGATTCGGTTCATGCAAAAGAAAATCAGTAAGCTGCCTTTCAGGGGAACCGCTGAACAGGAGAAAAAGCTGAGGGAAGTAATCGACGCCAATAAGCATGACAAAAGCCTTTTGATGGCAGTTATGCAGCAAGCTCAGGATATTTACGGTTATCTTCCCATGGAAGTACAGACCATAATAGCCGAGGGAATGAATGTACCGCTTGAAAAGGTTTACGGCGTAGCTACTTTTTACGCTCAGTTCTCGCTTTCGCCGAAAGGTGAATACAATATTTCTGTATGTCTCGGCACAGCATGTTACGTAAAAGGCTCGGGTGATATTTTCAACCGCCTGAGCGAGAAATTAGGTATCGGCGCGGACGAATGCACGCCGGACGGAAGGTTTTCTCTTACTGCCTGCCGCTGCATCGGCGCCTGCGGTCTTGCCCCTGTTCTTACGGTCAACGACGAGGTTTACGGAAGACTTACCGTCGACGATGTGGACGATATACTCGCAAAGTACCAATAATATTTACATAATCCGGAAATCCGAACAAATCTGTCCGAAAGGATAAATCTGTATGAAAATCAGTACTATAAAGGAATTGCTTGGCGCGAAGGTCATATGCTGTGCTGACGAACTCGACAAACACGTTTACTCCGCGTGCGGCAGCGATATGATGAGCGATGTTCTGGCGTATGTCAAGGATCAGGCGGTGCTGCTTACGGGGCTTGTGAACTCACAGGTCATTCGCACTGCGGAAATGATGGATATGAACTGTATCGTATTTGTCCGCTCGAAAATGCCTACTGCCGAAATGATCGAGCTTGCCGAGGAATGCGGTATAGTGATTTTAGCCACCGATAAAAGAATGTATGAGGCGTGCGGTCTGCTTTACAGCAACGGACTTCACGGCAACAGGGTCAAAAATGTCTGAGGAACTGAAGTTTCATTTTGTGGTTGACGGCGACGATTTTACTTCGGCAGGAAAAGCGTCGGTACAGGTCAAAAAGAACCTGCGTCAGCTGGGACTGTCACCTGAGACCATACGCAGGGTATCGATCGCCATGTATGAGGGCGAGATAAATATGGTTATCCACGCGGGCGGCGGCGTTGCCGACGTTACGGTCACCGAGGAATATATCGAGATACTTTTAAGCGATAAGGGTCCGGGAATAAAGGATATCGAGCAGGCAATGCAGGAGGGCTTTTCCACAGCGTCGGACAATATAAGGTCGCTTGGCTTCGGCGCGGGAATGGGACTTCCGAATATGAAACGGTATACAGATTATATGGATATAAAATCCACGGTAGGTGTCGGGACAGACATCACCATGAGGGTAAATATTTAAAAATTCCGGCAGGTTTTCACTATGAATACATACGAGCATTCGGTTTATCTTGATGTTGAAAAATGCTGCGGCTGCACCACTTGCCTTAAGCACTGCCCGACCGAAGCGATCAGAATACGCGACGGTCACGCCGTCATAAATCAGGACAGGTGCATCGACTGCGGCGAATGTATAAGAGTGTGCCCGCATAACGCCAAAAAGGCGGTTTGCGGAAAGCTCTCTGCAATGGATAAGTTCAAATGGAAAATTGCGCTTCCGGCGCCCACACTTTACGGTCAGTTTGAAAATCTGGACGATGTTGACTATGTGCTGGACGGACTTTTGAAAATCGGTTTTGACGATGTGTTTGAGGTGGCTGCCGCCGCAGAGCTTGTAAGCGCCTACACCCGTCTGTATCTAAAAACCGAGGGGGTTAAAAAGCCGGCGATAAGCTCTGCCTGTCCGGTTGTTATCAGACTTATAGGGCTGCGTTTTCCGTCGCTTACAGACAATATAATACATATGCTGCCTCCGATGGAGGTTGCGGCGGCTCTTGCGAGGGAAAAGGCGGAAAAGGAGCATCCCGAGCTTAAGCCGGAGGAGATAGGCGTATGCTTTATTTCTCCGTGTCCTGCTAAAGTGAGCTATGTTAAAAACGGCTTCGCCGGTTATAAAAGCAAGGTTGATACGGTCGTTTCCATAAACGATATTTATCTTCAGCTTATAGCCAAAATGAAGCCGGATAACGATGTAAAGCCGCTCTCAAATTCCGGTGTTATAGGAATAGGCTGGGCAACCAGCGGCGGCGAGGCGACTGCCATATTTAATGAAAATTATCTTGCGGCGGACGGTATAGATAACGTGATACGCGTTCTCGATCAGGTTGAGAACGGAAATATCCCGCCGCTTGAGTTTATCGAGCTCAACGCCTGCACGGGCGGCTGTGTGGGCGGGGTTATGACCATGCAGAACCCGTTTATTGCGAAGGCGAGACTTCAGTCTCTGCGGCGTTATCTTCCGGTATCGCAGAATTCCCCCTCAAAGGAGGAGAGCGGATATATTCCGGACGGGTATATTTTCAACGAAATACCCACCTATAAGCCGATTTCAAGACTGTCTGACAGTATGGCGGAATCTATGCGTATGATGGCTGATATACAGCGCTTGCGCGATACTCTTCCGGGGATAGACTGCGGCTCCTGCGGCGCTCCGAACTGCCGGGCGCTTGCCGAGGATATCGTAAAGAAGCACGCCTGTCTTGAGGATTGCCTTATAAGGCTGAAAAAAGACAGCGGAAAGGACGGCGAAGAGGAAAATGACGGTTGAAGCGCTTACAGAGTACGGCTTTGAGCCTCTTTGCGTGCCTGACCCAGACCGGGAAATTACGGGCGTATATATAGGCGATCTTTTAAGCTGGGTAATGGGAAGAGCTAAAAGCGGAGACGCGTGGCTTACCATTATGTCAAATATAAATATTGTGGCGGTAGCTTCGCTGGCGGACACCTCGTGCATAATTCTTGCCGAGGGAGTAACCATTGAAAGTGATGTTATAAAAACTGCCGATGCAAAGGATATAAATATATTTTCCTTTTCGGGCAGCTGCTATGACGCGGCGGTGCTTTTAAGCGGACTGTTATGAGGTATTATTACGACCTTCATATTCATTCCTGTCTTTCTCCCTGCGGCGGGGATGATTCCACGCCGGACAGTATAGCGGGAATGGGAGAGCTCAACGGTCTTGATATAATGGCGCTTACCGACCATAACACGGCGAAGAACTGTCCCGCTTTTTTTAAGGCGGCTGAACGTCACGGTATCATACCGGTCGCCGGTATGGAGCTTACCACGGCGGAGGACATACACGCGGTATGCCTTTTCGGCAGCCTTGAGGGCGCTATGGAGTTTGACCGGCTGATAGAAAGCAGAAGGGTGCTTGTTGAAAACCGTCCCGATATTTTCGGTGTGCAGATTATGTGCGACGATGCCGATAATCCTATCGAAACGGAAAAATTTCTCCTGACCAACGCCACCACCGTTTCGCTTGACGAGGCGCCGGCGATGGCGGAACGCTTCGGCGGGGTTTGCTTTCCGGCGCATATCGACCGGCAGGCTAACGGGATTATCGCGGTGCTCGGCGTTTTTCCGGAAAGTCCCGCGTTTACCTGCGCGGAGCTTCACGACCGTGAAAAGGCTGCGAAATACGCTCCATTATGCGGAAAGGCGGGAAAAAGGCTTATAATAAGCTCGGATGCGCATTATATCTGGGACATAAAGGAAAAAACAGACTTTATAGAGCTTGAATGTGAAAGGCGCGATGCCGCCGTTCAGCTTATCAGGTATCTCAGAGGTGAGTTATGAAGGAATTATCGCTAAATATTCTTGATATCGCGGAAAATTCCGTTAAAGCCGGAGCCGCGCTTACAAGGATAACGGTTAACGAAACCGAGGAAACACTCACGCTGACTATTGAGGACGACGGCTGCGGAATGACCGATGAAATACTCAAATCAGTTACAGACCCGTTTTATACCACAAGGACGACCAGAAAGGTCGGCATGGGTATACCGCTGCTTAAGATGGCGGCGGAAATGACCGGCGGGGGAGTTGAGATAACCTCACGGCATAAGGACGAATTTCCCGATTCCCACGGTACAACGGTTACGGCGCGTTTCAATAAGAAGCATATTGATTTCACGCCGCTGGGCGATGTTACCGAGAGTATAGCCACGCTTATACAGGGTCATCCGGATACGGATTTTCTTTTCACTCACCGCACAGGCGGAAAAACGGTGACGCTTGATACAAGAGAAATGAGGGCTGTTCTCGGAGATGTGCCTCTTAACAGCTATGAGGTCATCTGCTGGATTAAGGAGTATCTTAAAGAACAGTATTCTTAAATATAACTTTTATAACTTTGAAAGGAAGAAACAATATGAAGTCATTGGCTGAATTACAGGCAATAAAGGACAGAATGAAGGACAAGGTAATACTCCGTGAGGGAGTAAATGATATCCGTGTCGTAGTAGGTATGGCGACCTGCGGTATAGCGGCTGGAGCAAGACCTGTTCTTGCCACGCTGGTTGAGGAAGTAAACGCTGCCGGACTTTCGGACAAGGTTACCGTTTCCCAGACAGGCTGTATCGGAATCTGCCAGTATGAGCCTATCGTTGAGGTTTTCGAGGCCGGCAAGGATAAGGTTACATATGTAAAGATGACGCCGGAAAAGGCAAAGCGTGTTGTTGAAGAGCATCTTAAGGGCGGCAATGTTGTAAACGAATACACAATCGCCGGTCATAAAGAATAATTGGAGGTAAAAAAATGGTTCGTGCACATGTGTTGATTTGCGGCGGTACGGGTTGTACCTCTTCGGGAAGTCAGGATATTCAGAAAGCGTTCCGGGAGAATATCGAAAGCTACGGACTTGCCGACGAGGTAAAGCTGGTACAGACCGGATGCTTCGGTCTTTGCGCGCTGGGACCTGTTGTAATTGTCTATCCCGACGGTACTTTTTACAGCAGGGTAACACCTGAAGATGTAAAGGAAATAGTTGAGGAGCATCTGCTCAAGGGCAGAATAGTAGAGCGTCTTGTATATAACGATACAGGAAACGATAAGGAAGAGGTTACCGGCAATGTGGCTCTCGGCGATACCGCATTTTATAAGTCACAGAACCGTGTGGTGCTCCGCAACTGCGGTGTTATAAATCCTGAGAATATCGATGAATATATTGCTATGGACGGTTATGCCGCGCTCGGTAAGGTGCTTACCGAAATGACGCCGGAGGACGTTATTAAGTGCGTTACCGATTCAGGTCTGCGCGGGAGAGGCGGCGGCGGATTCCCGACCGGACGCAAATGGGCGCTCTGCGCGCCTAATAAGGCTCCGCAGAAATATGTGGTCTGCAATGCCGACGAGGGCGACCCGGGCGCGTTTATGGACCGTTCCGTACTCGAGGGCGACCCCCACTCTGTAATCGAGGCTATGGCTATTGCCGGTTACGCTATCGGTGCCACACAAGGTTATGTCTATGTACGCGCCGAATATCCGATTGCGGTTAAGCGTCTCCAGATAGCTATTGACCAGGCTCGTGAATACGGACTGCTTGGCAAGAATATATTTGATTCCGGATTTGATTTTGACCTTCATATCCGTCTTGGCGCAGGCGCATTTGTGTGCGGCGAGGAAACCGCTCTTATGACTTCTATCGAGGGCAACCGCGGCGAGCCGCGTCCGCGTCCGCCGTACCCGGCTGTTAAGGGACTTTACAATTCTCCGACAGTGGAAAATAATGTCGAGACCTTCGCTAACATTCCGCAGATTATTCTCCGCGGTGCTGAATGGTTCGCTTCAATGGGTACCGAGAAGTCAAAGGGTACAAAGGTGTTCGCGCTCGGCGGAAAGATAAAGCATACCGGACTTGTCGAGATTCCCATGGGAACGACTCTCCGCCATATAATTGAGGATATAGGCGGCGGAATACCGGGCGGTAAGAAGTTCAAGGCGGCGCAGACCGGCGGACCTTCGGGCGGCTGTATACCCGCAAGCCTTATCGATACCGAGGTTGATTACGATAACCTTACCGCTATCGGCTGTATGATGGGTTCGGGCGGTCTTATCGTAATGGACGAGGACACCTGTATGGTGGATATGGCTAAATTCTTCCTTGAGTTTACGGTTGACGAGTCCTGCGGCAAGTGTACACCCTGCCGTGTAGGCACAAAGCGTTTGCTTGAGCTGCTCGATAAGATAACAAAGGGCAACGGCACGCTTGAGGACCTTGACAGAATGGAAGAGCTCTGCCTTTACATAAAGCAGAACTCGCTCTGCGGTCTCGGTCAGACTGCTCCTAACCCGGTACTGGCAACGCTTAAATTCTTCCGTGACGAGTATGTGGCTCACGTCAAGGATAAGGTATGTCCCGCCGGAGTATGTAAGGATCTTGTTTCTTACTCGATTATCGCCGACAAGTGCAAGGGTTGCACAAAGTGCGCCCGTAACTGTCCGGTCGGCGCTATCACCGGTACTATCAAGAATCCGCATGAGATCAATCAGGCAGCCTGCATTAAGTGCGGCGCATGTATAGATAACTGCCCGTTCGGCGCCATTGTCAGAAAGTAAGAAAGGAGCCTTATACAGATGGATATGTTAAATGTTAAAATAAACGGTATTTCGGTCAGCGTGCCGAAAGGCTCTACCATACTTGACGCTGCGCGTATGGCGGGAGTTGAAATACCGACACTCTGCTTTATGAAGGAGAAAAACGAGATCGGCGCCTGCCGTATCTGCGTTGTTGAAGCCAACGAGGGCAGAGGCTTCAGAATAGTTACCGCCTGCGTATACCCTGTAACAGAGGGTATGGAGGTACTCACTAACACTGAAAAGATACAGAAGGCAAGAAGAACAACGCTTGAGCTTATACTTTCGGTTCATAATAAGAACTGTCTTTCCTGCGTTCGTTCCACAAACTGCGAGCTTCAGAAGCTCTGCCGCGATTACGGTGTTGACTCTACCGCGTTCGAGGGCTTTAAGCCGGTGTATGAAATAGACGATTCAACTCCGCACCTTGTAAGGGACAATAATAAGTGCGTCCTCTGCCGCCGCTGTGTTGCCGCGTGCAATGAGCAGTATGTCGGAGTTATAGGCGCGAACAACCGCGGTATAGACACCGCTATCGGTACTCCGTTTGAGGTGGGTCTTGCCAATGTTCCGTGTATTTCCTGCGGCCAGTGTACAGTTGTATGTCCGACCGGCGCCCTTGTGGAAAAGGACGATACCGATAAGGTTTGGGAGGCTCTCGCTGACCCGAATAAGCACGTCGTGGTTCAGACCGCTCCTTCTATAAGAGCTACTCTCGGCGAGTGCTTCGGTATGCCGATAGGCACAAATGTCGAGGGCAAAATGGTCGCCGCCTTAAGAAGACTCGGATTTGACAAGGTGTTCGATACCGACTTTGCCGCGGACCTTACGATAGTGGAAGAGGCAAACGAGCTTGTTGAGCGTATCAAAAACGGCGGAACGCTCCCGATGATAACCTCCTGCTCACCCGGCTGGGTAAAATTCTGCGAGTACTATTATCCGGATATGCTTGATCATCTTTCAACCTGCAAATCACCGCAGCAGATGGCGGGCGCGGTTATAAAGACATATTATGCCGATAAAATGGGTATCGACCCGAAGGATATAGTTTCGGTATCGGTTATGCCCTGTACCGCGAAGAAATTTGAAATCGGACGTGACGATCAGAGCGCCGCGGGAGTTCCCGATGTGGATATTGCTATTACCACACGTGAGCTTTCACGTATGATAATGCGCGCCGGAATACATTTTGACTGGCTGCCTGACGAGGAGTTTGACAGTCCTCTCGGAGAGGATACCGGTGCGGCGGTAATATTCGGAGCTACCGGCGGCGTTATGGAGGCGGCGCTCAGAACCGCTAACGACTGGCTTACCGGAAAAGACAATACCGAGATTGACTTTAACGCCGTAAGAGGCACTCAGGGTCTTAAAGAAGCTGCCGTAAATATCAACGGCAGCGATATCAAGGTTGCCGTTGCGTCCGGCGCTGCCGCAGCAAAATGCGTTATGGATATGATGAAAAACGGAAATCCGCACGGCTGGACATTTGTCGAGATAATGGGCTGCCCCGGCGGCTGCGTAAACGGCGGCGGACAGCCGATACAGCCGCAGTATGTAAGGGACACGGTTGACATTAAGGCGAAGCGCGCAAAGGCGCTCTACGATCAGGACGCGTCAATGCCGCTGAGAAAATCGCATGAGTCTCCGGTTATAAAAGCGCTTTACAGCGAGTGGTATGACGGCTTCGGCGGTCACAAGGCGCATCATGATTTGCATACCTCTTATGTTCCTCGCAAAAAATACACAAAATAATTTTTGCATTTTTTCAAATAAAAGCAGCCGCCTTAAGCAGCTGCTTTTTATTTGAAAATATCTTAAGATTATGCAGGGGAAATAAACATGGCGATATCAGGCGGGTAAAAGCTCCATATGCCGAACAATACTGCGGTGACAGCTGAAAGGATTATTGAAATAATCTTTGCCGTTGGCGATAAAAGACAACCGTTTTGTATAATCAGATGCTTTACAAGCAGCATAATAAAGATACCGAGGAAAAAGCTGAAAATATCAAGCACGGTATAATTTTTACCTATTATGCCGGTATAGGTATAGAAAAACACGGTTATTGCCGCCATACCCGCGAAAATACCCGTAAGTGAAGCGGCAATATAATTTTCCGGCTTTTCCCGCACTGTAAAGTATTCGGCCGCGCTGTAAATAAGGGACGGAAAGAAAAGCAGCTTAAGATGCTCCCACGTGCTTTCGTTTACCGGCGCGATAACGCCTGTTACGGGTGATTTTCCGCTCCATTCGTATAAAAAATGCCAGAGAGTACCGCATATTCCGATAATTATAAATTCTGTTATATAATATTTTGTTCTCATATTTTTCTTCCTTTTTTGTGGCATATATATTATTATATTATGCTTTTTTGTAACGATAATAACTTATTTTATTGAAACGGGGCTCTTATATGGATACTGTGAAAATTATAAAAGGAAAAACAAAGCTGATTGCGCACAGGGGACTCAGCGGCATAGAAACCGAAAATACGGCTGCGGCATTTGTGGCGGCGGGGAACCGCGATTACTACGGAATAGAGACAGATGTCCATAAGACCGCGGACGGGAAATATATAATCATTCACGATGATAATACGGGAAGGGTTGCCAATGAGAACCTATCGGTTGAGAAAAGCGATTTTTCCGTCCTGCGTTCTCTTCGCCTTGCCGACAAGAGCGGAAAAGCAAGACAGGATCTTTGTCTTCCGACACTTGAGGAATATCTGAGAATCTGCCGCACTTACGGTAAAGAATGTGTGCTTGAGCTTAAAAATCCTTTTGAAAAGGACGATATAAAGGCAATACTTAAAACCGTGAAAAACGAATACGCGGCCGAGCATACAATATTTATTTCCTTTGATTACGGCAATCTTGTCACGCTGCGCGGACTTGATAAAAAAGCCGTGATACAGTATCTGTATTCGGATTCTGTCGATGATAAGCTGATAGAAAAGCTGAAAAAGTATAATTTCGGACTGGATATCCATTACGGAAGGCTTACGGAAAAAAATATAGCGTTGCTTCATGAAAGCGGAACGGCGGTTAACTGCTGGACGGTTGATGACAAAAAAACCGCGGAAAAGCTCGCGGGCTGGGGCGTCGATTATATTACCACCAATATTCTTGAGTAAAAAAGAATTGCATAAAATGTATTTTTATGTTAAAATAATTTGTATTTTTGTTCATCGGGAGGGGTTTTGATGAGCAGAACGGATATTTATATTCTTATATCCATTTTTGTTTATCTTATCGCAATGGTTATCATCGGAGCCGTTTGTTCAAAAAGGAACAAAAATTCCGACGATTTTTATCTCGGCGGACGTAAATTAGGTCCGCTTGTAACCGCGATGAGCGCGGAGGCTTCGGATATGAGCTCGTGGCTCCTTATGGGACTTCCGGGCGTCGCGATAATCGGCGGTTTCGCCGAAGCGTCATGGACGGCCATAGGCCTCGCTGTAGGTACATATGTAAACTGGCTTATAGTAGCGAAGCGTATACGGCATTATTCAAGCCATATCGACGCGTCAACTATTCCGGAGTTTTTCTCAAAAAGATATAAGGACGATAAAAATATTTTAAGTCTTATAGCGGCTCTTATAATAATAATATTCTTTGTACCTTATACCGCGTCTGGCTTTTCGGCGTGCGGCAAGCTGTTCAATACGATTTTCGGCATAGACTATGTTACGGCGATGATTTTAAGCGCCGTTGTAATCGTGGCATACACCACGCTCGGAGGCTTTCTGGCGGCTTCAACAACCGACCTCATACAGAGTATCGTTATGACAGTCGCGCTTGTTGTCGTGCTTTTCTTCGGAATAAGCAGCGCGGGCGGCTGGGATCAGGTTGTGGATAATGTGAAGTCTCTGCCGGGATTTATCAGCTTTAATTCCGTGCATGACCTTGAAACGGGAAAGGAAATTTCCTATAACGCGCTTACTATCGCGTCCAATTTTGCGTGGGGCCTCGGTTATTTCGGTATGCCGCATATTCTTCTCAGATTTATGGCTATTAAGGACGCCCGCAAGCTCAAGGTTTCGCGCAGAATCGCGAGCGTCTGGGTTGTAATTTCAATGGCGGTAGCTATTATTATCGGTATAGTGGGATTCGGTATGCTGCAGAACGGAAGCATCGCCGAGCTGTCTGACGGCGAGCGTATTATTATAGAGATCGCGAGACTGCTCAGCACTAACGGTGTTTTGCCGGCACTGCTAGCCGGAATAATACTTGCCGGTATTCTCGCCGCTACAATGTCAACGGCGGACTCGCAGCTTCTGGCGGCGTCTTCAAGCGCTTCGCAGAACATTCTCTGTGAGTTTTTCGGAGTGAAGCTGTCAGAGAAAAAGACAATGATTATAGCGCGCTTGTCTGTTATAGTAATATCGGTTATCGCGGTATTTATGTCGCTTGATGAAAACAGCTCTGTTTTCCGCATAGTTTCTTTCGCGTGGGCAGGCTTTGGTGCTTCTTTCGGACCGGTGGTTCTCTTCGCGCTTTTCTGGAAACGCTCAAATAAGTGGGGAGCTCTTGCCGGAATAATCACCGGCGGCGCAATGGTATTTGTCTGGAAATTTGTGATCCATGAGCTTTTTGCCGGAACGATACTTGATATATATGAGCTTTTGCCGGCATTTGTTTTCGCGTCTCTGGCGATAGTGATAGTAAGTCTTCTCACAAAAGCGCCTGACAGTGAGGTTACCGAAACCTTCGACGAAGTAAAGGCAATGAAATAAAATTGAGGATATCCGTTTCGGATATCCTCTTTTTACAGGGAGAGTCTATGGAAAAAATATCTGTTCTTTTTGTCTGCCTCGGTAATATATGCCGCTCGCCTATGGCGGAATTTGTTATGAAAAAAATAGTGTCTGACAGGAATATGAGCGAACGTTTTTTTATTGCTTCTGCTGCCACGAGCAGGGAGGAAGAGGGAAATCAAATGCATTACGGTACACGCAGAAAACTGTCCGAGAAAGGAGTGCCGTTTGAACAGCACTTCGCCACGGTAATAAAACGCTCTGATTACGAAAAATACGATTACATAATCGGAATGGACAGCAGTAATATCAGAAATATGCTTTCTTTCTTCGGAGGCGACCGTGAAGGTAAGATAAAGCTGCTTTTGAGCTTTACCGATGATGAACGCAGTGTCGCCGATCCGTGGTACACCGGAGATTTCGAAAAAACCTACGATGATATTATTCTCGGTTGCACGGCGCTTGCCGACCGGTTTGAGAAGAAACACGGAATAAAATAAAACTATAAAAAAGCATACCGGAAGATGTCTGGCTTATCAGCCTTCACTCTTCCGGTATGCTTTTTATTTGCAGATTTATTATGATATAAAAGCGTCGTGTACGGCTCTTACTGCCTTATCGGCGTATTCAGCGTCGATAAGTACGGAAATTTTAATTTCGCTTGTGGAAATCATACGGATATTTATTCCTGCGTCGTAAAGCGCCTCAAACATCTTTGACGCAACACCCGGATGGCTTTCCATACCGGCTCCCACAACGGAAACCTTCGCTACCGACTCATCAAGTGTAACTTCTTTATAATTGAGACTGTCCTTAAGTGAGTTTATAGACTGTACTGCAGTTTTGCTATCACTTTTCGGAACGGTAAAGGTTATGTCCTTTGTGCCGTCGCGGCCGACTGACTGAAGTATAATGTCAACATTTATTTTGTGCTGCGCGAGCTTGTTGAAGATTTTGAATGCTACACCGGGAGTGTCCTGAAGTCCTACTACCGATATAGTCGCAACATTGCTGTCCTTGGCTACGCCTCTTATTAAAGTTTTTTCCATTTTTACCGTCTCCTTTACGATTGTTCCGGGTTTGTTTTCGAGACTTGAAAGCACTTCAAGCTCCACATTGTATTTTTTAGCCATTTCCACCGAACGGTTGTTGAGCACCTGCGCGCCGAGGGTGGCGAGCTCAAGCATTTCGTCGTATGTTATTGAGTCGAGCTTTTTCGCGGTCGGCACCTTTCTCGGATCGGCGGTGTAAACACCGTCAACGTCCGTGTATATCTGGCAGACATCGGCTTTCATCGAAGCTGCAATAGCTACCGCGCTTGTATCCGAACCGCCTCTTCCGAGAGTGGTTATGTCATCGTACTTGTTAAGACCCTGGAACCCGGCGACTATAACTATATTGCGCTTTGCGATCTCATTGCGGATACGCTCCGAATTAACATTTTTAATGCGGGCGATTCCGTGGTTGGAATCGGTTGAAAAGCCCGCCTGCCAGCCGAGCAGGGAAATTACCGGAAAACCGAGCTTTTCAATAGCCATGGCAAGCAGAGCTATTGAAATCTGTTCGCCTGCGGAGAGCAGCATATCAAGCTCACGCTTTGAGCCGCCGTCCGGATTTATTTCGTTTGCCTTGTCGATAAGGTCGTCTGTCGTGTCGCCCTGAGCAGAAACAACAACAACGACATCGTTTCCTTTTTTGTAGTCTTCTATAATTATATTGGCAACATTGAAGACTCTTTCGGCGTTGGCGACCGATGAACCGCCGAATTTTTTTACTATGAGTGACATTGTTAAAAACCCCCTGATTTATCAGAACAAGGTGTGGAGCACCTTAACAGAATCTGCGTTTTGTATTTTTGATATTTTTGAGCGCAGCACGCTTTCGGGCTCTTCGTCCGTAATAAAAGCGATTTCACCGCGGAATTTGTTTTTTACACATGAAATTCCGGGGAAGATGCTCTTAATCTGCTTTACAAGACCCTCAAAGTCTGATGAAACTGCGCGGACGTAAAGCTTTGTTGCAAGGTCGGCGGTGTTGTCTACAAAGTCTGCCGAGCCGTCCTCCCATGAAAGGTATTTCCGCGCGCCTATGTGTTTGACGCAGTCGATTACATCGGCGACAACAGCGCTTGCGGTAGCCTCTTTTCCGGCGCCTTTGCCGTAAAACATTACGTCGCCCGTTTGGTCGCCGTGAACCATAATTGCGTTGAAAACACCGTTGACACCGGAAAGAATACAGTCGCGGCTTACAAGCGTGGGACGCACGGAAGCGGTGATTCTGCCGTTGCTGAGCTTGCGTGCGCTGCCTATCAGCTTTATTACACAGCCGAAATTATCGGCCGACTCAACATCGTCAAGCGTAATGTCGGTTATTCCCTCGGTGGAGACCTGTTCGGGATAAACGTGCTTGCCGAAGCTCAGAGCCGCCAGTATGCAGACCTTGCGGCAGGCGTCGTGACCCTCAATGTCGGCCGCAGGATTGCGTTCGGCAAAGCCTTTTTCCTGCGCGAGGGCAAGCGCCGAGGAAAAGTCCATATTATCTACTATCATTTTATTTAAAATGTAGTTTGTTGTGCCGTTTAAAATTCCCGTGACTGCGGTAATTTCATTCGCGGCAAGACACTGCGCTATCGGGCGGAGCACAGGTATTCCGCCGCCGACCGAGGCTTCAAAAAGAAAATTCACATTATGCTCCTCGGCGAGCTTGATAAGCTCTGCGCCCTTTGCGGCGACAAGCTCCTTGTTTGATGTAACAACGCTTTTGTCAGCACAGATACATTTTTTCGCAAAGTCATATGCCGGATTTATTCCGCCCATAACCTCAACGACAACCTTCACATCGCCGTCATTAAGGATAGTGTTGAAATCCTTTATAAATTTATCGCTGTACGAAAGACCGGGGAAATCACGTAAATCAAGAATATATTTGACGTTTACCGGCGTTTTGGTTTTTGAGGCGATGCGGTCGGCGTGACCGATAAGTATCTCGGCGACTCCCGATCCGACAACTCCGTGACCCATTATAGCAACATTTATCATTTTTTACCTCCGTCAATAATTTTTACGGATATGACGCCGTCTGTTTTCATCAGCCTGTCAAGCAGGTCTGAACGGGATATTCCGGCCGATGAGGTGTCAACCGTGAGAGATACATTGGCTATTCCGTTTTCGGGCAGTCCCTGCGATACGGTAACGATATTTACGCCGCAGCTGTAAAGACCCGCTGTAAGCGCTGAAAAAACGCCCGCGCGGTCAGAAAGAAGAGCGTTGATATTGAGAGTATCCGCGCTTCCGGCTGAATATTTAAAAACAAAATCCTTATACTTATAAAAGGCGCTGCGTGAAATGCCTGCGGCCTTTGCCGCTGCCGCGGCGCTGGTGACCTGACCTGACGCCAAAAGCTCCTTGGCGCGTATGACGCCCTCAAATACCGGCGGCAACACTTTAGGGTCGACAAGCAGATATCTGTTTTCTTCCATAACTGTCCTCCGTACGCGAACTGTTGTACTCTATTATAGTACACTTTAAGGCTCTTTGCAACCGATTTTTGCCTGTCTTTTACATAACTGTCATAGTATATAATTTTTATGCAACTGAGGGGATATGTTTGAAACAGGAAGCACGAAAGGATTTTCTCATAAGCACGTTATATTTTTTTACGGTTTCAGCTATTGTGTTTATTGTATGCAGGTTCCTTTTAAAATATCTTACCCCTTTTGTCATAGGCGGCGCCATAGCGTGGCTTGTGCAAAAACCGGCAAAATTTATATCCGGTAAAACAAGGATAAAGCGAAAGCTCGCCGCGGCGGGACTTGCTCTGGCGGTTTTTCTGCTCGCTGCCGGTTTATGTGTTTTTTTGGTTTTAAGAATATCTTCCGGAATAAGCAATTTTGCCGGAGAAATCAGCGGATACGCCGAAGAAATATCCGCGTTTTTCGAGAAAATCAAAAAAAGCACTGAATTGTTTTTCAGCGATATGCCCGAGGAGCTTTCTGTGCTTGCCGACAGCTTTTTCAAAAAGGCTTCCGACACGATGATAAGCGCCGTAACGGGATTTGTTTCTGATTCGGCGGCGTATATTGCAGGACGAATGCCCGGAATACTTTTGAGCTGTATTGTCTCTGCCGTGGCAGCATGTTATATTGCGGCTGATTTTCCTTCGCTTATACGGTTCGCCAGGGGAGTTATCGGACCGCGCGTTTACGGCAATATTCGAAAAGTAAAGGAAATATTTGTTACGAGTGTTTTTAAACTCGGAAAGGGCTACGCGATACTTATGCTGATGACTTTTGCCGAATTGCTTGCCGGTTTTTATCTGCTCGGTATAAAGCACGCCTTGCTGCTTGCGGCGCTTACGGCGATGATAGATATTCTTCCGGTGCTCGGTACGGGAACGGTGCTGGTGCCGTGGGCGGCGGTGCTTTTTATTTTAGGTGATATAGGAACGGCGGGCGGGATTATCGTGCTGTACGCGGTTATTACGGTTATAAGGAATTTTGCGGAGCCGAGGATAATCGGCGGACAGATGGGCATAAACCCGCTTTTTACCCTCCTTGCAATGTTTATAGGAATAAAGCTGTTCGGAGTAGCCGGCATATTTCTTCTGCCGGTGGCGCTTATAGTAACGGTAAAATACTATAAAGACGAAATGGAAAGCGAGACGGAAAAATAAATGTTTGTCACAGCCGTAAAAAAAGCATATGATGTAATATAAATATGTCCGCCGTAAAAAAACTATTTGCGGCGGCTGTTTTACGGAGTGAAAACGATGAAGAGGTATATTATATCAACAGGTACGGTGACCTACGCTATAAAGGGGCGCGACCTGTTAAGGCAAAAAGGATATAACGTGAAAATTGAGAGAATAACCTCCGGCAAGGGGAGCGCCGGATGCGGATACAGCATAATCCTTACGGGTGATATCGCTCCGGCGGAGAAGCTTCTGAGAGACGCGGGCGTAAAAATTCTCGAAATAAACGAAAAATAACGAAACAGACGGGGTTGTTGTATAATACAATAGCCCCGTTATCTTTGAACCGGTTTACGGAGGTGTTTTTTATGATTTATCTTGATAACGCGGCGACAACCGGCAGAAAGCCTTACAGCGTGATAAACGCGGTCGCTGCGGCTCTAAGGGAACATTCCGCCAACCCGGGCAGAAGCGGTCACAGCGATTCGCTTCGCGCGGCGTCGGCGGTTTATGCCGTGAGGGAAAAAACGGCGGCGTTTTTCGGGGCGTCAGGTCCCGAAAACGTAATATTCACTCTTAACTGTACCCAAAGTCTGAACACTGTTATCAAAGGCGTATTGCATAAGGGCGACCGTGCGGTCACATCATCGCTCGAACATAATTCGGTTATACGTCCGCTTGTTAAAACAGGGGTTCAGTATGAGACAGCGAGGGTTTCGCTTTACGATGACAGGGAAACTCTCGCCGAATTTGAAAGGAAAATAAAGTACGGCACCAAGCTCGTAATATGCTCAGGCGCCTCAAACGTGCTCGGCAAGACGCTGCCGATTGCCGATATAGGCGCGCTATGCAGGGAGAGGGGAGCGCTTTTTGCAGTCGATGCGGCGCAGACAGCCGGTGTGATACCGATAAATATGAAGGAAATGAATATAGATTTTCTCTGTGCGGCACCTCATAAGGGACTTTACGCGCCCATGGGCCTCGGCGTGCTTATATGTGAAAAAATGCCGGAAGACACTCTTGTCGAAGGCGGCACGGGCACAAATTCGCTTGAGCCGGTACAGCCCGATTCCATGCCTGAAAGATTTGAGAGCGGTACGGTGGCACTGCCGGCGATAATGGGAATGTCCGCCGGAATTGATTATGTGAACAGAATCGGAATGAACAAGCTGTATGAGCATGAGATGAGTCTATGCAGATATCTTTACAGAGAGCTTGCGAAAATTGACCGCATAGAGCTTTATACGCCTGAACCCTCATACGGTAAATATGTTCCGGTACTGTCTTTTAATGTATTCGGCAGGGATTCCTCGGAAATAGCTCAGCTTCTCAGCGATAAAGGCATAGCGGTAAGAGGAGGACTTCACTGCGCGCCTTCCGCTCACAGGCAGGCCGGCACGCTTGAAAAGGGTATGGTTAGGGTCTCAGTCGCGTCTTTCAACACGCAGGCGGATATTAAAAGCCTTGTCGCTGCGGTAAAGAGCATTTTGAGATAAAAAAATTCCGAAAATGTGAATTTACTATTGAACGGAAAAAACATTTATGCTAAAATATACGATGAATCAAAGTATGTTGAAAAGGAATGTTAAGTGGTGGGCAGCGTATTAACCGCGATTTACGCATTTTTCAATCAGATAATATATGCTGTTGCGAGTATGAGGATACCGTTTGATATAATCGATATCCTTCTGGTGGCGTATATCATATATAAGGCGATAGGATTTATGAGAGAGACCAGGGCAGGTCAGCTTGCCAAGGGTCTTATAATACTGTTCGCGATTTACTTTATCGCTAACTGGTGGAACCTTACCACTATGAAGTGGGTGCTCTCAAGATTTGTGGATTATATTATTATAGCTGTCGCTATAATTTTTCAGCCCGAGCTTCGCCGTATACTTGAGAGGGTCGGTCATACCAAGCTCGTGGGCACACAGGGTGCTAACAATGAAGACGATCCGATGATTGAGTGTATCGATCAGGTGAGCCGTGCCGCCGGAATAATGCAGGAAAATAAGGTCGGCGCGCTTATAGTATTTGAGAGAACCACACAGCTGGGTGAGATTATCGATACCGGTACGGTTATAAACGCCACTCCGTCTGTTTCAATGGTCAATAATATTTTCTTTCCGAAGTCTCCGTTGCATGACGGAGCCATGATAATAAGAGACGGCCGCCTTTACGCCGCCGGCTGCATACTTCCGCTAACCCAGCGCGAGGATATTTCCTCACAGCTCGGAACACGTCACAGAGCCGCTATCGGTATGAGCGAAAATTCAGACGCGGTTGTGCTGGTCGTATCAGAGGAAACAGGCAACATTTCAATAGTTACCAACGGTCAGATTAAAAGAAACTATAACGGTATTTCGGCCTGCGCGGAGCTTCGCCGTCTGCTTATTGACAGCAATAAAACCGATTCCGGAAATAGTTTTATTGACGCGATAAAGAATATGAATCCATTTAAAAAAGCAAACGGAAAGGACGCTGCTGAAAACGATGAAGTGGAAAATAAAAATTCCAAATAGTCTTTCGCTCAGAAAGCTGCTTTACAATAAGCGTTTTACCATTCCGTTTTCGCTTGTGGCCGCGTTTATATTCTGGCTGATTATTATGATAAACCAGAATCCCGATGCGGACAGGACTTTTACCGATGTCCCTGTGACAATCAATCTTGAAAACACTTTCGCAGCAGAAAACGGTATGGAAATTATAGGCGATATTTCTTCCCAGAAATTTACCGTAACAATCAAAGGCCCGCGTTATGTTGTATCGGCTCTTCAGTCGGACGATATTTACGTTTACGCCTCAGCCGCCGCAATAAACGCCCCCGGTGAATATCAGCTTGAGGTTTCAGGCGGCAGGAACACGGTAGTGTCTGATTATGAGTTTATCAGCATTTCGCCGTCAACCGTAAACGTCACCCTCGATTATGTTGATACAAAGGAATTCACTATTAAGGCGAGAGCCGAGGGTGCCAGCGCTGCGGAAGGTTTGATTGCCGAAACGGCTGTTGTGAGCGGTACAGAGAGCGATACTATTACAATTAAGGGCCCAAGAACCGTAATAAACACAATAGATTCCGTTGTCGCTTATGCTCAAGTAAATGAAACCTTGAGCGAAAGCACCACTTTTGATGCGGAAATTCAGCTTTTTGATGAAAACGGCGAGCAAATTGATGCCTCTGTCCTTACTTTGAGCGAGTCCGCCGTTAAGGTTACAGTGCCGATATCAAAGAGTAAATCGGTGCCGGTTGTGGCGGATTTCTCGAATCTTCCGAGCGGATTTTCAAAGAGCAGTATTTCATATAAGGTAAATCACGGAACCGTTACGGTAATAGGTACGCCGGACGCTATTGACAAGATAACTCAGGTGACACTGTCGGCGATAGATATAACAACGGTTTCAAAGTCGTCTTACAGCTTTGATGTTTCGCCGAGGCTGCCTGAGGGAGTAAGGCTCCTCGATTCGATTGAGGATTTCACGGTTACGGTGGATGTTTCGGATTATTCGGAGCGTTCGTTTACGGTTTCCGAAATCAGATATAAGGGACTTTCTTCGGGACTTTCAGCAAGCTCAGGCACTGTTATCAGAAATGTTAAGATATGCGGACCGCGTTCGGTTATAAATAAGCTGACAGCCGATATGCTTTACGCAGAGACCGACCTTACCGATATGGCGGCCGGAGAGCATACGGTGTTTGTGACAGTAAGGTGCGACGAGTACAATAATATATGGCAGGTCGGTTCTTACAGTACTACTGTTAAAATTCAATAAATTCAAAATAAAGGGCTTATTAAGCCCTTTATTTTGAATTTCAGGGATATTTTGGCACATCTTAACCTTCCGGCATATAATATGGTACGGAGGTGTTCAGAATGATTGCTGAATATATTATTATAGCGCTCGGAATGTGTTTTGCGCTGTTCGGACTGGCGGAGCTTATGCATGGTATACGGCTCAAGCTGATGCTGACCGGAAAAAAGCCGTTTACATACACAGTAATTTATCTGTCCGGCAGCGACCCTGCCGGACAGATAAGATTTGCGTATGAACAGAGAAGGTGGCACGGCAGCGCTTATTCGGACAGGATTATAGCTGTGAATAACGGAATTTCACCTGCGCAGGAAAATGAATGCAGGTTTGCAGCAACGCAGTGCGGAGTGTTATATTTGTCAGCCGAGAAGCTGCCGGAGGCTCTTGTCTTTTCGGCAAATATCGAAAAATAATAAGGACTGGACGGATTTTTCAGATGCAGGACTCCATATCGGGTACAACCGCCGAAATAAGCGGAACCGTTGAAAAAATAACATACAGAAACGACTCTAACGGTTATACTGTGGCTGAAATAAAAGCGGAAGATGAGCCGGTAACGGTCGTGGGAATCATGCCTTTTCTTTCCGAGGGCGATTCTGCGGTTTTTTACGGGGAATACACCTTCCACGCTTCATACGGAAGACAGTTCAGGGCGGAGGGATTTGAGAGGAAAACCCCGCAGAACGCCGCGGCTATTCTCAAATATCTTTCGTCGGGCGCGATAAAGGGGATAGGTCCGGCGACAGCCCAGCGCATAGTCGAAAAGTTCGGTGCGGAATCGCTCGATGTTATACAGAACGAGCCCGAGCGCCTTTCGGCTCTTAAGGGTATTTCGCTTTCAAAGGCAAAGGCAATATCCGAGGAATACGCGAAGCAGTACGGCGTAAGGGATATAATGCTCATGCTTTCAAAATACGGGGTCTCGCCCGATAAATGCCTTTTGATTTTCAGGCATTTCGGGACAAGGGCAAAGGAAATTATAAAAAGCAATCCTTACGCTCTTTGCGAGGAGGGCATCGATTTAAGGTTCGAAGTAGCGGAAGATATAGCGCGGGATATGTCCTTTGACATGGAAAGCGATATGAGAATATCCGCCGGAGTGGAATATGTGCTGCGCAAAAATCTGGCGAACGGTCATACCTGCCTTCCGGAAAACAAACTCGCGGAGGTTTCGGCGAAGCTGCTTGGGTGTGACGCTCAGTCCGCCAAGTCTTGCTGCGGACGTCTTGCGGACTGCTTCAGATTATGCCGAAAAACAATAGACGGAACGGTTTTTTATTCAATACCTGCCTATTATTCGGCGGAAGAGCATATAGCGGCGAGACTTATTTCGGTAAAGCAGTACATAAGCAATGCGGTGACGGTTGACGCTCTTGAGATAGACCATGTTGAGCATAAGCTCGGAATTAAATTCGAGGAGCTTCAGCGCAAGGCTATTTTTGAGGCGTTTGAGGGCGGCGTGCTTGTGCTGACCGGAGGGCCGGGAACCGGCAAGACCACCACATTAAACGCGATAATCAAGCTGTTCGAGAACCGTGACCTTGAAATCGAGCTTGCGGCGCCGACCGGCAGGGCGGCGAAGCGTATGACCGAGCTTACCGGCAGAGAAGCCAAAACAATACACAGGCTTCTTGAGGTCGAGTGGGGAGAGGGCGAGGAGCAGCACTTTGCAAGAAACGAAAAGAATCCTTTGAACTGTGATGTTATTATTGTCGATGAGTCGTCAATGATTGACGTTCTGCTTTTTGACAGTCTGCTTAAGGCTTTAAGGCTTTCCTGCCGTATAATACTTGTGGGCGATTCCGACCAGCTTCCGTCTATCGGAGCCGGCAATCTGCTCAACGATATACTGACATCGGGAATTTTCCCGTCTATTCGTCTCAAAAAGGTTTTCAGACAGGCGGGCAGGAGCCGTATTATCACAAACGCTCACGCCATAATCAACGGTATGAAGCCCGATTTTTCCGCAAAGGACTCTGACTGCTTCTTTATGCACAGAGCAGACAGGTATTCAGTAAGCCGCACGGTGCTTGAGCTTGTCTGCGAGCGGCTTCCCGCGGCTTACGGCTTTGACCCGGTAAAAGATATTCAGGTGCTCTGCCCGTCAAGACTGCTTGAAACCGGCACGGTGAATCTCAACAATATGCTCCAGAGCGCGCTTAACCCCCATACCTCAGATAAGCCGCAGCTTCCGTTCAAGGGGATTTTTTTCCGTGAAGGCGATAAGGTTATGCAGGTCAAAAACAATTACGATTTGCAGTACAGAAAGGATAACGGCGAATACGGCACGGGAGTGTTCAACGGCGATGTGGGCTACATAACGGATATAGACCGTCGCGGCGGCATACTGAAGGTAAGGTTTGACGACCGCGTTGTGACCTACTTCTCGGAAGATTTGTCGCAGCTCGAGCAGGCGTATGCGGTTACGGTGCATAAAAGTCAGGGCAGCGAATACGACTGCGTTGTGCTGCCGCTTTTCGACGTACCCTCAAAGCTGAAATACAGAAACCTGCTTTATACCGCGGTGACAAGGGCAAAAAAGCTGCTTGTCGCGGTAGGAAGCGAGGCTGTCTGGAACGAGATGGCGGCAAACGACCGGAAAACTCTCAGATATACTCTGCTCGGACAGTTTTTAAAGGAGGGCGGCTCTGTTGTCAACGGCTTTATCCCTTATTAGTTCGGTATTGCATCCGTACACCTGTCCCTGCTGCGGAACGATTACCGGCGCCGAGGACGAGCTGTGCGATTACTGCCACGAGATGATTGAACGGTGCGACCCGGCGGTGAGGTGTATGCGCTGCGGTCTTGATAAAAAGCTGTGCCAGTGCAAAAGGCATGTCTTTCATTTTGACGGCTGTGTAGCTCCTTTCAAAAACAGCGGCATTGTCAGAAAGGCGATGCACCGCTTCAAATTCCGCAGGAAGCTGTCGTCAGCCGGATTTTTCGCAAAGAATATGGCTTTCTGCGTAAAGAACGAATACCGGGATATAAAATTTGACGGAGTATGCTTTGTGCCCATGCACCTAAAGAACCGTCTTATGCGCGGTTATAATCAGAGCCGGATTCTTGCGGAGGGCGTGGCTAAACTGTTAAGACTGCCGGTGTATGATTTGCTTTGCTGCAAAAGGTCAGGTGTTTCCCAGCATAACCTGAACGAAAAGCAGCGTTTCAAAAACGTTAAGGGACTTTACAGCGCAAAGTGTGATCTTTCCGGTAAGGTGCTTCTGCTTGTCGATGATATAAAAACTACCGGCGCTACGCTTGACGCCTGCGCGAAACAGCTTCTCGCCGCGGGCGCCGACGGTGTTTACTGCGTTACAGCCCTCATGTCGGGAAAAGAGAAACGGAAATAATACTGGTAAAACGCGCGATGATATGATAGAATATTATAAAATATGATTTTTTCGGAAGGAACGTTATGGCGACAGATATAGGAATAGATTTAGGTTCATCAAAAACGGTTATATTCTCAAGCTCAAAGGTTGTTCTCGAACTGCCTAATGTCGTCACGGTTGACAGTGAGACATGGGAGCCGGTGTATTTCGGCGAAAAGGCGAAGCAGACCATAGGCAGAACGCCGGACAGTCTTGTATGTGTTTTTCCGATTGAGCGCGGGATTATATCTGATTACGACATAGCCGAAATAATGCTTAAAAACTATATGCAGCAGGCATTCGGCAGCAGGATTATGCGTCCGCGCATAATGGCAACGCTTCCGGCGGGACTTACCGAGCTTCAGCATCACTCGCTTTCAAACGTTGTAGAGTCGGCAGGAGGAAGGAACATATCGGTAATAGAGGGGCCGCTCGCGGTCGCATTCGGACTCGGACTTGATTTCTCAAAGCCGAGAGGCTCGCTTATTGTTGATATCGGAGCGGGTACGACCGATATCGCCGTTATATCCCTCGGCGGAATAGCGGTCTGCGAGTCGTTTAAAACCGCTTCTTCCGACCTTGATACACAGATAATAAGATATGTCCGTAAGGAGTATAACATAGAAATAGGACCTCTTACCGCTGAAATGATAAAAATAAAGGTTGGCTCCGCGGTAAAAAGAGATATTGAAATCGCTATTGTCGCAAAGGGAAGAAATGTGTTTTCCGGACTGCCGGAGAGCTTTGAAATATCCTCGGGCGAGGTTTTTGATGCTATTAACGAAACGGTGGAAACCATCTGCAACGCGGTAAGGCAGGTGCTGAACCGCACCGACCCCGACCTTGTTGCCGACATAACCGAGGACGGTATGTATCTTACTGGCGGCGGCTCGCAGTTAAGCGGAATGGAAGCGAGACTTCAGAAATACCTCGGGATAGAGGTTCATGCGCTTGACGACCCGTCGCACAGCGTTGTAAAGGGCGCGGCGGTGGCGCTGAAAAATCCGCAGCTGCTTAAGAACGTCGATTATCAGCTCCGCTCAATCAAGGAGCTTGCCGTTGAATAAGCTGGCGGATAAGCAAAGATTTTTGTTGACAAAATAAAGATAATGTTATAAAATGATAAGAGACTTTAAGGAAAGGGTGGGCAATATGTCCGTATACGCTATGTATCGATTTTATTACTTTAATACGGACTGCCTGTATACCAGAGCTTAAGGTTTTCTTTCAGCTTTAAGATGTACGGACAGCCCGCAATCGCTCATGCAATTAAGCAGGAACGTATTGCGGGCTTATTTTATGGAAATGGGTGATTTGAATGATCAACGGAAGAATGACCGAACTCGGAAAAAAGCGCTCGGTCATAAGGGAAATTTTCGAGTATGCCAAGACAAGAAAGGCAGAAATAGGCGACAGCAAAGTATTTGATTTCAGCATAGGAAACCCGAGCGTTCCGGCTCCCGCCGCCGTTACCGAGGCAATGAAAAGGCTTATAAACGAGACTGACCCGGTGCAGCTTCACGGGTACACCTCCGCTCAGGGCGACGCCGGAGTAAGAAAGGCGATTGCCGATAACGTAAAGTCGCGCTTTGATTTTGACGCCGACCCGAATCTTATTTATATGACCTGCGGCGCCGCGGCCTCGCTTACGGTAACGCTTAACGCAATCGTAAACAGCGGAGATGAAATAGTGGTGCTGGCGCCTTATTTCCCGGAATACCGTGTTTTCGCCGAAAAAGCGGGCGCGGCGGTTGTCGAGTCTCCATGCAGAGAGGGCGATTTTCAGATTGACTTTGAGGCGCTTAAAAAGGCGGTTACCTCAAAAACAAAGGCGGTTATAGTAAACTCACCGAACAATCCCACCGGCGCTGTTTTTTCGGAGGATACAATCAGAGAGCTTGCGCTGCTGCTTGAAAACCGTCAGCGTGAGTACGGAACCGATATATACATAATAGCGGACGAGCCGTACAGGGAGCTTGTTTACGGTGCCGATGTTCCTTATATTCCAAAGTTTTATAAAAACACCGTTGTCTGCTATTCGTACAGCAAGTCGTTCTCACTGCCCGGCGAGCGTATAGGCTATATACTTGTTTCGCCTGAATGTAAGGACTGCGGCGAGCTTTACGCCGCGGTCTGCGGAGCGGGCAGGGCTCTCGGCTTTGTCTGCGCGCCGAGCCTTCTTCAGTATACTGTAAGAGACTGTGTAGATGTAAAGCCCGACCTTGAAACCTATAAGACGAACCGTGATATATTTTACGGCGCGCTTACTTCATACGGATATACCGTAGTACCGCCGGACGGCGCGTTTTACCTTTTTGTAAAATCACCCGAGCCGGACGCCTACGCTTTCTGCGAGCGCGCAAAGAAATATGAGCTTCTGCTCGTTCCGGGCGATGATTTCGGATGTAAGGGCTATGTGCGCATATGCTACTGCGTATCGCGCGAGCAGATAGAAAACTCTCTTCCGGCGTTCAAGGCGCTTATCGAAGAATATAATAAATAACCGGTGGTAAATATGACTGAACTGGAAAAGGCAAGAAATGAGATAAACAGGATCGACAGCCGCATGGCGGAGCTTTTTGAAGAGCGTATGGCGGCTGTAAAGACCGTCGCGGAGTACAAAAGGAAAAACGGAATAAGGGTCACCGACCAGGCGCGTGAGGCTGAGGTCATAGCGCGCAATTCGGCACTTGTGAAAAGCGAGACCGTAAGGCCTTATTATGTCAGCTTTCTTCAGAATAATATGGAGCTGTCGAAGGCGTATCAGCACCGTCTGCTTGAGGGTATGCGGGTAGCTTACAGCGGCGTGGAGGGCGCGTTTGCCAATATCGCCGCCAGCCGTATTTTTCCTGACGCTAAAGCGGTCTCCCATTCCGATTTCAAAACAGCGTACGATTCGGTCGTCAACGGCGAATGTGACTGCGCCGTTCTTCCGATTGAAAACAGCCATAACGGCGACGTGGCTCAGGTAATGGATCTTACCTTTTTCGGAACGCTCTATATAAACGGAATTTACGATATTGAGGTAGTTCAGAACCTTCTCGCCGTAAAAGGTACGACTATGGACGAGGTAAAGCGTGTAATAAGTCACCCGCAGGCGCTCGGCCAGTGCGCGAAATATATAAGAGAGCACGGCTTTGAGCCGGTCGAGGCGGTCAATACCGCCGTTGCGGCAAAGCAGGTAGCGGAGTTCGGCAGACACGATACCGCGGCGATAGGAAGCGACGAGGCGGCGGCAAAGTTCGGCCTTAAAAAGCTCGAGGCACATATAAACGAAAGCGGAAACAATACGACGCGCTTCGCCGTTTTCTCGAAAACGCCGAAGACCTCCGCCGAAAAGGACAATCAGTTTATAATGCTCTTTACCGTATCAAATGAGGCGGGCGCGCTCGGCAAGGCGATAAACACGATAGGAAAGCACGGCTTTAACCTGCGCGCGCTTAAATCCCGCCCCACAAAGGAGCTTATCTGGAGCTATTATTTCTACGCTGAGGGCGAGGGCAATATAAACAGCGAAAAAGGCAGAGAAATGATAGAGGAGCTCAAGGAAAACTGCAGCACCCTGCGGATTGCCGGCAGCTTTGAAAAGGAAATTATACTTAGGGGGAGCGAAAAGTGATTTTACCCGTAAAAACCTCGTCGGGCGGATATAATATTTATCTTGAACGGGGCGCTCTTTTAAAAGCAGGGGAATATTTCAACCTTGACCGCAGAGTGCTTGTCGTGACCGACAGCGGAGTGCCCAGCCAATATTCAGAAACAGTCGCAAAGCAGTGCAAAACCCCTTTTATCGTGACCGTGCCTGAGGGAGAGACCTCGAAATGCTTTGATGAGTATAAAACACTTTTGTCCGCGCTTGTGGATAACGGCTTTACCCGCAGCGACTGCGTTGTGGCGGTAGGCGGCGGCGTTGTCGGCGATATGGCGGGCTTCGCCGCGGCAAGCTATATGCGCGGAATTTGCTTTTACAATATCCCAACGACTGTGCTTTCGCAGGTCGATTCATCGGTCGGGGGCAAGGTGGCGATTGATTTTGGCGGGTACAAGAATATTGTTGGCGCGTTTTATCCGCCGTCCGGCGTAATTATTGACCCCGATACGCTTAAAACGCTTCCCGCGAGACAGATTTCAAACGGGCTTGCTGAGGCGCTTAAAATGGCGCTGACCTCTGACCCGGAGCTTTTTGAGATATTTGAAAAAGGAAATGCGGTAAAGGAAATAGATACCGTAATAGAGCGTTCGCTTAAAATAAAGCGCTCTGTTGTTGAGCAGGACGAAAAAGAGGGCGGTCTCCGCAAAATACTTAATTTCGGTCATACTCTGGCTCACGCGATTGAGAGCCAGAACGGTATGCAGAACCTTTACCACGGCGAGTGCGTGGCGCTCGGTATGCTGCCGATGTGTTCGGAAAAAGTGCGGAAAAGACTGGCGCCTGTTCTTGAAAGCCTTAACCTTCCTGTCAGCACCGATATTGACGCGAAGGCGGTTATCGACGCGGTGCGGCATGACAAGAAAATGTCCGGCGATAAGATAACCGTTATTTATGTTCCGGAAATAGGCAGCTATGAAATGAAAAAAATGCCGTTCGGCGAATTTGCGGACGGAATCAAGGAGACATTCGCATGAAAAATACGTTCGGCAGCTCAGTGTCGTTAACTCTGTTCGGGGAAAGTCACGGCGCCGCGATAGGAGCGGTTATCGACGGAATCGCTCCCGGAATAAAAATAGATGAGGATTTTATCCGCAGTCAGCTTTCCTTGCGCCGCCCGGTAGGGTTGATTTCCACTCCGAGGGTCGAGCCTGACGAGTTTGTTATCGAAAGCGGAGTTTTTGAGGGGAAAACCACCGGAACGCCGATATGTATTTTGATTCCGAACGTCAATACAAAATCAGAGGATTACAGCGAGATAAGAAGCAAGGCGCGCCCGGGACACGCCGATTATACGGCGTATGAAAAGTACCACGGGTTTGAGGATTACCGCGGAGGCGGTCATTTCAGCGGCAGGTTAACAGCCGCTGTCGTGGCGGCGGGCGCGGTAGCGCTTTCGGCGCTTAAAGGAAAAGGCATAAATATAGGCACTCATATCGCAAGGCTCGCCGGAATTGCCGACAGAGGCTTTAAAGATTACGAAAGTGATATTAAAAAACTTTCGGAAATGCAGTTTGCTGTATTTGATACGGCGGCGGCCGAAAAAATGAAAGAGGAAATTATTGCCGCTAAAAATGTCGGGGACAGTGTGGGCGGAGTGCTTGAGACCGCTGTTACGGGACTTCCCGCCGGAGTGGGCGAGCCGTGGTTTGACAGTGTGGAAAGCCTTTTGTCGCACGCGCTCTTTTCTGTTCCCGCCGTAAAAGGCGTGGAATTCGGCGGCGGCTTTTCGCTCTGCAATATGCGCGGAAGTCAGGCAAACGACCCGTTAAGAACCGAAAACGGTAAAATATTTACCCTTACAAACAACAACGGCGGTATAAACGGCGGCATCACCAACGGTATGCCGGTTGTTTTCCGCTGCGCGGTAAAGCCTACTTCCACAATACACATCAGTCAGCAGACGGTTGATTTTATAAATATGGAAAATGTCGATTTTCTCGCCGGCGGACGGCACGACCCCTGTATTGTTCACCGTGCGAGGATAGTGGTTGACAGTATTACGGCGCTTACCTTATGCGATATTTTAAGCGCGAGATTCGGAACGGATTGGTTGGCGGAATAATGGAATACGGTTGCATTGGGGAAAAGCTGTCGCACAGCTTTTCAAAAATAATTCATTCGCAGCTTGCCGATTATGATTATGAGCTTTGTGAAATACCGAAAGACGGGCTTGATTCATTTATGCGAAAAGCCGATTTTAAGGCGATAAATGTGACAATACCTTATAAGCAGGCGGTAATACCGTATCTTCACGTTATAAGCGATACGGCGCATAAAATAGGCGCGGTAAACACGATTGTCAATAACGGCGGTAAGCTGTACGGCTATAACACCGATTTTTCGGGTATGCGCTCCCTTATAAAAAAGCAGGGGGCGGAGCTTGAAGGCAAAAAGGTGCTGGTTTTAGGCAGCGGAGGCACCTCAAAAACGGCGGCTGCGGTTGCTGAAAGTCTCGGTGCGGCAGAGGTTTACAGGGTATCGAGAAGCGGACGGGACGGCGCGGTTACTTACGGAATCGCTCTTTCCGAGCATATTGACGCACAGGCAATAATAAATACCACGCCCTGCGGAATGTATCCGAATATAGGAGCTTCGGCGGTTGATATATCCCTTTTCAAAAATCTTTACTCCGTGACCGACGCGGTTTATAACCCGCTTTGCTCGGAGCTTGTCATATCAGCAAGGCAAAAGGGGATAAATGCACGGGGCGGACTTTATATGCTGGTGGCGCAGGCGGCTTTTGCGGTCGAGAAGTTCACCGGCGAGACAGTTTCGGAGGATAAAATTCAGTCGGTCTATGAGAAAATACTCCGTGATAAAAAGAATATCGTACTGATAGGCATGCCGGGCTGCGGGAAAACAACAATAGGTAAAAAGGCGGCTGAAAGACTCGGTAAGAAATTCGTTGATACTGACGATGTGATAGTCAAGACTGCCGGAATGTCAATTCCCGATATTTTTTCAAGGTACGGCGAGGAAAAATTCAGGGATATTGAATCCGAAGTTATCAAAAAGGTTTCCGGAATGCAGTCCGCAGTGATAGCCACAGGCGGCGGAGCGATTTTGAGAGAAAATAATGTTTCGCTTTTGAAGGAAAACGGATTCGTGGTCTTTATCGACCGACCGGTTGAAAAGCTGGTTACAACAGATGACCGTCCGCTTTCGTCGAACCGTGAGCTGCTTTTAAAGCGGTACACTGAAAGATACGGAATATACTGCGGCGCGGCTCAGGCAAAAATTGAAGCGGCTGATGACCTTCTGAAGAATATAAACACGGTAACAGAGGTTTTTCTTAATGAAAATTTTAGTGATTAACGGACCGAATATAAATATGCTCGGTATAAGAGAGCCGGGAATTTACGGAAAAGACAGCTACGAGACGCTTTGCGCCAATATAAGACAATACGCGGACAAAAACGGTGCCGTTGTAAAGCTGTACCAGTCGAACCACGAGGGCTGTCTTGTTGATGAAATACAGGCGGCATACGGGGTGTTTGACGGAATAGTCATAAATCCCGGCGCCTATACTCATACGAGCGTCGCCCTGCTTGACGCTGTAAAGGCTGTTTCGATTCCAACGGTCGAGGTGCATATATCCGATATTTCCTCGCGCGAGGAATTCAGGCAGATAAGCTATATCCGCGCCGCCTGCGTCAAAACAATAAGCGGACACGGCATAGACGGCTATACCGAGGCGATACAATTCCTTATAGATAATTACGGTAAAAAAAATGATAGTCACGGTCGGTAAGAGCGCGGCGGCGGGCTCTGTAAAGGCGCCGCCCTCAAAAAGTATGGCGCACAGGTATCTTATCTGCGGCGCCCTGTCGTCGGGCAGTGAAATCAAAGGTGTTGATTTTTCCGAGGATATTAAGGCTACCCTCGGCTGCCTTGAATCGCTCGGAGCCCGTGTGAAAATTGAAGACAATTCTGTTTTTATCGGCGGCGTCGCGACAGCAGGGAAAACGGTTAAAGAAAATCTATTCTGCGGAGAAAGCGGCAGCACACTGCGCTTTATGATTCCGCTTTGCCTGCTTGAGGATAAAAAATTCACCCTTTCGGGCACGGAGAGGCTCTTCAGCCGCTCTCTTTCGGTGTATGACGATATCTGCCGCTCGCAGGGTATAGAGTTCAAGCAGGATAAAAAAAGCGTCACGCTCAAAGGAAGGCTTGCCTGCGGCGGTTACGCTGTGCGGGGAGATATATCGAGCCAGTTCATAAGCGGACTGATGTTTGCTCTGCCGCTGCTTGCCGGCGACAGTACTGTTGATATTACCGGCGCGCTTGAGAGCGCCTCTTATCTAGGTATGACGGTAAAGGCGCTTGCTGATTTCGGTGTGCGTGTAAAAAGGGCGGACGAGCATACCTTTTACATAAAAGGCTCACAAAGCTATAAGCCGAGAGAGCTTGCGGTTGAGGGTGATTATTCAAACGCCGCGTTTTTCTCCGCGCTTAATTTGACCGGCGGCAACGTTTCGGTAAGGGGACTCAGCAAAAAAACTTCGCAGGGAGATGCGGTTTATCCGGAGCTTTTTGAAAAAATTGCAAAAGGTACGCCGGATATTGATATATCTGACTGTCCGGATTTAGGTCCGGTGCTTATGGCGGCTGCCGCTGTTAAAAACGGTGCGCACTTTACCGGAACGCACCGCCTTAAAATTAAGGAAAGCGACCGCGGTGCGGCAATGGCTGAGGAGCTTTTAAAGTTCGGCTGCCATACAGATGTCGGTGAGAACGAGATAACAGTTCATAAATGCGATTTGAAAACTCCGGAACTTCCGCTCTACGGTCATAATGACCACAGAATTGTAATGTCGCTCGCCGTGCTCTGTACTCTTACGGGCGGCACCATATACGGCGCTGAAGCGGTTGCAAAAAGCCTGCCGGACTTTTTTGACCGTCTCAGCTTACTCGGCGTTGATATTAAGGTGGAAAATAAATGAAATTAAGTAAGGATATGAATATTCTGATTGTCGGTCTGGGGCTTCTCGGCGGCAGCTATGCGGAAGGATTAAAAAAGCAGGGATTTAAAGTAAGTGCGATTACAAAGGAAGAGTCGTCTGTTGATTTTGCTCTGGAAAAAGGAATTATTGATTACGGCACTGTAAAAATTGAGCCTGAACTGATAGCAAACGCCGACCTTACGGTGTTCGCGCTTTATCCGCATATTTTTATAGAATGGATAAAGGAAAATCAGCAGTATTTTAAAAGCGGGGCGGTAATAACCGATGTAACGGGAGTAAAAGGCTGTATCGTAGGAAAAATACAGAGCATTTTAAGGGAAGACGTGGAATTTATCGCCGCTCACCCTATGGCGGGACGTGAAGTCTGCGGCGTTGAAAACAGTACCTCTGAAATATTTAAGGGCGCTAACTATATAGTCGTTCCTACCGAGAAGAACACACCTGATGCAATCGAGCTTTGCAGGGATTTGGGTGAGAAGCTCGGTTTTTATCAGGTGGCAGAGCTTTCGGTTGAAATGCACGACCGTATGATAGGCTTTTTATCACAGCTGACTCATTGTATTGCCGTATCGCTTATGTGCTGCAACAGTACGCCTGATCTTGAAAAGTATACCGGCGACTCATTCAGGGATTTAACAAGGATTGCACGCATAAACGATGAAATGTGGAGCGAGCTTTTTCTTGACAATAAAAATGTTTTGCTTGCCGAGATGGAGCGCTTCAGAAGCTCTTTTGACGAGCTGTACGAAAAGATAAATACAGGTGACCGTGAAGGAATGCGGGAAATGATGCGGCTTTCCACAAGTCGCCGCAAGCTTTTTGATAAAATATTGTAAGGTGAAACAGTTATGAATCTTAAATTTTCAAGAAAGCTGCCGATACCGCAGCAGATAAAAACCCGCTATCCTGTGACTGAGGAGCTGGCACGTGTTAAGGCGGAGAGAGACGAGGAGCTTAAAAAAATATTTTCAGGTGAATCGGAGAAATTCATTCTGATAATAGGTCCATGCTCAGCGGACAGCCGGGAACCGGTGCTTGACTATATTTCACGTCTGCGTAAAGTGCAGGATGAAGTAAAAGATAAAATAATTATAGTTCCTCGTATTTACACAAACAAACCACGCACCACCGGTGACGGTTACAAAGGAATGCTTCATCAGCCGGATCCTGATGAGAAGCCTGATATGCTGCAAGGTATAGTGGCAATAAGAGACCTCCATATGGCGGCGCTCAGAGACTATGGCTTTACCTGCGCCGATGAGATGCTATATCCTGACAATCACCGATATCTTTCGGATTTGCTCGCTTATGTCGCTGTCGGCGCTAGATCTGTTGAGAATCAGCAGCACAGGCTTACCGCAAGCGGTCTTGATATTCCGGTCGGAATGAAAAATCCCACAAGCGGCGACCTTTCGATAATGATGAATTCAATAACCGCGGCACAGCACCCGCATACATTTATATACCGCGGCTGGGAGGTTACAAGCGAGGGAAATCCGTATGCTCACGCGATACTTAGGGGATATATTGATTTTGCCGGAAAAAGCGTATCAAACTATCATTATGAAGACCTTTTGAAGCTGTATAATCTTTATGCCGAAAGCGGCCTTAAAAATCCGGCGGCGATAGTTGATACTAATCATGCCAATTCCGGAAAACAGTATCTTGAACAGATACGGATAGCTAAAGACGTTGTTTACAGCCGCAATCATAATAACGATATCCGCTCGCTTGTCAAAGGACTGATGATTGAAAGCTATATCGAGGACGGAGCGCAGAAAATCGGTGAGCATATATACGGAAAGTCAATAACAGACCCGTGTCTCGGCTGGGAAAAATCCAAAAAACTGATTTGTAAGATTGCGGATACACTTAAATAATAAAACACATAATTGAACCGGATTAACCGGCGGAGGAAAAAGATATGGAAGTATACAGGCATAAGGTGCATTATTACGAAACAGACAAAATGGGATTTGTTCACCATTCAAACTATATCAGATGGTTTGAGGAGGCGAGAACCGATTTTTTCGATAAAGTTGGCGCACCATACACTCTTACAGAATCGCTTGGTCTTATAAGTCCGGTACTTACCGTACAGTGCGAATATAAAAAATCCTGCTATTTCGGTGAAATAGTGCTTATATATGTAACGCTTGAAAAGGTTGAAAATGTACGTTTTTATGTAAGCTACCGCGTTACTTCGGTGGACGGTGAATTAAGAGCAACGGGTACCTCATCACACTGTTTTTTGAATGAAGAGGGTAAGGTTACATCGCTGAAAAAAGTGCAGCCGGAGCTTTATAAAAAGCTCGAGGACGCGCTGGGAAAATAAAGTATAAATATTAAAAAAGCATATCCGTTTCGGTCGGGCAAAATTCGCCGGACTGTCGGATATGCTTTTTATTTTTTTAGAATTAAAATCAGAGTATAATTGACTCTCCGGTCATTTCCTCAGGCTGTTTCAGACCTAAAAGTTTTATGATAGTGGGGGAGATGTCACAGAGTCTTCCGCCATTACGCAGCTTGCAATCCTTTCCTATAACGGCGAAAGGAACCGGATTAGTGGTATGAGCGGTGAAGGGGGAACCGTCGGTATCAATCATACGGTCGGCATTGCCGTGGTCGGCTGTAAGAAGCATTACTCCGCCCATCTTAACAGTGCTGTCAGCCACTCTGCCTACGCAGTTGTCAACAGTCTCGACTGCTTTGACGGCTGCCTCAAATACGCCGGTGTGTCCCACCATATCGCAGTTTGCGAAATTGAGTATAACAACATCGTATTTCCCGCTTTCGATAGCCTCACATACCTTGTCACATACTTCATTGGCGCTCATTTCAGGCTTCAGGTCATAGGTGGCGACTTTAGGTGAATTAACGAGTATCCTGTCCTCTCCCTCGAAAGAAACCTCTCTGCCGCCGTTAAAGAAGAAGGTGACGTGGGCGTATTTTTCGGTTTCAGCGATACGAAGCTGAGTAAGACCGTTTTTAGCAATATATTCACCGAGCGTGTTTTCAAGCGACTCTGGCTTGAAAGCAACCTCAACATTAGGCATTGAGGCGTCATACTGGGTCATACATACGTAAAATACTTTCTGTCTTCCGCCTTTGCGCTCAAAGCCTGCGAAATCATCATCGGCAAAGGTGCGTGTTATCTCTCTCGCGCGGTCGGGACGGAAATTGAAGAATATTACACTGTCTCCGGTTTTGATTCGCTCTGTCCCTGAAACGACTGTCGGAAGTACAAACTCATCGGTTATATGCTTGCCGTCGGCGTCGATTTCGGTGTAGGATTTTCTTACTGCGGCGGCGGCGTCATCGGTTTGTATACCCTCACCGTAAACAAGCGCGGCGTAGGCTTTTTCAACACGCTCCCAGCGGTTGTCTCTGTCCATACCGTAAAATCTGCCCATTACCGTGGCGAGCTTTCCGCAGCCGATTTCCGCAAGCCTCGTGTTAAGCTGGTCAATATAGTCGGCAGCGCTTGCAGGCGGAACGTCCCTTCCGTCAAGAAGAGCGTGAATATATACTTTGGTAAGACCGTTCTTCTTTGCCATTTCAACAAGTCCGTAAAGGTGCTCGATATGGCTGTGTACGCCGCCGTCGGAAAGAAGTCCCATAAGATGAAGCGCGCTGCCGTTCTTCCTGCAGTTGTCCATTGCGTCAAGCAATGCTTTATTCGCAAAGAAATCGCCGTCTTTTATGGATTTTGTTATTCTGGTAAGCTCCTGATAAACAACTCTGCCGGCGCCGATGTTTGTGTGACCGACTTCGCTGTTGCCCATCTGTCCGTCGGGAAGACCGACGTCCATACCCGACGCGCCTATCTGAGTGTGGGGACATTCGGCAAATATTTTGTCAAGTCTCGGGGTATTTGCGGAATATATAGCGTTTCCGACAGTGTCCGGATTTATTCCGAAACCGTCCATTATCGTTAAAACAATAGGTTTTTTCATAAGTTCGCTCCTGTTATAAAGTCAGGGCGGGCATTGCCCGCCCGATGGTTTTTATTTGCTTGCGGCTTTAACGATTACCGAAAAGTCCTCAGCCTTGAGTGAAGCGCCGCCGATAAGTCCGCCGTCAACATTTGTTTTGGCGACAAGCTCATCGCAGTTTTTGGCGTTCATGGAACCGCCGTACTGTATTGTCATCGCCTCGGCTGTATCTGTATCATAAATATCCGCTACAACGTTTCTGATTATAGCGCAAACCTCTTCTGCCTGTTCGGCAGTAGCGGTTTTGCCGGTTCCGATAGCCCATACCGGCTCGTAAGCGATTATGACGTTAGCAGCGTCTTCCTTTGAAATGCCGCCTAAGGCGATTTTTGTCTGCATGGCGACAAGCTCAGCGGTGATGTTCTGCTCACGCTGCTCAAGAGTTTCGCCTACGCAGAGAATTACCTTGAGACCTTCGGCAAGAGCCGCCTTTGTGCGCAAATTAACCGTAACATCGGTTTCGCCGAAATACTGTCTTCTTTCAGAGTGACCGATTATAACGTATTTTACGCCCATTTCCTTAAGCATCGGAGCGGACACCTCTCCGGTGTAAGCGCCGGATTTCTCAAAGTGGCAGTTCTCGGCGCCGATTTCGATATTCGAGCCCTCGCTTGCCTTTAAAGCGGCGTCAAGGTCAACAAAGGGAACGCAGAGGACAACCTTGCAGTCTGCTCCGGCAACAAGCGGCTTCATTTCATTTATAAGCGCGGTTGTTTCAGACGGGGTTTTATTCATTTTCCAGTTGCCGGCAATTATCGCGTCTCTTTTAGCTTTGTTCATTTTTAAAACTCCTTATATTATATTACACAATCAAGGGCTGCCGAAAGGCAACCCCTGAAGAAAATTATTTATCGTTGAGTGCCGCGATGCCGGGAAGCTCCTTACCCTCAAGGAACTCAAGCGAAGCGCCGCCGCCTGTGGAAATATGGGTCATCTTGTCTCCGAAGCCGAGAGTGTTTACGGCAGCCGCCGAATCACCTCCGCCTATAATTGTAACGGCGTCAGTCTCAGCGAGGCTCTTCGCGACAGCTATTGTGCCTTTAGCGAGAGTCGGGTTCTCGAATACGCCCATAGGTCCGTTCCATACAACGGTCTTGGCTGATTTAACAGCGTCGGCAAAAAGCTCCGCGGTCTTCGGACCGATATCGAGACCCTGATAATCGTCGGGAATCTTGTCAGCGTCAACAACAGTTACATCGATAGGTCCGTCGATCGGATCGGGGAATTCCTTGGCTATTGTGCAGTCAACAGGGAGAAGAATTTTAACGCCTTTTTCCTCTGCCTTTTTAAGCATATCGCCGCAGTAGCCGATTTTCTCGCTGTCAAGCAGCGATTTACCTACGCTGTAACCTTTAGCGGCAAGGAAGGTGTAAGCCATACCGCCGCCGATAATAAGCGTATCAGCCTTGTTAAGCAGGTTTTCTATAACAGAGAGCTTATCCGCAACCTTAGCGCCGCCCAGAATGGTGACAAACGGACGAACCGGATTGTCAACAGCGTTTCCGAGATATTTGAGCTCCTTGCCGATAAGGTATCCGGCAACAGCTTCCTTAACATAGGATACAACGCCTACGGTTGAGCAGTGAGCTCTGTGGGCAGTACCGAACGCATCGTTTACAAAAATATCGGCAAGTGAGCCGAGCTCTGCGGAGAAAGCCTCGCCGTTCTTGGTCTCTTCGGCGCGGTAACGGGTGTTTTCAAGAAGAACAACATCTCCGTCCTTCATCGCTGCAACAGCGGCTTTGGCGTTTTCGCCTACAACGTTATCGTCAGCCGCGAAAACCACTTCTTTGCCGAGAAGCTCGGAAAGACGCTTTGCAACCGGAGCCAGAGAAAGCTCGGGCTTGGGTTCGCCCTTCGGCTTGCCGAGATGTGAGCAGAGGATTACCTTGCCGCCGTCGGCTATGAGCTTCTTGATTGTGGGCAGAGCGGCGATTATGCGGTTTTCGTCAGTGATTACACCGTTTTTGAGCGGCACGTTGAAATCACAGCGCACAAGAACCTTCTGACCCTTTACGTTGATGTCGTCAACGGTCTTTTTGTTAAGAGCGTTCATCAGTATACATCCTTTCAATTATGGCTTTTGACCATTGTTAAAAATTTTACAATTCTATTTTACCACATATTCTGTATTTTTCAATATTTATTTTGCCTTTATATGTAAAATTTAAACGATATCCTCCCATTTATAATTGTGCAGCTGACCGAAATTCTCAAGCTCCGGATAATTCCATTGTCTTAGCGCCTCATAAACTGCTATCGCTACGGAGTTTGAGAGGTTCAGACTGCGTATTCCGCCCTGCATAGGTATCCTGACACAGCGTTCGGGATTTTTTATAAGCAGCTCCTCGGGAAGACCCTTTGTTTCCTTGCCGAAAAGGAGATAGCAGTTATCGGGATATGAGACATCTGAATGAGTTTGACGTCCTTTGGTTGTAAAATAAAAAAAGGTGCCGTCATTTTTAGCAAAAAAATCCTCAAGGCTGTCGTAATAGGTTATATCAAGGAAATGCCAGTAGTCAAGACCGGCTCTTTTGAGCTTTTTGTCGTCGGGGGAAAAACCCATAGGACCTACGAGGTGCAGTCTTGCACCTGTGGCGGCACAGGTACGGGCGACATTGCCGGTATTCTGGGGAATTTCCGGCTCAACCATAACTATGTTTATTTTTGGCATCATTATCACCGTTATTTTAAATTTTTAAAGCTATTTTCAGATTTAAGTTAATTACTTATAATTGATAAAACCGAAATCGGACATTTTCAATCCGAACTTCGGATAGAGAATATCGCTTTCTATATGCAGCATTAAGTTATCTATACATTTTGAGCATTCTTCCGCAATCACATTTTCATTTTTGTTTTCGGTTTCGGGAGTAAAAAAATCGTCGAATTTGACTTCCATACCTTTATACAGAGTTGATTTTCCTATATCAAATTTTCCGTAAGTTTTACCGTTGGAGTAATGAACCGAGCAAGTATTATCTTCAGAAATATAAAACCAACATTCAATATCATTTTTTTGGTCGTAATAATCAATATAAAAATATTTATCATAGGTGTTCTTAAGTACCGAAACGGAATATTCAGCAAATTCATAAGGGAAAATGGAAAAATGTCCGTTACCGCTGAGCTGACCGTTATTGTCAATCCAAGCGATCAACGCCCAGTATTTATCCGCCTGCGGATCAAGTTTTCCGCAGTTAAGACAAAAATATTTACCGTAATCGTGCGCCGCCGGCTTTCTGTCACCTACATATGAATATCCGCATTTTGTGCAGGTGTATTCGGTGAATCCATCGGTGGTACAGGTGGCGGCAGTGACTTTTTTAGAAAATATATGATTGCAGACAGAGCTTGTCTGCGACTGAGGTTCTGATGACTCTGCGGATGACGATGAATCGGTTTCGGTTTGTGTTTCTTCAGAGCTTGAGGGGTTCTCAATGCTTTCATTAAGAACACTTTCTTTTGAATCTGTCGAAGAAACATATATGCTCGTATCCGGCGGAGAGGAAACGATTGATGGTGTATCATTTACGGAGCCGCATCCGGCGGCGGAAAAAATAAGAAATGAAATTAAAAGCGCAGAAATAATTTTCTTCATTTTTGTTATTATTCTCCTTTCCGTCAATCAATAAATTTTCATATCGCAACAGAGTCTGTTTTGGATAATTATACTTTTTAAAAAATAGCTTGTCAAGCGCTTAAACAGGAGTTATAATACAAGTATGTTTTTTTAAGGAGCAATAATATGAAAATGCAGGAAAGCGTACTCGCGCGCGTAAGAATGGTCGAGGAGAAAAACGGTATAAAATACGCCAAGCCGGGCGGCAGGCTCCACAAGGTTATGCGGGTGCTGTATACTCTTCTTTTCGCTTACACTATGGGGATCAACCTGATTTTTATCGCCGGAATGTTTATGCGGTATTACGGAACGGATAATTTCAAGAATTTTACGGATACCCTCATAACAGTGTGTGTCTGCACCGGGCTGATAATCGCGGGTTATGTGCTCAGCTTTTTCAGATTTAAGCTGATTGCCGGAATAATAAGCATTGTGCCTGAAATTTTCCTTATAGTCACATTCGGGGCGGTAATGAAGGACACGCTCGGGTTTATGGGCTTCATACCTTCGTTTTTCTGGCGCCATTTTATTCCGCTTGCGCTTATGATAATCACAATGTCGGTAGCGGTATTTATCGCGGTAAGGGCGCGGATCAAAACCGAGAGACAGTATAAAAAGGTTATGGATAATCTTTACAGGATATACAACGAAAACGGCGGCGATATTACCGACGATCAGTGGGATAATTTTCTAAAAGAATATGATCCCTCTGATTACACAAAGCTGTTCAAGGCCAACGAATAAGAGAGGCTGTTTATGCAAAATTCAACGCTTGAAAAATTTATCAAAAGAATTTCGCAGCCGCTTTACGATAACGGCGCGGTAAATATAGTATGTCTCGGAGACAGTGTAACGCAGGGCTGTTTCGGACCGGGCGAAATAAAGCCTGAACAGGGGTATGTGTCAAAATTCGCCGGTATGCTGCATTTTCTGTTTCCCAATCAGGTTTTTAACGTGATAAATTCCGGAATAGGCGGAACAACCGCGGCATTTGCCACAGGGCGGTTTGAGCGTGACGTACTGAAATTTAATCCAGACCTTGTACTTGTGATGTTCGGAGTAAACGATTTTTCAGACCCTGAGTTATACAAAAACTCTCTGAGAAAAATTTTCAAGGAACTGTCCGATAGGGAAATACCCTGCGTTTACATTACCGAGCATATGATGAATACATATGTAAAACCCGATACCGAGGAGTCGCTGAAGGATTACGCGGCGCAGACTTCCGGGGTACAGAACAACGGAACAATGGACGCAATTTTTGAGGACGGAAAGAAAATAGCCGCCGGATTTTCGGTTCCGGTCTGCGATATGTATTCAAAGTGGAAGTCACTTAACGCCTGCGGCGTAGATACAATAGCGCTTCTTGCCAACGGTATAAATCACCCGCTTCCGGAAATGCACACGGCGCTGGCTTATGAAATAATTTCAACGAATTTTTATAAAATGTAGGAAAAAAAGCTGACCGAGGTCCAATGTCATTAAGTTAAGATATTGCGAATAGGGAGAAACAAAGAAATAGAACACACTTAGGACTGAGAAACAGTTTTAAGTGTGTTTTTATGTAAAAAAGGCATAAGGAAAAAGCCGATTAAAAAAATCAGCAAAAAGTACTGTACAAAATAGAAAACTTATGCTACTCTGTAAAGGAAGCTAACCGCATATTTTGTGGTTAAATTTCGAGGTCTGCTTCTGCCAGGTCGAACGGGTGAAACATTCTTTCGGATAAGAGCTTCTAAATTAGGTGGAGATATATTTCCAAGAAATAGTTGTCTGCAAAGATGTACCGCAACTGTAAAATTGGCTTTGTATACATATTTAGTATTAAGCTTTTGAACAATTACGTGCGAGGTAATGAGTTCGGTGAAGTTGTACATAATGAGATTTGCATAGATTTCTTGGCAAATAAACTCCACCTTTTTTGAATGAAAATGTAATAAACCTATGGTGTATTTAAGTTCTCTGAAAGAAGTTTCAATACTCCAACGCATAGCATAAAGCTTTTTGAGTTCTGTGGCAGGAAAATGTATTGAATCCAAATTGGTAACAACTGTTTCGTAAGTAGTGTCGGTAATTTTAAAACGAACAATACGAAAAGGAAGCTTGTAAAACACAGTCGGCGCAAATTTACGGTTGGTTTTCGGCAAAAAATCAAATGTTACGGCAGAAGGAATAAAACGAAATTCATTTGAGTTTTCACATAACTCCTTGATTTCGTTAGTTTGTTTTGTAGTTAAAGATAAATTAATAAAGGTATCAAATTCGGGGAAATCAGGCAAATTTAATCCCGAAGCAATACCACCCACGCTATGAATATCTTTAATTCTAATAAGAAATTTCCAACCTTTTTCCTGTATATGAGCCATTAGATTGTAGTTTTCGTAGCCCCTATCAGCAATTACAATAGCATTTTGTGTATTAGAACGGTCAACCATAGAACAAAGAGATCTTCTTTCATTCATTTCCCTGTCACCGCCTAAAGCAACATCTTGGTATGTATGCTGAAGAAGGTCATACATAGCATCCAAATGAAATACATTGTACGGGGACTGACCGTTTGTGCCATCGTAATGAGATTCAATATGAGCGGGATTATGAGGTATTTTAAAGTCAGAACCGTCTGCTGCAAATAAACGAAAACCTTTGTAAAGCTTAGCAGAATCGGTTTTCTTTACAAATAAATCAAAAAGTGTAGGAAAAGCAAAAGAATTAATTTTATTTCTTTGCTGTACAAAGGCGGACGATGAAGCGATTTCCAGAGAACAATTAAAATATTTTAGTAATTCCGTTGTCAAAGTACCGCCTTGCATAGAAAGTAAAATCGAAATAACTTTTTTAAGAGGAAGTTTTCTGTCTCTTGAAAAATCCTTTTCGGGATTAGACGAAAACATCCAAGAAACATCGCAAAGTTGCGAAATAGAATCATCAAGTTTTCTCTTAATTGTGCGAATCTTATTTTTCATAAATGTGTCTCCTTGTAAGTAGATTTGAGATACTTCTATTTACAAGGGATTTTTATCGTGGGAAGCCGATAAAAATCCGCACATTTCGTTCCATTTGTCAAGTGTTTTTTGAAAAAACTTTAAAAATTATTACAAAAAAATCGAACCTCACATTTTGTGAGGTTCGATTTTTCTTAACTTAATGACATTGGACCGAGGTCAGCTTTTTTATTTTTCGGTATTATAGAACCTTTCGGCGAATCTTACAGTTTCCATAGCGTCTTTCGCGTAAAAGTCTGCGCCTATCATATCGGCGTATTCCTTTGTAAGCACCGCTCCGCCGACGACCACTGTCACAGGTGCATCTTCTTTTCTCAAAAGAGAAATGGTTTCCTCCATTGCGGGTACGGTAGTTGTCATAAGTGCGCTTAAGCCCACAAGCCGGCAGTTCTCTGCTCTGACCGTTGCCGCTACTGTCTCGGGGTCAACGTCACGTCCTAAATCTATGATATTGAATCCGTAACTTTCAAGCATTACCTTTACAATATTTTTTCCGATATCGTGAATATCGCCCTTTACGGTGGCGAGAATGACCTTTCTGCCGCTTTCGGCGGATTTTGCGGGTATTGCGGATTTTATGGCTCCGAAAGCCGCGCTCGCCGCTTCTGCGCTCATTAAAAGCTGCGGCAGAAACGCTTTTTTGTTTTCAAAATCCTTTCCTATCTCGTCAAGTGCCGGAATAATATATCCGTTGATAATATCAAGCGGCTTCTCGGTGTCAAGAAGCGATTTCGCAGCAGAAACCGCCGCGTCCTTTATTCCTTTGATTACAGCCGTTTTAAGGTCTGAAGAATTTGTAATAGCAGCAGACATATCAGGCGCCGCTATACCCTCGGCATATGCTATATAAGCGGCACAGGCGGTATCTCTTCCGGACAGCGCCATATAGGCGTAATACATATTCATCATTTCGGCGGAAAACGGGTTCATTATTGCGCAGTCAAGTCCGGCGTTAAGCGCCGCGGAAAAAAACGCCGAATTTATTATTTCACGTTTAGGCAGACCGAAGGAAATATTCGATACGCCGAGACTGACCTTTATGCCTTTTTCTTTCAGAAGCTGTATTGTACGCAGTGTCACCCTTGCGCTTTCGGGATTTGAGGAAACCGTGAGCGCCAGAGGGTCAACAACAATATCGCTTGCGGAAATTCCGTAGTTTTCAGCTGTCTTAATTATTTTTTCAGCGATGGCGAGCCTTTCCTCAGCAGTATCCGGTATGCCGCCCTTATCGAGAGTGAGCGCTATTACCGTTCCGCCGTATTTTGCGACGAGCGGAAAAACCGCCGCCATGCTTTCCTCGTTGCCGTTTACGGAGTTGACGAGCGCCTTACCGTTATAGATTCTGAGCGCGGCCTCAAGCACGGCGGGATCTGATGTATCGATCTGGAGAGGAAGGTCGCAGAGCGCCTGAAGCTCCTTTATAACCGACAGCATCATCTGCTTTTCGTCAATTTCCGGAAGTCCCACATTGACGTCGAGAATATGAACGCCCTTGTCAGCCTGATTAAGTCCTTCGCTTAAAATATAATTTATATCGCCGCCGCGCAGCGCTTCCTTAAACTTACTTTTGCCGGTCGGATTGATTCGTTCGCCTATAAGCAGGGGAGAAGCGCCTATTTCGACAGCGTGGGTATACGAGGAAACAAGCGTCCGGCTTTTGACAGCCGGAAGTGTGTAGGGCAGTCCGGAGGTTTTTTCCACCGTTTTTCTTATGTATTCCGGTGTTGTGCCGCAGCAGCCGCCTAAAACAGACGCCCCGCAAAGCGCTATTTCCCTCATATATCCGGAAAAGCTCTCCGCGTCAATATTATAAACCGTTTCGCCGTTTATACATTCGGGAAGTCCGGCGTTTGGGTTGACGATTACCGGAACGCTGGCGTACCGCAGCAGCTGCTTTACGGCGGGAAGCATTTTGTCGGGACCTAAGGAGCAGTTTATTCCGAGCGCGTCTGCACCGAGTCCCTCAAGCATCACTACCATTGCGGCGGGGTCGGCTCCGGTCATTGTGTGACAGCCTTCGTCGTATACATTCGTGACAAATACGGGAAGCGAGCAGTTTTCCTTTGCTGCCAGTACCGCCGCCTTTGTTTCGTAGGAATCGTTCATCGTTTCAATCAGAATAAGGTCGGCGCCGTATTCTGCGGCGGCTCTGACATTGTCCGCGAAAAGGCTTACCGCGTCCTCAAAGGCAAGGTCACCGAGCGGCTCAAGCAGCTTTCCGGTAGGCCCCATATCAAAAGCGACGAAAACCTCTTCCTTATCCGCGGCAGCGGCTTTCGCGCAGGCGATGCCGGCGGCAATCAGTTCTTTGTAATTGCTGAATTTAAGCCGGTTAATTCCGAAGGTGTTAGTCGTAACGATATTGCTGCCGGCTTCGATATATGCTCTGTGTATAGCCGTAATGTCATCGGGTCTTGAAATATTCCAGCTCTCCGGAGCTTCTCCGGCTTTAAGTCCCTTTTCCTGTAAAAGCGTGCCCATGCCGCCGTCAAAATACAGCCGCTTTTTTTTCATAAGCCCGGTAATCTGTACCGGACCGGTTTTTTTATTTTCTTTATTTGTCATATGAAAAATCCTTTGCAGTTATTCGGCTTGTGCCGTAAAATCAAAAAATATAATAACATATCAGCCGCCCGAAAGCAAGAAACAGGGCTTAATTATCTTTCTGACTGATGTGTCTGTGCCGGAGATACCCCGTGTTTTTTTATATATGCTCGGTAAAAAGACGAGTAATCAGAAAAACCGCATTCGGAAAAAACCTTTGTAGGCGACTGTCCTGACTGTATCATATTTTTTGCGGTTACAAGGCGTTTTGCCGTTATGTAGTTCCAGACAGTTGAGCCGGTAGCCGCTTTAAAGCTCCTGCAAAGCTGCGGCTTGCTTATGAAAAACTCGCGGCATATATCGTCAAGGGTTATCTGTTTGAAAAGATTGCGGTTAATGTAGCTGACGATTTTATATTCTTCGGATTCGCTTATCGATTCATCGCGTTTTTCCCTGAAGGCCGCCGATATTTCGTTCAGCAGAGGCATAAGATTGGAAATAAGCTGAAGCCTGCGGTTCTCAGATGGCGCAAACATATTTTTGAAATAAAATTCATAGCTGCTGCTTTTGAAATCGGTAGACCTGTAAAGATTAAATTGTCCGTTGGTACGCTCTGTATAAGCTGATACGAGAAATCTTGATTCGTCGATACTGTCAAATATGTCAATAGGAAAATTTATGACAAATCTTGTGTAGGGATAGGATCCGTTTAAGTCGATATAATGAGATTCCGCAGGTCTCATAATCAGTATATCTCCCTTTTCAAGCGTGTACTGCGTACCTTCGATTTTGTATGTTCCTTTTCCTTCCAAAAAACCGTAAAGTTCGCAGCGCTCATGCGTGTGTGTTTTGAAGTTCGAGGGTTCAGGGTTTATATCTCTTGCGTAATGTGAACTGATTTGATCATCATAATAATTAAAAAAACTTTTCAAAATTATCACCTTTTTTAATAATAACATATTGTGATAATATATGCAATGTAAAATGTTAAGATTAACAATTTAATTGTTTATATTATAGGTATAAAATATTAAAAAAGGAGGCTCGTAAATGAAAGACAAATATATGCTTAAAACTGCCGAGGCAGTTAAAATTTATGAAACCGTCAAGGATTTGCCGATAATTGATTATCACTGTCACCTATCGCCTAAAGAAATATATGAAGATAAGCCGTTTGAGAATATCGCCGAAATGTGGCTCGCCGGCGACCATTATAAATGGAGACTTATGAGAACGGCGGGTATTGACGAGTATTATATAACAGGGGGCGCTTCGTGGCGGGAGAAATTTTTGTCATACGCGAAGGCGCTTGAGTACGCGGCGGGGAATCCGCTTTACCACTGGTCACATATGGAGCTTTCGCAGTTTTTCGGTATAGACGATACCTTGACTGCGGAAAACGCCAATAAGATTTATGACCGCGCGAACGAGTACATAAAAAAGAATAATCTTTCGCCGCGCATGCTTATAAAGCAGTCGGGCGTCGAGGCGCTTTGCACTACTGATGATATTACCGATTCGCTTGAGTTCCATCGGAAGCTGAGCGCAGAGGATTACGAAGTTAAAGTCCTGCCGTCCTTCAGAACCGATAATCTGCTTCTGATTTTAAGGCAGGGGTACGCGGAATACATCGCAAAGCTCTCAGAGGTTTCAGGAACGGAAATATCCGACCTCGCTTCTCTTAAAGCGGCTGTGGAAAAAAGGCTTGAATTTTTTGTCAGCAACGGCTGTAAATTCACCGATGTAGGCATACCCTTCTTCCCGGCAGGCGCTGCCGGAGAAGCGGACGCCGACAGGACCTTTAAAGCGGCATTAAAGGGCAAAGAAATATCCGGAGCGGATTATTCGGCGTTTATAGGAAATATGTATCTTTTCTTAGCCGGTCTTTATAAGCGCCGCGGACTTGTAATGCAGCTGCATCTTGCGGTTTACCGCAATGCGAACAGTACTCTTTTTGAGTCTCTCGGAGCGGACTGCGGAGTGGACTGTGTAGGAGACCCGATAAGCGGAACTGCGCTTATAAAAATGCTTGACGCGATAAATAAAAAAAGCGGTATGCCCGACACCGTAATATACACGCTTAATCCGTCCTGTGCGGAGCAGATAGCATCTGTGGCCGGCGCGTTTCCGAATGTACGCTGCGGCGCCGCGTGGTGGTTCTGCGATCATAAGCGTGGGATAAGACAGGAAATGGAAATAATCGCCGAGAACGCTTCACTCGGTGCGTTTCTCGGAATGCTTACCGATTCGCGCAGCTTCCTTTCCTACGCGCGTCACGACTATTTCAGAAGAATACTGTCCGATATGCTGGGCGACTGGGTGACCGCTGGAGAGTATGACAGGGAAGCGGCATATAAGCTCGCGGAAAAAATAGCGTATAAAAATATAAAGGAACTGGCAGGTGTTTAAAATGAAAATGACCTTCAGGTGGTACGGGGACAGCGACCCGGTCACCCTTGAAAAGATAAGCCAGATACCCGGAATGAGCGGTATTGTATCGGCTGTTTACGATGTAAAGCCGGGCGGGGTATGGAGCGAGGAAAGTATTTCCAAAATAAAAACCTCCGCCGCGGAGCACGGTCTTGAATTTGAGGTGGTTGAGAGCGTTCCGGTGCCGGAGGATATTAAGCTCGGCAGCAGCAGCGCCGCAGGACTTATCGATAATTACTGCGAGAATGTAAGGCGGCTCGGCAAAGCCGGCGTAAAATGCATATGCTACAATTTTATGCCGGTATTTGACTGGCTTAGAAGCGAGCTTGAGCATAAACAGCCGGACGGTGCGAACGCTCTCGCGTATGACGAGAAAACAGTACTTGAAATGAATCCTCTTAAAGGAGATCTTTCGTTGCCGGGCTGGGACGCGAGCTATACCAAAGCGGAAATGCAGGGGCTTTTGAAGGCATATGAGGAAATCGGTGAAGAAAAGCTCTGGAAAAATCTTGAGACCTTTCTTAAAGCGGTGATACCGGTAGCGGAGGAGAGCGGCGTCAAAATGGCAATACATCCTGACGATCCGCCGTGGGGAATGTTCGGACTGCCGAGAATCATCACATGCCGCGACAATATTAAGCGTATGTTCGATATGGTGCCGTCGGTAAACAACGGACTGACCCTCTGTACCGGCTCGCTCGGCGCGGACCCTGAAAATGACCTTGTTTTGATGGCGTCGGAATTTTGCGACAGGATACATTTTGTGCATTTAAGAAACATAAAGCGCACAGGTTACAGAAAATTCGAGGAGGTAGGTCATCCGACCGACTGCGGCTCGATAGATATGTACGGAATAGTAAAGGCGCTTGTGGACGGCGGATTTGACGGATATGTACGTCCCGACCACGGCAGAATGATTTGGGGAGAAAAGGGCAGATACGGATACGGACTGTATGACAGGGCGCTTGGTGCGGCTTATATTACGGGACTGTTTGAAGCGATAGAAAAGGAGAAAAAGATATGAGCAAGGTTGTAGTTGTTACGGGAGCGGGCGGTGTGCTCTGCTCCGGCTTTTCGGAATTTCTGGCGGCTAAGGGAAATAAGGTCGCGCTGCTTGACCTTAATGAAGCGGCAGCGAAGTCTGTTGCCGATAAAATAACGGCGTCCGGCGGAACCGCCGCGGCGTATAAATGCAATGTGCTTGACAGGGATAATATCGAGCAGGTGCATAAAGAAATACTTGATACATTCGGAAAATGCGATATACTTATAAACGGCGCAGGCGGAAACAATCCGAAATGCACTACGGCGCACGAGGAATACGAGAGCGGAGATGAGGACGCGAAAGATTTTCTCACGTTTTTCAACATTGACCAGAGCGGCTTTGATTTTGTTTTTGACCTTAATATAAAAGGCGTACTGCTACCGAGTCAGGTTTTTATGGAGGATATGTTAGGAAGGCAAGGCTGCTGTGTGCTTAACATTTCATCGATGAACGCATACCGCCCGCTCACAAAAATACCGGCGTACTCGGCGGCGAAAGCCGCGGTCAGCAACTTTACGCAGTGGCTTGCGGTACATTTTGCCAAAGCCGGAATAAGGATAAACGCCATAGCTCCGGGATTTTTTGTAACAAATCAGAACAGGGCGCTTCTTTTCAATGAGGACGGCACGCCGACCGCGAGGACCGATAAAATACTCAAAGCCACCCCCATGGGCAGGTTCGGTGAGGCAAGTGAGCTGCTCGGAGCGGTTGAATGGCTGCTTGACAGTGAAAAGGCAGGCTTTGTCACCGGAGTGACAATACCGATTGACGGCGGATTTTCCGCTTATTCGGGGGTGTAAAAATGAAAATATACGCGTTTGCAGACGAGGCAAGCCCGCTTATAGACGGGCAGATAATAGCGTTAAAGGAAAACGGTCTTGACGGTCTTGAAATACGAAATGTTGACAATGTCAATGTGTCGGATATTTCCGACGCCAAGGCAAAAGAAGTGCGGAAAAAGCTCGACAACGCAGGTCTTTCGGTGTGGTCGGTGGGGTCTCCGATAGGAAAAATAGACATAGTCAAAGACAATTTTGATTTACATACCGAAAAATTCCGCCGCACACTTGAAATTGCCGAAATACTCGGAGCAAAAAACATCAGGCTTTTTTCATTTTATATTCCTAAAGATAGTGACCCGTCAGAATACAGAAACGAGGTAATCGACCGTCTCGGCAAATTTCTCGGGATAGCTTCAGAAACCGGAATAGAGCTTTGCCATGAAAACGAGAAAGGCATTTACGGGGACAATGCGGAGCGCTGTCTTGAAATTTATAAGGCACTGCCGGAAATGAAAGCAATTTTTGACCCGGCGAACTTTGTTCAGTGCGGCGTCGATACTTTGTCGGCTTGGGAAACGTTGAAATCATATGTAAAATATCTCCACATAAAGGACGCTCTGCCTGACGGCAATGTTGTTCCCGCCGGCAAGGGGTCAGGCAATCTTGCCTATATTCTTTCGGATTACAGGAAAATGAACGGCACGGCGCTGACGCTTGAGCCGCATCTTAAGGTTTTTGCGGGTCTTTCCGCACTTGAGACCGAAGGCGAAAAAAGCTCTGTCGGCGAGATATACAGCTATAAAACAAACGAAGAGGCTTTCAGGGCTGCGGCTGACGCGTTAAAAGCCCTGATTTAAAAGGAGGAATTTATATGAAAACAGGCGCTCAGTTTTACACTGTACGTGATTTCTGCAAGGACCTTGACGGGTTTGCGGAAACGCTCAAAAAAGTTGCGGATATCGGTTATAAGACGGTGCAGATATCAGGCACCTGCGCATATGAACCGGAGTGGCTGAAGGCTCAGCTTGACAGCAACGGGCTTGAATGTGTTATAACCCATACCGCCGCCGACAAACTAATTTCCGACCCTGTGAAAACCGCAAAGGAGCACGATGTTTTCGGCTGCAAATATGTCGGACTCGGCTGGTTCGGCTTTGATGAGGAAAAAGATAATCAGCATTTTGATGATTTTCTGCGAATATATAAGCCGGTAGCAAAGACGCTTGCGGAGAACGGGAAGTATTTTATGTACCACAATCATGACGGTGAGTTCAGAAAATATAACGGAAAGCTGATTTTAGAGGCGCTTGCCGAAAATATGCCGGCTGATATAATGGGCTTTACGCTTGATACCTTCTGGGTTCAGGCAGGCGGCGGTGATCCGGCGCAGTGGCTTGAAAGGCTTTCGGGCAGGATACCGTGCATACATCTTAAGGATTACGCATACGGCAGAAAGATGGCTGTAATAGGCGAGGGAAATATAAACTTTGACCGTGTGTTTGAAAAAGCAGAGGCAGGCGGAACTGAATATATGCTCGTTGAGCAGGACGACTGCAACGGCGAAAATCCTTTTGACTGTCTTAAACGCAGCTATGAATATCTTAAATCCCGCGGATTTGAATAATTTTAAGGAGTTGTTTTATTATGAGCAGAAAAGTAAAGCTCGGCATAATAGGAATAGGTAATATGGGCTCCGGCCATGCCGGAAATGTCGTATCCGGAAAATGTCCCGATTTTGAGCTTGTGGCTGTTGCCGATATAAACAAAGACCGTATCGAGTGGGCAAAAGAAAATATTTCCCGGGAAATAAAATATTTTTACAATGCCGAGGAAATGCTTGACAGCGGTCTTATCGAGGCCTGCATGGTTTGCGTTCCGCATTATGACCATCCTAAATATGCCATTGAGTGTATGAAGCGCGGTATCCACGTTATGGTTGAAAAGCCGGCCGGCGTATATACAAAGCAGGTAAGGGAGATGAACGAGGAAGCGAAAAAGCATCCCGATGTTGTTTTCGGAATGATGTTCAATCAGCGTACCAATCATATTTACCGCAAAATGCGCGAGCTTGTACGCTCGGGAGTTTACGGCAATATCAGGAGGACAAACTGGCTTATCACCACATGGTACAGACCGCAGGCCTATTATGACTCCGGTGACTGGCGCGCGACATGGTCAGGCGAGGGCGGCGGAGTGCTTCTTAATCAGTGCCCCCATCAGCTTGATTTGTGGCAGTGGATATGCGGTATGCCCAAAAAGGTCCGTTCATATCTTCATTACGGTCAGTGGCACGATATTGAGGTCGAGGACGATGTTACGACTTATGTTGAATACGAAAACGGCGCGACCGGCGTATTTGTCACTTCAACCGGAGACGCGCACGGAACAAACCGCTTTGAAATACAGCTTGACCGCGCTAAAATAGTTGCGGAGGATGATAAACTGTCCGTACTCGAATATGAGATGACTGAGCAGGAATTCTCAAAAACAAATAAAATTCCTTTCGGAAATGTTCCGGCGAAGAATGTCGAAATAGTAACCGACGGCAAAAACGAACAGCATATCGGCGTTGTCAACTCGTGGGGAAAAGCGATACTTAACGGCGAGCCGCTCATTGCCGACGGAAGCGAGGGTATAAACGGGCTGACACTTTCCAACGCCATGCATCTTTCTTCGTGGCTCAATAAGGAAATAGATATTCCGTTTGATGAGGAATTGTATTATAACGAGCTTATGAAGCGCGTCACTACTTCAAGGCGCAAAGCAACAGGAAAGACGGTATTTGCCGATACAAGCAATACATATTCCGGAAACAAATAAATTAAATCCGTACCGGGGGCGGAAAAATGGACAGTATTAGAACGGGCATAATCGGTATAGGCAATATGGGCTCGGCTCATCTGCACTGTATAGCGTCGGGTAAGGTAAAAGGAATGTCTGCCGCGGCGGTTTGTGATATTGATGAGCAAAAACTCGGCTCTGTAAGAGGGGAATTCAGCAATATAGCGCTTTATAACGACTGGCGCAGTATGCTTAAAGATGATAATGTAGACGCAGTAATTATCGCCGTTCCTCATCCGCATCATGCCGAAATAGCTGCCAAGGCTTTAAAATCCGGAAAGCACGTGCTTGTGGAAAAACCTGTCGATATAACCGTTTCCGCCGCTGAAAGCCTTAACAGTACGGCGCTTTCAAGCGGCAAGGTATTCGGAATAATGTTCAATCAGCGGACAAACGGTCTTTACAGACGCGCAAGGGAAATCGTTAAAAACGGTGAGCTCGGCGATATAAAACGTTCCGTCTGGATTGTAACCAACTGGTACAGAACACAGAGCTATTACGATTCCGGTGCGTGGCGCGCCACATGGCGCGGAGAGGGAGGCGGAGTGCTGCTTAATCAGGCGCCGCACAATCTTGATTTATGGCAGTGGATATGCGGTATGCCTTCGGCGGTTACCGCCTTCTGCAACACCGCCAAATACCACAATATCGAGGTGGAGGACGAGGCGTCGATTTATACGGAATATCCTAACGGCGCAACCGGAGTATTTATAACCTCGACCGGTGATTCCCCGGGTACGAACCGTCTTGAAATAAGCGGAACACTTGGAAAAATAGTGCTTGAGGACGGTGTTCTCAAGCACTGGAGGCTGAAAGAAAACGAACGCGATGTGTGCGCGTCTTCAAAGGAAGGGTTCTGCTCAATACCGTTTGAGTATGAAGAGTATAAGACCGACGAGGAAACGGCGCACAGGGGAATACTTCAGAACTTTACCGACGCTGTACTTCACGGGGCTGAGCTTATCGCTCCGGGATACGACGGGATAAAGGAGCTGACAATATCAAACGCCGCCTATCTTTCCGAATGGAAAGGGAACACACGTGTTTCGCTGCCGTTCGATTCCGCGGAATTTGATAAATTGCTTAATGAAAAAATAATGTCATCTTCATATGTTCCGGATACAAAGACAAGCTTGCCCGAAAACAGCGATTATCTTAAGCGCTGGCAGGTGAGATGGTAAAAAAAGCAGCCGCAAGTGAGTAAACTCACAAGCGGCTGCTTTTTGTATAAGAATATCAGTCCGGTATGCCCATAACAGCCGTTACGGATTTTACCGGAGTCATAAGCAGCGAGGAATTTAGCGTTATTCCGAGCGTTTCGGGGGCATTAAGCATTTCGAGCACGTCAGGCTGAACCGAAAGCGGCAAATCACCGTAGCCGGGGCTGAACCTTAACGGCTTTTTTCCGGTGCCGCGAAGCTCGTTATCCGCGTATTCACAAAGCGATTCCGCCGCGGCGGAGGCGAGCGCGTCGGTTATAAAGCACTGCGCTTTTGAAATGACCGAAAGGCGTGAAATCAGCCTGTCAACGCCTATTCCCGTGGTTACGCCGAGTATATATGCCGACGAACAGCCGAAAAGCGCTTCTGCAAGGTCGCGGCTTTCAATTTTTCCGAAGCCTATATCGCAGATTTTCCCGTCTTTCAAGGCTACTGGCACCTTTACATAAGCGTAGCGGCACATAAGAGCCTGCCGCAGTTTTTCTTCACACCCGGCAATATTCTCGTCCGTATATTCCGGCGGGATTTTAAGCCTTAACGCCGCTTCAAGGCGGTCTATAACTATTTTGTCCGAAGGGACGTTTACGGTAATTACGTTTTTGCTTTTCATTTAAGAATTTCCGATATATTGTTTTTTATAGCCTCTGCAACGTCCGGCTTGTTCATTGAGTATACGTGAACCGCGTTGATTCCGTTCGCGAAGAGATCTATTATCTGTTCCGTGGCGTACGCTATGCCGGCCTGCTTCATCACTTCCGGCTTTTCGCCGTATCTGTCCACAATGCGGAGAAAACGCTGGGGGAGCGCGGATTTTGAGATTGAGCAGATCCGCTTTATCTGCGCCGCGTTTGTCACCGGCATTATTCCGGCGATAACCGGAATGTCAACGCCTTTGCGAAGAAGGCGGTACATAAAGTTGTACAGAATATTATTGTCAAAAAACATCTGGGTGGTAAGAAAGCTGCAGCCGCTTTCCGCCTTGATTTTAAGGCTTTCTATATCGCTGTCTGAGTTGGGGGAGTCAGGGTGAGTTTCGGGATAACAGGCTCCGCCGATACAAAAACCGCCGTATTCCGCAATTTCCTTAGTAAGGTCGCTGGCATAACGGTAGTCGCTTGTCAGTTTCTCCGCGTCCTGCGGAATATCTCCTCTTAAAGCAAGTATATTTTCAATTCCTTTTTTCTTAAGGTTGTCGAGCTGATGTCTTACATTTTCTCTCGTCGACGAAATACAGGTGAGGTGAGCAAGAGGGGTAACGCCTCGCTCAAGAATATGAGCGGCAATATCCGCGGTGAATTTTGACGTACTTCCGCCCGCACCGTAGGTTACGCTCATATAGCTCGGCTTAAGGTCGGCAATTTTAAGCGCCGCCGCCTCGACAGTTTCAAAATTGTCGCTTGTTTTAGGCGGAAAAACCTCAAATGAGAGACTCGGCTTTTTTCCGCTGATTATTTCAGTTATTTTCATTTGTGTTTTCCTCCGGAATTTTAAGAAACCTTGAATAGCCGTTCCCGTAGCGAACGCACCGCGAAACACGGCTTAAGGTGGCTGATGAAATATCTGTTTCCTCTATTACCTGATTGTACGTTTTTCCGGCAATAAGCAGCTTTGCCGCATGTATTCTCTGCGCCATTTGCCGGATTTCCGTGTTGGTGCATAAATCACGGAAAAGCGCATTGATGTCCTCGGAGCTTTCAAGCGAGGCAATAAGCGAAAACATTTCATCAATCATTTTATCGTCTGTTTTTTTAAGCGGCATATAATCACCTAAAATTTTTCAAAAGAGGTGCTGAGAAATGCGCGTGTTATATCGGATTTCGGGTTATCAAACACTTCCTCCGGCGTGCCCTGCTCCTCTATAACGCCGTTAGCCATAAAGATAACCTTGTCCGAAACGATTTTCGCAAACTCCATTTCGTGGGTTACCACTATCATTGTGCGGTCGCTGCTTTTAAGCCCCTTTATTACCTTGAGCACCTCGCCGGTAAGCGCCGGGTCAAGCGCCGAGGTAGGCTCGTCAAAGCAGAGAATATCCGGATTGAGAGCAAGCGCGCGCGCTATCGCGACACGCTGCTGCTGACCGCCCGAAAGCTCGCACGGATAACTGTCCAGCTTATCCGAAAGCCCCACGCGGTCTATAAGCGCTTTGGCGTTCGCTTCAATTTCTTCCGGTGTGCCGCGTTTTAGCAGGGTAGGGGCAAGCATAACGTTTTTAAGCACGCTGTACTGCGGGAAAAGATTGAAGGACTGAAATACAAGACCGAAATGCAGACGGTTGCTGCGAATCTCGCTGTCGGTCATTTTTTTGGTGCTGTCGCCGTCAAAAATAACAGAGCCGTTTACCGAAATTGTGCCTTTTTCCGCAAACTCAAGAAAGTTGAGACAGCGCAGCAGGGTGGTTTTACCGCTGCCCGATGAGCCGATTATGGAAAGCACTTCGCCCTTTTCAAGCGTAAAGGAGATACCCTTTAAAACCTCGGTTTTACCGAAGTTTTTTCTTATATTGCTGATTTCAAGTACTGACAAAACGGTTACCTCCTACGATTTGAAATAGCTGAGCTTTTTCTCGGCAAGCCCGAAAAGTATTGTAAGCAGCCCGTTGAAAGCAAGATAAAATACAGCCGTAAAGAAAAGCGGCCAGATAAGACCAGCGCCTTTTATAAAGGACTGGCCTGCCCATATTATCTCATATACCGCGATAACTCTTGAAAGGGAAGTATCCTTGACAAGGGTTATTATCTCGTTGCTCATAGGCGGAATTATGCGCTTTATGACCTGAAGCAGTATTATTTTAAAGAAAATCTGGCTTTTGGTCATTCCGAGCACCTGTCCCGCTTCAACCTGACCTTTAGAAATGCTTTCTATTCCGCCGCGGTATATTTCGGAAAAGTAACAGGCGTAGTTTATGATAAACGCCACGAGTACAGCCGCAAGACGGCCGTTGGAATAACTCCAAATATTGTTTCCGGTAATAAGTCCCGGGCCGTAGTATATGGCTATCAGCTGGAGCATAAGGGGAGTGCCGCGTATTATCCATACAATCGTTTTTACAAGTCCTTTAAGCGGAAGAAACCTGCTCATAGAGCCGAACGCGATAATAAGACCTAACGGCAGGGCTCCGAGCAGGGTAAAAGCGAAAATCTGAAGCGTGACCAGAAAACCGTCTGACAGCGCTTTTAAAACTTCTGCAAACATAATTATAATCCTTTTATGTAAATATTCAAATCAGGCAGAGAGCGCGCCCTCTGCCTGACAGCTGCTTTTTATTTTTTTATTCCTGCGGAATTATAGATTCCTGAACACCGTAGGTTTTTGCGATTTCTTCCATTTTGCCGCTGGCATAGGTTTCCTTGAAGAATTCGTTGAGTTTTTCGGTGAGATCCGAACCTTTTCTGAAGCCTACGCCGTAGTCTTCCTCTTCGGCAACTCCGACTGTATAGGTAAGATCTTCATAGCTTGTGCCTTCGCCTATCATAGCTCCTGCCATAATAAGGTCGATTACCGCGGCGTCAGATGTGCCGGAGGCAACCTCAAGCAGAGCGTCCGCCTGACTTCCGACCGCTGTTACGTTGTAGTTTAAGGCCTGAAGCGCCTTTTCACCGGCGGAGCCGGCTTCGGCGGCAAAGTTGAGGTCCTTTACGCTCTCAACGGTTCCGTATTTTTCCGCGTCGTCTTTCGGAACAACCACGACCTGAGTGTTCTTGCAGTAAGCGTTTGAAACCGACATACCGTTCTTGACCTCATCGTTTATGGTCATACCGTTCCATACGCAGTCAAGACTCTTTGAGTCAAGCTCCATTATTTTGTTGTCCCAGTCGATAACGACAAATTCCGCTTCAACACCGAGACTCTCGGCAAACGCCTTTGCCATATCAGCGTCAAAGCCTATCCATTCGCCGCTTCCCTTGGTCTCTTCGTAATCCATGGGCTTGAAATCCGTTATACCGACAATAAGAGTGCCTTTTTCCTTAACGTATTCGCTGTCAGACTGTGAGGAGGAACCGCTTCCGGTATCCTTTGTTCCGCAGCCCGCGAACGCAAAGAGCATTGCCATGCACATAAGAACTGCAATGAGTTTTTTCATAAAAATTTACCCCTTTTTTATGTAATGGGTATATTATACTTTATTTCGATAAAGTTGTAAAGTGTTTTTTAAAAAAACAATTAAAAAAATCGGGTACTGATTTTAAGGTGAACAGCGTTTGCACGGGGTATATCCGGCGGCTACCGCTTCATCGCGGCTCTCGAATGTCACTTTGTTCCCGTCCTTCATATTTTCAGCGGAGCTGCAGTCAGGTTTATGAAAAATATGTGAGGAGCTGTTGCCTATAAATGATGCAGAGTTTTCGTTAGACGCCGGTGGAGCGGAAGGAACAACATCTTCGACCGAAATTATGTCCGGTATGCCAGACTGCACATAATCCTCATCACGGTAGCCGTTGACGGTATCGTCTGACGGCATATTTACGGTTATTTTCACATGCGAGTCCGTTTCGGTATTTGTGCCGGAATTATTACCCGACGCCTGACAGCCGGAAAGCATCGCAAGGCAGCAAAATATAATCAACAGTCTTTTCATATATCATCTTTCCGTTCTTTTTTTTAAATTATACATTTATTGACTCTTAAAATCAATACTTGAAGATAAAAGGGTTTTGTAATAAAATGTGAGAGAGGTGTTTATATGAATATGTATGCCGACCCGAAAAAGCTCACAGAGCTTAAAGCGAAGGCTAACCGCCTGCCGCTTACGCCGGGCGTTTATATAATGAAAGACAGGAAAGAGAAAATAATCTATATCGGTAAGGCGAAGGCGCTCAAAAACCGTGTTACCCAGTATTTCGGCAGCGGGAACCAGCATACCGAAAAGGTAAAGCGTATGGTTTCAAACGTAGATAATTTTGATTATATTCTCTGCGACAGCGAATTTGAGGCGCTTATACTTGAAAATTCACTGATTAAACAGAATCAGCCGAAATACAATATACTCCTGAAAGACGATAAGGGATATACTTATATAAAAATAACCGATGAAAAGTGGAAAAAGCTGACCATCTCAAAATTCACCGATAAAAAAGGGGAGTATATCGGTCCGTACAGCTCGGCTTATGTCGTAAAGGAGACGGTGGACGAGGCGCGCAAAATTTTCAGACTGCCCGACTGTAACCGCAGCTTTGATACTCCGTCGAAGCCCTGCCTTAATTATCATATCGGCATATGCGACGCGCCCTGCCGCGGAAAAATTACATTGGCGGAATATCTCGAATCGCTTGACGCCGCCGTTGATTTTATTAAACACGGCGAAGCTGACGGGGATACGGTTGAAAAACTAAACGAAAAAATGCTCGAAGCCGCGGAGAAGCTCGAATTTGAAAAAGCGGCGAAGCTAAGGGACCGTATAAACGCGATAAATAAAATACATGAGAAGCAAAAGGTAGTAAGGGCTTCTTATAAGAGCGAGGACGTAATAGCCTCTGCGCTTATCGGTGAAAAGGCCGGAGTTGAGGTCATCAGCTTCAGAAATTACAGGCTTTCGGACAAGCAGTTCTTTTATATTGACGGCGTTTCAGACCGTGAAAGTCTATATTCAGAGTTTTTACAGCAATATTATCTTGAAAAAAATGATATACCGCAGCGTATACTTATCGATACCGAGCCGGATTATGAGGCGGCGGAGCGGTGGCTTTCGGAAAAATCGGGGCATAAGGTGACGTTTTTAAACCCGAAGCTCGGGGAACAGAAATCACTGCTTGATATGTGTCTTGCGAACGCGGCGGAAAACCTTTCGGAAAAAACCGACAGAACCGGCAGGGAAATGTCGGTTCTTGACGAGCTTTCAAGACTGCTCGGGCTGCCGTCCGCGCCGAGGTATATCGAGGCGTACGATATTTCAAATACGGCAGGCAGCGAAAATGTCGCCGGAATGGTGGTATATAAGGACGGCAGACCTTTTAAAGCCGCGTACAGGCGCTTTAAAATCAAATCTTTTTCGGGACAGGACGATTTCCGTTCCATGGCGGAGGTGCTTGACCGCCGCTTTGAAGAATACGAAAAAGGGGAGGACGAATATTTTTCCGTTCTTCCCGACCTTATTCTGCTCGATGGCGGAGAAGGGCAGATGTCGGCGGTAGAGCCTGTGCTTGAGCGTCACGGTATCGATGTGCCGCTTTTCGGTATGGTAAAGGACTCAAAGCACAGGACACGCGCGATAGCCGCCAAAGGCGGAGACATAGCCATAAAATCAAACCGCGCGGCTTTTACCTTTGTTACCGGAATACAGGACGAGGTTCACAGATTCGCGATAGGCTACCACAAAACCCGGCGCACAAAGGCAATGCTTAATACGGAGCTTACCGGCATACCGGGGATAGGAAAGAACAGGGCGGCGGCGCTTTTCAGGCATTTTAAAACCATAAAGGCGATCAAAAACGCCACCGCCGAGGAGCTTGCGGCGGCGCCTGGAATGAACAGCAGTTCCGCTTTGAATGTTTATAACTATTTTCATAATGAGTAAAAGCTCGAAATTTGAATAATTTGTTAATTTTTCGTTGACAAATATAAGCTGCCGTGCTATGATTTTTTTGTGATTTTTGCCGTGAAAGCAGTATGCGGTCACGGCTTTTGATTTTCAGGAGGTAGGATATGAAGAAAAAAGGGGTAATAAGCAAAATTGTTTTTGCCTGTATTGTCATAGCGTTTATAATTCTGTGCCTTATACAGTCTCCTATC
>CALWDJ010000005.1 GCA_944376655.1 uncultured Clostridia bacterium
TTGTATAATGAAATCTCGCTTGACGCCTGCGTTTCAAAGCGCATTTCAGCAGGCGGCACAGGTCCTGACTCGGTTGAGGCGCAGATTAAATATATTACGGAGCTTTTAAATGACTAAGGTATTTATTGACGGCAGCGCCGGTACTACGGGGCTGAGAATTGACGAAAGGCTAAAAGACAGAAAGGATATTACCCTTATCCGGCTTGATGAGGAAAAGCGCAAGGATATTTCTGCCCGCAAAGAGGCAATTAACAGCGCCGATGTGGTTTTCCTCTGCCTGCCCGACGCGGCGGCGATAGAAGCGGTGTCCCTCTGCGAGAGCAAAAGCACCGTTATTATTGACGCGTCCACCGCTCACAGAACAAATAAAGACTGGGTATACGGCTTTCCCGAGCTGTCAGAGGAAAGGGAAAAGCGTATAGCTGAATCAAAAAGGATAGCGAATCCCGGCTGTCACGCGAGCGGCTTTATCTCGCTTGTGTATCCGCTGACAGAATCAGGAATATTAAGCAAAAAAGCACTGCTTTCCTGCTTTTCGGTAACCGGTTACAGCGGCGGCGGCAAGAAAATGATAGCCGACTACGAGGCAAAGGACAGGGACATTCTGCTCTCCTCTCCGAGACAGTACGGAATTTCCCAGAGCCATAAGCATCTGCCGGAAATGACCGCGGTGTGCGGACTTGAAACCCCGCCGCTGTTTTCTCCGATAGTAGCGGATTTTTACAGCGGAATGACGGTGACCGTGCCGCTTTTCGCAGAGCAGATAAACGGTACGGCGGAAGATATAAAGAGGATTTACAAAGAAAAATACGCGGGACCGATTGTACGATATGCCGACGCCGCCGACGAGAACGGCTTTATTTCGTCAAACAGGCTTTCCGGTAAGGACTCTATGGAAATAAGCGTTTTCGGAAACGGTGAGAGGATACTGCTTGTATCACGGTACGATAATCTCGGCAAGGGCGCTTCGGGCGCGGCGGTCGAGTGTATGAATATAGTAACAGGCGCGGACAGGACCGCCGGACTTGAGTTATAAAAAACGGGTGATAATATGGAAATAATTTCAGGCGGCGTATGCGCCGCAAAGGGCTTCACCGCGAGCGGAGTTCACTGCGGTATAAGGAAAAACCGCACAAAGCGTGATTTGTCGCTTATTTTCAGTGAGAAAAGGGCTGTGGCTGCCGCGGTATATACGACAAACCTTGTAAAGGGAGCGCCGCTTACCGTTACAAAGCAGCATTTAAAGGACGGCTTTGCACAGGCGGTAATATGCAACAGCGGAAACGCCAACACCTGCAACGCGAACGGTATAGAAATCGCGGAAAAAATGTCAGACTGTCTCGGCAGTGCGCTCGGAATACCGGCAGATGACGTGGTTGTGGCGTCGACCGGTGTAATAGGTCAGCCGCTTGATATTGAGCCTATAAAAAGCGGAATACCGGAGCTTGTGAAGTCTTTAAGCGCAGACGGCAGCGAGCAGGCGGCGGAGGGTATAATGACCACCGACACCAAGGTAAAGGAAATTGCCGTCAGCTTTAATATAGGCGGTAAGGAATGTAAAATAGGCGGAATTGCCAAGGGCTCGGGTATGATTCACCCTAATATGGCGACAATGCTCGTCTTTATCACCACCGACTGCGCGATAAGCCGTAAAATGCTGTCAAGGGCGCTTTCAAGCGATATAAAGAATACCTTTAATATGGTCAGCGTTGACGGGGATACCTCCACAAACGATATGGTGACGGTGCTTGCCAACGGAATGGCGGAAAATCCGGAAATAACAACTGACGGAGAGGATTTCAAGACCTTTATGCAGGCGCTTAATACTGTTACGGTGCATCTTTGCCGTATGATAGCGGGTGACGGCGAGGGCGCTACAAAGCTGATTGAATGCAGGGTTACAGGAGCCAAGGACGAGGATACCGCCAAAACTGTGGCGAAGGCTGTAATATGCTCGTCGCTTACAAAGGCGGCTATGTTCGGGGCCGACGCCAACTGGGGCAGAGTGCTTTGCGCTATCGGCTATTCGGGCGCCGACGTCGATGTAAATAAAACCGCGGTTTCCTTTAAATCCGCGAAGGGTGAAATTGCCGTATGCGAAAACGGCGCCGGCATACCCTTCAGCGAGGAAAAGGCAAAGGAAATACTGCTTGAGAACGAGATAGAGATACTCGTTGATTTCGGTTCGGGCGACGGCTCAGCCACCGCGTGGGGCTGTGACCTTACCTATGATTATGTAAAGATAAACGGAGATTACAGAACTTAAAAGAGGGGACAGGAATGGCGCTAAATATCACAAACGCCCAGCGTGCCGAGGTGCTTACTCAGGCGCTGCCGTATATTCAGAAATATTATAAAAAGATAGTGGTTATAAAATACGGCGGAAACGCCATGATAAACGAGGATTTAAAGCAGCAGGTAATGGAGGATATAGTTCTCCTGTCGCTTATAGGCGTAAAGGTCGTGCTGGTACACGGCGGCGGTCCTGAAATTACCGAAATGCTCGGCAGGATAGGCAAGGAGTCGGTTTTTGTGGACGGGCTTCGGGTCACTGACAGGGAGACCGCAGAGGTAGTGCAGATGGTGCTTGCCGGAAAGATAAACAAGAGCCTTGTAAATCTGCTTGAGATAAAGGGCGGCAAGGCAATGGGCATATCCGGAATGGACGGGCATATGATAGAGGCGGCGCCGAAAGATGAAAGGCTCGGCTTTGTCGGAAAGATAACAAAGGTAAATGTAGAACCGATATTCGACCTGCTTGACCACGATTACATACCGGTGGTATCAACCGTAGGCTGCGATATGGAGGGAAATATCTACAATATCAACGCCGATACCGCCGCCGCTTACATAGCCGGAGCGATGAAGGCGGAAAGGCTGATATCAATGACCGATATCTCGGGTATTTTAAGGGACAGAAACGACCCCGATTCGCTTATTCCCTGCATAGATATAAAGGAAGCGGTGGAGCTTTTCAGGGACGGTACTATTTCCGGCGGTATGATACCTAAGGTTGAATGCTGTATCGACGCTATCCACAGAGGCGTTAAAAAGGTAATAATAATGGACGGCAGAGTGCCGCATTCCCTGCTTATAGAAACACTGACCGATGAGGGCGCCGGTACAATGGTAACAGAGGATAAGAATGATGAACGCTAAAGAGAGAGACGCGAAATACATAGCCGATACATACGCAAGGTTTCCGGTGGTAATAAAAAGCGGCAAGGGCTCGCTGCTTTACGGTGAGGACGGCAGGGAATATATCGACCTCGGTACGGGTATCGCCGTCAATACCTTCGGCGCGGCGGACAGCGAGTGGATAAACGCCGTGACTGCCCAGCTCGGAAAGCTCCAGCACAGCTCAAATCTTTACTTTACCGAGCCGGACACGCTGCTTGCCGAAATGCTCTGCGAGAGAACCGGAATGAAAAAGGTTTTCTTTTCAAATTCCGGAGCCGAAGCGAACGAGTGCGCCATCAAGGCGGCGAGAAAATACGCCGCGGAGAAAAAAGGCGCAGAATATAACACTATAATCACCCTTAAAAACAGCTTTCACGGCAGAACTATAACAACCCTTGCGGCAACCGGACAGGATGCGTTTCACAAGGACTTTCTGCCGCTGACGGCAGGGTTTGACTATGCCGGGGCAAACAATACAGAAGACCTTAGAGAAAAGGTTGCGGCTAATAAAACCGCCGCTATAATGTTTGAATGTGTGCAGGGCGAGGGCGGCGTTCTTCCGCTTGAGCCGGATTTTGTAAAGGCTATTGCCGAAATCGCGGAGCGTGAGGATATACTGATGATAGCCGACGAGGTCCAGACCGGCAACGGCAGGACGGGCGAGCTTTACGCGTATATGAACTACGGTATAACACCTGATATTGTAACTACCGCGAAAGGCCTCGGCGGAGGACTGCCGATAGGGGCTACAATGCTCGGTGAAAAGGTAAAGGACGTATTCACCCCGGGGACCCACGGCTCCACATTCGGCGGAAATCCGGTATGCTGCGCGGGAGCGGTAAATATCTTGAGCCGTATAACCGATGAGGTTTTGGAGGGCGTAAAGGAAAGGTCACGCTTTATTGTATCGGAGCTTGAGAACGCGCCCGGAGTGAAATCGGTCACGGGTATGGGTCTGATGCTGGGCGTTGAGACCGAAAGGGACGCTTCGGAAATAATAAACGAATGTATGAATAACGGCGTGCTTGTAATAAAGGCTAAAAACAAGATTCGTCTGCTGCCGGCGCTCAATATACCGACAGAGCAGCTCAGCAAGGCGATCGCCGTACTCAAAAAAGCCTGCGGAGGAGAATGAAAATGGATTTCAGAGGAAAGAGCTTTTTAAAGCTGCTTGATTTTTCGGGCGAGGAGATAGCCTGTCTTTTGGACCTTGCGGCGGAGCTTAAATATAAAAAGAAAAACGGTATACCGCATAATATCTGTCATGGCAAAAATATTGCTTTGATTTTTGAAAAGACAAGCACAAGGACACGCTGCAGCTTTGAGGTGGCGGCGCACGACCTTGGTATGGGAGTTACATACCTTGACCCGACAGGCTCACAGATAGGCAAAAAGGAAAGCATAGCCGACACCGCGAGAGTGTTAGGCAGAATGTACGACGGTATAGAGTACCGCGGCTACGGTCAGGAAATAGTAGAGGAGCTTGCGAAGTATGCCGGAGTTCCTGTATGGAACGGACTTACTAACGAGTTTCACCCGACCCAGATATTAGCCGATTTTCTTACAGTCAAGGAGCATTTCGGCTATCTTAAAGGCATAAACTTTGTTTATATGGGGGACGCCCGCTATAATATGGGCAATTCCCTTATGGTCGGCTGCGCTAAAATGGGGCTTAATTTTACCGCCTGCGCTCCGGCAAAATATTTTCCGGACAAGGCGCTTGTTGAGACTTGTAAGGAAATTGCAAAAGTCACGGGCGCGACTGTAAAGCTGTGCGAGGACCCGATGGAGGCTACCGAAAACGCCGACGTTATCTATACCGACGTGTGGGTATCTATGGGCGAGCCGGTGGAGGTATGGGAGGAGAGAATTAAAGACCTTTCTCCATATCAGGTAAACAGTAAGATAATGAAAAACGCCGGAGAAAAGGCGGTATTTATGCACTGCCTGCCCGCCTTCCACGACCATAAAACAGCGATAGGTAAAGAAATGGGTGAAAAATTCGGCAGGGACAGCTTTGAGGTAACCGACGAGGTGTTTGAGTCGCCGCAGTCGATAGTGTTTGACGAAGCGGAAAACCGTATGCACACGATAAAGGCCGTAATGGCAGCAACATTGGGTTAAGGCTATGGATAAAAAAGCATATTTGGTATTAGAGGACGGAACGGTTTTTGAGGGTTATGCCTTCGGCGCCGAAAAGGAATCGGTGGGGGAACTTGTTTTCACCACCGGAATGTGCGGATATATAGAGACGCTGACCGATGAAAGCTATTTCGGTCAGATTGTGCTGCAAACCTTTCCAATGATAGGAAATTACGGCATCATTCCGGAGGATTTTGAGGGCGAATGCTCCGTAAAAGGGTATGCAGTCAGGGAAAAGTGCGACAATCCCTCAAACTTTCGCTGCGAGAAAACGCTTGATGATTTTCTGAAAGAAAAGGGCGTTCCCGGAATTTACGGAATAGACACAAGGGCGGTCACCAAAATTATCCGCGAGCACGGCGTTATGAACGCGATTATCTGCTATGAAGTTCCGGAAGACCTTTCGGATGTTAAAAATTACAGGATAGAAAACGCGGTAAAAGGCGTTACAACCGGTGAAAAGCAGGTCTATACCGCCGAAAACGGCAAATTCAATGTGGCGCTGCTTGATTACGGCGCAAAAAGAAACATAATAAGGGAGCTTGTAAAGCGCGGATGTACGGTCACGGTTTATCCGGCGGACACTTCGGCAGAGGATATTCTTGCTGCCTCGCCGGACGGCGTTATGCTTTCAAACGGACCGGGCGATCCGGCTGAAAACATCGAAGAAATAAACGAGCTTAAAAAGCTCGCAGGACGGCTGCCGATGTTCGGCATATGCCTCGGTCATCAGCTGCTTGCGCTGGCGCTTGGAGCTAAAACCGAGAAGCTCAAATACGGCCACAGGGGAGCCAATCAGCCGGCGAGAGAGACCGGCGGCGACAGGACGTATATTACAAGCCAGAACCATGGCTACGCGGTAGTGTCGGACAGCGTAAGCAGGGGAACGGTAAGCTATGTAAACGCGAACGACGGCACCTGCGAGGGTATAGACTATCCGGATTTAAAGGCTTTTTCGGTGCAGTTTCACCCTGAAGCCTCGTCCGGTCCGCACGACACCGCCTTTTTGTTCGACCGCTTTATAAGACTTATGGAGGAAAAATAAATGCCGTTTGATAAATCGATAAGAAAGGTAATGGTGATAGGCTCTGGTCCTATCGTTATAGGTCAGGCGGCGGAGTTTGACTATGCCGGCGCGCAGGCGTGCCGCGTGCTTAAAGAGGCAGGGGTCAATGTGGTGCTGGTAAATTCCAATCCGGCTACTATTATGACCGATAAGGCGCTTGCCGACGAGATATATCTTGAGCCGCTTACCGAGGAAACGGTAAAACGTATAATTTTAAAGGAAAAGCCGGACAGTCTGCTTGCTGGCCTTGGCGGTCAGACCGGTCTTACCATAGCCATGCAGCTTGACAAGGACGGTTTCCTGCGTGAAAACGGCGTGCGGCTTATAGGCACTAACGCCGAAGCGATAGACAAGGCGGAGGACAGGCAGCTTTTCAAGGATACAATGGCGGAAATAGGCGAGCCTACAATTCCGTCCGATATAGCGAATGATATCGACACCGCGCTTAAGGTTGCGGCGAAAATCGGGTATCCGGTAATAGTCCGTCCGGCGTTTACCTTGGGCGGCGCCGGCGGCGGCGTCGCTTACAGCGAGGACGAGCTTAAAATAATCGCCAAAACCGGACTTGACGCGTCTCCGATAACACAGATACTTGTAGAGAAATATATTTTCGGCTGGAAGGAAATAGAGTTTGAGACCATGCGCGACTACGCCGGCAATGTAATAGCCGTGTGCAGTATGGAAAATTTTGACCCGGTCGGCGTGCATACGGGGGACAGCATAGTTGTCGCTCCGGCGCTTACGCTTTCCGATAAGGAATATCAGATGTTAAGGAGCGCGGCACTCAATATTATATCGGCGCTTGGCATAGTGGGCGGCTGCAACTGCCAGTTTGCTCTTAATCCCGATAGTTTTGAATATGCTGTAATAGAGGTCAATCCGAGAGTCTCGCGTTCGTCGGCGCTCGCCTCAAAGGCTACCGGCTATCCTATCGCGAAAATAACTACCAAAATTGCTCTCGGTTACAGGCTTGACGAGATTACGAACGATATTACCGGCAAGACCTGCGCCTGCTTTGAGCCGGCGCTCGACTATGTGGTGGTAAAGCTGCCAAAATGGCCGTTTGATAAATTCGCGGGAGCCTCAAGAAAGCTCGGCACCCAGATGAAAGCCACCGGAGAGGTTATGGCGATAGGGGTCAGCTTTGAGGAAGCTATAATGAAGGCGGTAAGGGGAGCGGAAATATCGCTTGATACCCTTAACGCCGCCCCCGTTTCGGACGAGGATATAATAAAGCGGTTGAGGAATACAGATGACCGCCGCCTTTTCACGGTTTTTGAGGCGCTGAAAAAGGGCGTTACGGTTGACGAGATTTTTGATATAACCCGTATTGACCGCTTTTTCCTTTATAAGCTATTAAATCTTGTGAATTACGAAAAGGAAATAGAAAACGGCATAACCGACGGATTGTATTTAAAGGGCAAGAAGTTAGGATATACCGATACGGCGCTTAAAAGACTTTCGGGGGCGGATAACCTGCCGGGAATGGACGCGTCCTATAAAATGGTTGATACCTGCGGCGCCGAATTTGACGCGGTAACGCCCTACTTTTATTCTACCTACTGCGGCGAGTGCGAGGCGCGTTCCTTTAAGCACTCGGGCAAGCCGGTTATAATAGTTTTAGGCTCTGGGCCTATAAGAATAGGTCAGGGAATAGAGTTTGACTATTCGTCGGTTCACTGCGTATGGACGCTGAAAGAAAGCGGCTATGATGTTGTTATTATAAACAATAATCCCGAAACCGTATCGACCGATTACGATACCGCCGACAGGCTTTATTTTGAACCGCTTACGCCCGAAGACGTAATGAATATAATAAAGGTCGAAAATCCGGTGGGCGTTGTTGTGGCTTTCGGCGGCCAGACCGCTATAAAGCTCACTAAATTTCTTGACGACAACGGCATAAAAATACTTGGCACCTCGGCGGAGGGAATCGATATAGCCGAGGACCGCGAAAGATTTGACGAGCTGCTTGAGAAATTCGGTATAAAGCGTCCTAAGGGCTTCGGCGTCAATACCCTCGAAGAAGCGCTTGAAGCGTCGCGGAAGCTCGGATTTCCGGTGCTGCTGCGCCCGTCCTATGTAATAGGCGGACAGAATATGAAGATTGTCCACAACGAGGACGAGGTGCGTGTATATATGGAGCGCATCTTGGCGCATGGAATAGACAATCCGGTGCTTGTCGATAAGTATATGGCGGGCAAGGAGCTTGAGGTGGACGTTATTTCCGACGGTACCGACGTGCTTATACCGGGCGTTATGCAGCATATCGAGCGCGCGGGCGTACATTCGGGCGACTCGATAGCGGTCTATCCGCCGTACAGCATAAACGATAAAATGATGCAGCGTATTACCGACTGCTCCGAAAAGCTGGCGCTGGCGCTCGGCACAAAGGGACTTGTAAATATTCAGTACCTTATTTACAATAATGAGCTTTATGTAATAGAGGTAAATCCCCGCGCGTCAAGAACGGTTCCGTATATAAGCAAGGTCACCGATGTCCCGATGGTGGATATAGCTTCAAAGGTAATGACAGGCAGCACCTTAAAGGAGCTCGGCTGCGGAACGGGACTTCACAAGATTCCGCCGTATTACGCGGTAAAGGTTCCGGTCTTTTCGTTTGAGAAGCTGACCGATGTCAATTCCTATCTGGGACCCGAAATGAAATCAACCGGAGAGGTGCTCGGCATAGGCAAAACGCTTGAGGAAGCGCTTTTCAAGGGTCTTACCTCGGCGGGAATGATGCTCAAATCATCGTTTGTTCAAAAAAATGTCGGCGTGCTTGTAAGCGTGGATACGCACGACCAGCTTGAGGTGGTATCGCTTGCCAAAAAGCTCGACGATTTGGGATTTAAGCTGTTTGCCACAAAGGAGACGGCGCAGTCGATAGCGGGACTGGGCATAAACGTTACCGAAATAGCCGGAATAAAGGAAAGCGACAACGCGTTTAAGCTGCTTGAAAACGGCGATATAAGCTATATAATCTATACCGGCGCGCTTATGGACTCAACGGTTGACGATTATATAGCGCTGCACAGACGTGCGCTCCAGCTTTCGATTCCGTGTCTTACCTCGCTTGATACGGCGAACGCCCTTGCCGATATAATAGCAAGCCGATATAATCAGCAGAACACCGAGCTTGTCAATATAAACGATATGCGCAAAGAGCGCAGAAAGCTCGAGTTCTCAAAAATGCAGGCTACCGGAGACGATTATATTTTCATCGAGAATTTCTCAAACAGCATAACCTGCCCCGAGTCGCTTTGTATAAGCCTCTGCGACCGTCACAAGGGAATAGGCGGCTTCGGAATTGTGCTTATTGAGAACTCATCGGTTGCCAACGCCAAAATGAGGATATACAACCGCGACGGCTCAGAGGGCAAAATGGCGGGCAACTGCATACGGTGTACCGCGAAATACCTTTACGACAACGGCTTTGTCGCCGGAGATACCGTAACGGTAGAGACGGCAAGCGGCGTAAAGGAGCTTAAAATCTATACGTCGGACAGCAGGGTGACGCTGGCGTCGGTCGATATGGGCAAGGCATCGCTTGACGCCAAAGCTCTGCCTACTACGATAGATGAAAAACAGCTTGTGAATTACCCTGCCGAAATAGGCGGCAAGGAGTACAATATCACCTGCGTCAATGTGGGCAATCCGCACTGTGTGGTTTTCTGCGACAATGTCGATGCGGTGGATATTGAGAAAATCGGTCCGCAGTTTGAAAACGCGCCGATTTTCCCTGAAAGAATTAACACCGAGTTTATACGGGTGGTAAATCCGAATACAATAAAGATGAGGGTATACGAGCGCGGAAACGGCGAGACCTCCGCCTGCGGAACCGGAGCCTGCGCCGCGGTTGTCGCGGCCTGCGTGAACGGCAAATGCAATAAGGGTGAGGATATAACCGTAAAGGTAAGAGGCGGCGACCTTACCGTTAATTACACTGACGAACGTATAATCCTTACGGGTGACGCGGTGCTTGTCTTTGAGGGCAGAACCGAATACTGATTTAAAAAAGCTGTCTTACGAATTTTGTTTCGTAAGACAGCTTTTTAATAATGTTGGAAAGGCTTTTATAATTCCGGCTGAATGCTTTTAAGGATATTTTCAACCGTTTCCTCTGTCACGGAGCAGGATACGGTTATATCGGCGTATTTCCTGTAAAGGGGCAGCCGCTCGGCGTAAATGCTTTCAAGCGATTCACCGGGGTGCATTACAATGCCGCGGGTGGTTATATTGTCTATCCTGCGTTTAACCTCGCAAAGCGGCACATCAAGCCATACGGCAATGCCCGTGCGTTTTAGGTTTTCCATTGCGGCTTCCGAGTAAACCGCGCTGCCGCCGGTGGCTATAACGCTGTTTTCAACCGAGAGTTCTGACAGCACATCACTTTCGGTTTCGAGAAATTTCTCAATACCGTCGTTATTTATTATGTCCTGCAATTTTCTGCCGGTTTTCTGCTGAATGATAAGGTCTGTGTCGCAGAACTGAAGCCCGGCGGCTTTCGCGAGAATTACCCCGACAGTGCTTTTTCCGGCGCCCGGCATACCGATAAGTACAATATTGCTTTTTTTCATAAATCAGTTTTTAAGACTCTGGAGCGGAGCGGGTATTCTGCCCGCGCGGTCGATAAATTTCTTGGGGCTTTTTGTAAGGTTGACCTTCATAATCGGGCCTGAGCCTAAAAGTCCGCCGAACTGAAGCTCTTCGCCCGCCTTTTTGCCTATCGCCGGTATGACACGTACGGCGGTTGTTTTTGAGTTTACCATGCCTATCGCGGCTTCGTCGGCAATAATTGCTGAAATTACTTCGGCGGGAGTTTCACCCGGAATGGCTATCATATCAAGACCGACAGAGCATACCGCCGTCATAGCCTCTAACTTTTCAAGCAGCAGGTCGCCCGAACGCGCCGCGTCTATCATTCCCGCGTCCTCGGTCACCGGTATAAACGCGCCGGAAAGACCGCCGACAGAGGAGGAAGCCATTACGCCGCCTTTTTTTACCGCGTCGTTAAGCAGCGCCAATGCCGCTGTTGTGCCGTGTATTCCGCAGGTTTCAAGACCCATTTCCTCAAGAATATGAGCCACCGAATCGCCTACGGCAGGCGTAGGGGCGAGGGAAAGGTCAACAATTCCGAACGGAACGCCGAGCCTCGCGGACGCTTCGGTGCCGACAAGCTGACCCATACGGGTAATCTTAAAGGCGGTGCGCTTTATTGTCTCGGCAACCTTGCCGAGGTCGCCGTCAGGACACTTTTTAAGCGCCGCCTGAACAACGCCCGGGCCTGATACGCCGACGTGTATCACACAGTCCGGCTCGCCTATGCCGTGAAAGGCTCCCGCCATAAAGGGATTGTCCTCCACCGCGTTGCAGAATACCACCAGCTTAGCGCAGCCTATGCAGTCGCGGTCGGCGGTTATTTCGGCGGTCTGCCTTACGATTTTGCCCATCAGCTTAACCGCGTCCATATTTATGCCCGACTTTGTCGAGCCGATATTTACGGATGAGCAGATATTTTCGGTAACGGACAGAGCCTCGGGAATAGAGCGAATCAGCGCTTCGTCACCGGCTGAAAAGCCCTTGTGAACAAGCGCGGAATATCCGCCGATGAAGTTTACGCCGGTGGTGTCCGCCGCTTTCTGGAGCGCCTTTGCGTAAAGCACGGGGTCTCCGCCTGAAGCTGCGAGCAGCGCTATCGGGGTGACCGAAATACGCTTGTTGATTATCGGTATACCGTATTCGCGCTCTATGTCCTCACCGGTTTTTACCAAATTTTCAGCTTTGCGCGTGATTTTGTCATAAACCTTTTCGCAGGAGCGCTTAATATCCGGATCGGCACAGTCGAGCAGGGAAATGCCCATTGTTATGGTGCGGATATCAAGGTTTTCCTCGGAGATCATATTTATGGTCTCCATGATGTCGTTCAAATTTATCATATGTATCCCCTTTATATGCGGTGCATAGAATTGAATATATCCTCGTGCATTACACGGATATCAAGACCCTTATCGGGGTCTATCGCTTTCATTTTGTCCGAAAACTCCGTGAACGAGCAGTTAAGCCCGCTTATTTCCGTAAGCATTACCATAACAAACATATCCTGAAGAACCGACTGGGTTATGTCCACTATGTTCGCGTTGCACTCGGCGCAGACGGCGCTTACCTTGGCTATTATTCCTACGGCGTCCTTGCCGATAACCGATACTACTGTTTTCATTGTTTTACCACCCTCAGAAAATTTGTTTTAATTTTAACACAGTTTAAAGGCAATATCAATTATAAACTTTATTTTTTTATGCCTTAAGAGCGGCTTGACATAGTTTTTTTATGATGATATTATAGTTTCCGAAAGGAATGATGCTTGTGATATACAGCGAAAACAGATTTGACTCCTCAAACCGCAGCGGCGAATATCTCAAATATGTAAAATATGAGCCGGAGAATAAGCCGGAGGGTAAGCTGCCGCTTTTTATCTATGTCCACGGTGCAGGCGGGAGGGGAGACGACCTCTCGGTTATCAGAACAGTTGCGCCTATGGGCGTTATCGCGGCGGGACGTGAGGTGAACGCCGTCTGCGTCGCTCCGCAGTGCCACGCCGATACATGGTTCGAGCTTTTCGATGTTTTGCTGGAATTTATAGATAATATGCGCTGCGGCGAAAATATAGACCAAAGCCGTGTTTACATATCGGGTTCTAGCATGGGCGGATATACTACTTGGCAGGTCATAATGTCAAGACCGGAATGGTTCGCTGCGGCGGTTCCTGTATGCGGCGGCGGAATGTACTGGAACGCGGGCAGGCTTAAAAAGCTCCCGATTTGGGCGTTCCACGGTGCGCTTGATATGACTGTGCTGCCGGAGGAGAGCATAAAAATGGTGGCGGCTGTCAACAGAAGCGGAGGAAACGCGAAACTTACAATCTTTCCGAAGTGCGACCACGGCTCATGGGTTCCGGCGTTTGAGAGCGAGGAGCTGTGGCAGTGGATTTTTGAGCAGCGCAGGGAAGACTGATATTTTTATAAAAAGTTTTTCCGACGCACCTGTCGCCGGAAAAACAGAATGCGGCTTTCCGCCGCAAAAAATTATACTTTAGGTTTATCGACAGTCTGGGACGGGCGGTTTTTACCGCCCGTTTATTTTGTAATATAGCTAATATACAATAATTTCTGTAAAAGCATTTAAAGCTTGTGCAATTTATCTATTAACGGTAAAAACACAATATATTGTGTAGATAATTCAAAAATATTCAAATATTTAGTTGACAAGCGGACGGTTATGGTGTAGAATAACATTACACTTCATTCAGAAATACAGGGGAGAGCGAGCACAGATGACGCACGAAAACTGGAAGGGATTTAACGGAGGAGAATGGCAGGACACGGTAAATGTCCGCGATTTCATACAGAAGAACTACCGTGAATATAAGGGGGATGACAGCTTTTTAAGCGGCGCGTCAAAGCGTACCAAGGAGCTTATGTCGCGGATAAATTCTCTTTTTGAGCTGGAGCGCCAGTACGGCGGAGTGCTCGATATTGACACTGAGACTGTTTCCTCGCTTACAAGCTATGCTCCCGGGTATATAGATAAGGATAAGGAGCTTATTGTCGGAATGCAGACCAACCGTCCGCTCAAAAGGGGCGTAAACCCGTTCGGCGGAATAAGAATGGCGCGTCAGGCATGCGAGGCTTACGGCTATAAGCTCAGCGATAAGATAGAAAGCGAGTTCAAGTACAGGACGACCCATAACGACGGCGTTTTCAGAGCGTATACCGACGAGATGCGCCTTGCCCGCCACTGCCATATCATTACCGGACTGCCTGACGCTTACGGCAGGGGCAGAATAATCGGCGATTACAGAAGAGTGGCGCTTTACGGAATCGACCGTCTTGTAGAGGAAAAGAAAAAGGACAAGGCGGCTTTGTCGCAGCAGAATTTTCTTTATGAGCAGATTCGTCTTGACGAGGAGCTTTATCAGCAGATAGCTTTTCTCGGTTATATGAAGGAAATGGCGGCAATGTACGGATACGATATAAGCGGTCCCGCCGCCAACGCGAGAGAGGCGATACAGTGGACGTATTTCGCGTATCTCGCCGCTATAAAGGAGCAGAACGGAGCGGCGATGTCGCTCGGAAGGGTAAGCACCTTCTTTGATATTTACATTGAGCGCGATCTTAAGGACGGAACACTTACAGAGGCGGCGGCGCAGGAGCTTATTGATGATTTTGTAATGAAGCTCAGGATAGCAAGACATTTGAGAACACCCGACTACAACGAGCTTTTCGGCGGCGACCCGATGTGGATAACCGAAAGCGTAGGCGGTATGGGAGCGGACGGCAGAACGCTTGTTACAAAGAGCAGCTACCGCATTCTCAATACGCTTTATACATTGGGCTCATCGCCTGAGCCTAACCTTACCATACTCTGGTCAAAGCAGCTGCCCGAGAGCTTCAAGCGCTACTGCGCCAAGGTCTCAAAGGATACGGATTCGATTCAGTATGAGAACGATGACCTTATGCGCCCGATATACGGCGACGATTACGCGATAGCCTGCTGTGTTTCTGCAATGAAGATAGGTAAGCAGATGCAGTTCTTCGGCGCGCGCTGTAATCTCGCCAAGCTGCTGCTGCTGGCGTTGAACGGCGGTATCGATAATACCAGCGGCTTGCACATAGGGCCGCAGATGCCGGTAATTGAGGGCGATACTCTCGATTACGGTGCGGTAAAGGAAAGACTGGACAAGTATATGGAATGGCTTGCCCGCCTTTATGTCAATACGATGAATGTCATTCACTATATGCATGACCGCTACGCGTATGAAAAATCGCAGATGGCGCTGCACGATACAGATGTTCACCGCTTTATGGCTTTCGGCGTTGCTGGTCTTTCGGTCATAGCCGACTCTTTAAGCGCGATTAAATACGCCAAGGTTCACCCGATAAAGGACGAAAACGGCGTAATCGTCGATTTTAAAACCGAGGGCGAGTTTCCGAAGTTCGGAAATGACGATGACCGTGTTGACCTTATTGCCAAAGAGCTTACGCACAGAATGATAACCGAGCTGAGAAAAACTCCGGCGTACAGGAACGCGGAGCATACCCTTTCGGTGCTTACGATAACCTCGAATGTTATGTACGGCAAGCATACCGGCGCCACGCCTGACGGCAGAAAGGCGGGAGAGCCTTTCGCTCCCGGAGCCAATCCGATGCATAACCGCGAGGAAAACGGCGCGCTGGCGTCGCTCAATTCTGTGGCTAAGCTGTCATACGACGACTGCCGTGACGGTATATCAAATACCTTCTCCATTACGCCGGACACGCTCGGCAGAACGAATGAGGAAAGGGTCGGAAATTTGGTAGCCGTACTTGACGGGTATTTTGCTAAAATGGCACACCATATAAATGTCAATGTGCTTAACCGCGAGACACTTATTGAGGCGTATAAAGACCCGTCCGCATATCCGAACCTTACCATACGTGTTTCAGGCTACGCGGTCAACTTCCATAAGCTCTCGCGCGAGCAGCAGCGCGAGGTTATAAGCCGCACCTTCCATGAGGCAATGTGATGGACGGAGCGATAAAGGGAAGAATAAGCTCTTTTCAGACGCTCGGCACGCTTGACGGGCCGGGCGTCCGTTTTGTGGTATTCATGCAGGGCTGCCCGCTGCGCTGCGCCTGCTGCCACAATCCGGAAACATGGGATTTGTCGGGCGGAAAGGAATATACGGCGGCGGAGGTTGCTGCGAAAGCCGAGCGTTACAGGGAATATTTCGGAAAGGACGGCGGGATAACCCTGTCCGGCGGCGAGCCGCTTATGCAGCCGGAATTTGCCGCGGAGGTTTTTTGGCTCTGCAAAGAAAAGGGGATAGGCACCTGCCTTGACACAAGCGGCTGTTTTCTTGATGAAAAGACAAAAAGATTACTTGAGTATACCGATTACTGTATGCTTGATATAAAGTATTCGACTGATGAAAAGTACCGGAAATACGCCGGCTGCTCAATATCGCAGCCGCTCGGGTTCCTTGATTACCTTAATGCAAACGGAATCCCCACAAGAATACGTCAGGTAATTATTTCGGGGCTTAACGACGGAGATGACAATTTAAAGTCTCTCGCAGAAATAATAAAGGCGCACCCCTGTATAGAGAGAACAGAGCTTCTGGCGTTCAGAAAGCTCTGCGCATCAAAATATCAGAAGCTGGGAATAGCTTTTCCGCTCGCAGATGTTGATGAGACAAAGCAGAAAACAGTATCGGAGCTGCAGGAAAAATTAGAAAAAATTACATAAAGCAAATTTTGTTTTACTTTTGATATGATACTGAAATATACACATAATACAGTAAAAGTTTAAAGTCCGGTCGTCCGGACTTTTTTATTTATTTGATTTAATTGCAGAAAAGCATTTGCCGGCAGAAGTTTTGTTTTTTTGTAACAAACAGTATGTTATGTGTATTTGCAATCGGATTTATTTGGAATATGATTGACTTATATGTTCTATTATGTTAGAATATAAAAAACGCTGTACGGAGTGAATAAAATGTCATATGAAATAAATTATACGCTCGGAATGTGCTATGATTATATAAATTCGGTGATATTCAGCTCGGATATACCGTTCAAACTGTTTCCGGATATAACTTATCCTGCTAAAATAACGGCAGTGCACAAAAGGCTTAAGCGTGAGCTTTACAATATGAACGAGGCTTACTGCCTTCTTGTGAATGAGGATATGCGTGTCTCGTTTATGACTGCCGTGTATGACGTGTTTTTTACCGATAAAGAGAAAGCGACTTTAGGTCGCATTGATGATATGATAGAAAAAATCTTCTGTGTTCCGGCAGAGGAGCTTGCGACGAGATTTATTTTCTGTTTTGACCGTAAAAAAGAGTTTGATTTTTACCGTACACTGACGGCAGATGTTGTAAAGGCTACCAAATATATAAATTCAATGAGTATCAGCGACGGCTCCAAAAACGCTCTGCTTTCCGCGCTTATCGATAATGAAGGGTATAAGAAAAAAGCGCTTGAGATAGCGTATAGGGCAAAGGAAGTAACGCTTGATATCTATAAAAGCAACGAGGATTATATAAACTCCGGTTTTAAAATTTTCAATGACGAGAAAAAAATAAGAACCTGCCTTGAGAAGGCGGAAATAACCGAAAAAGGCTCTGATTTAGTTATTGCGCCCACGTTTATAAATTCAACAATCGTAAAGTGCTTCGGTTATGACAGCCGGCAGTATTTTATTTTGGGATTTGTATTTTACAATGATTTTACGGAATATCTGGCGCGGAATATCACGCTGACGCTTGAAGATGTCGGCAGGCTTTTTTCGGATAAAACAAGGTGTGACGCAGTAAGCCGGCTGAAAGAGAAGGAATGTTATCTTGCCGAGTTTGCGGGTGCTCTCGGCGTGCCTAATAACACGCTTCATTATCATATGGAGCTTCTGATGGACGCGGGAGCGGTGCTGTGCCGCGTTCAGGGCAGACGCATATATTACAGGCTTAACGGAAAATATTTTGAGGCTTTTAAAAAGCTCGGAGATGGGTTTATCGGAAAGTAGAATTTTTATTTTGCATAAACAAAGGGGAGAAAGCAATGAAAAACAAAGAGCTTCCTGCGGCGCTGTTAAAGGAGCTTGAAAGACATAAACTTCCCGCCGGTGAAATAGAGGCGTATGCCGAATGTGATTTCGACCTTGATTTTGATTACAGGAAAACCTATCTGTTTTTAACGCGGAAAAATATTATATTCGCTGTTTGTCCTAAAAGCCCCGAGCGTACATATTCCGGATTCGCGGCGGGGAAACACGCGCGCTTTGAGAATAAGGACATACAAATAGAGGAAATCTATTATTTTGACCTTAATGAAACAGAAGAAATTTTTACCGTAAGTTATATAGTGGGCGGAGCGGTGACACTCAAAACAAAAGAGGGTGAAAAAGCGCTCTGTATATGCTCAAATACCTGTATGAAAAAGCTCGGAGCGTTTATTTCGGCGTTTTCAAAGCTGAAAGCGGGAGAGAAACCCGACGGCACCGAAAGCGCGCCGGAGGAAGAGGAATTTTGTCCAAAGTGCGGTGCGCCTTATCCGGAAAAGGGCAGAAACGTCTGCCCGAGATGTATGGATAAGCGTTCGGTATTTTTCAGGATTTTCGCGTATTTTAAGCCGTACAGGCTGTATTTCGCGGTTGTGACGCTTTTTATTCTCGTAAATGCCGGCATATCGCTTATAGCGCCGTATTTAAGCGGAATAGTCTTTTTCAATCAGGCGCTCGGCGGTGATAAGGACGCGCTTGAGCTTTTGGGCTTTAAAACAGACAGCTTCGCGTTTTTTCTGCTCGTTACGGTAGCGCTGATACTTCTGACAAATATACTTCAGCTTCTCTTTTCCGTGATACAGGGCAGACTGGTGGCGCATTTTGTGCCGAGAGCGGTGGCAGATATAAAAAACGATGTGTTCCGGGCAATGCAGAATTTGTCGGTTTCGTTTTTTAAAAGCAGAAGAACCGGCGGACTGATGACACGGGTTAATGATGATGCCAATCAGGTTTTCAACTTTTTCGTGGACGGCGTGCCGTATCTTCTGGTAAACGTACTTAAAATAGTATCAAGCCTCGCGGTTATGTTCTGGCTCAACTGGCAGCTTTCGGTATTTGCGGTCGTATTTATGCCGCTTGTGTTTATGGTTACTTATTTTATGCTGCCTAAGCTCTGGCATTTCTACGGAAAAAGACACAGGAGCATAAGGGCGATGAACAGTCACCTTAACGACAATATCACGGGAGCAAGGGTGGTAAAGGCGTTCGGGAGACAGGAAAACGAAATCGGGCGGTTCGATAAGGTCAACAGGAACTTAAGGGAAAGCGAAATTAAGCTGGTAAATTTCGATATAAAGTTCAATATGCTTTTCGCTATCGTGATTATGCTGAGCGGCTACGTGGTCTGGATAGTGGGCGGCTGGCTCATAATACAGCCGGAAAGCACCGTGACCTACGGAATGATAATAACCTTTGTGGGTTATGTCAATATGCTTGCGGGCCCTATGGATTTTATATCCTATATTTTCCGGTGGGGGTCCAACAGCCTCAACAGCGGTCAGCGTATATTCGAGATACTTGACGCCCGCCCTGAAATCACCGAAAAGAAGGACTGTGTTCACCTTGACTCAGTGAAGGGCAGGGTGGAAATGAGAAACGTTGTCTTTGAGTACGAAACCGGAAAGCCGGTGCTCAAGGGAGTGAGTTTTTCGGTTGACGCGGGTCAGATGCTCGGAATAGTGGGTAAAAGCGGCGCCGGAAAAACCACAATAGCGAATTTGCTTACGAGAATGTACGATCCGCTTTCGGGCGAGGTGCTGCTTGACGGAGTAAATTTAAAGAATATAGCGATAGCCGATATAAGAAAAAGCATAGGTATTGTAAGTCAGGAAATATACATTTTCAAGGGTACTGTCGCCGAGAATATTGCATATGCCAAGCCCGGCTGCACCAAGGCGGAAATAGTAAGGGCGGCGGTGTGCGCCAACGCGCATGATTTCATATGCCGGCTTACTGACGGCTACGATACGGTAATAGGCCTCGGCGGACACGCACTTTCAGGCGGAGAACGGCAGAGGATTTCAATAGCGAGGGCTACGCTCGCCGACCCGACCGTGCTTATACTTGACGAGGCGACCGCGAGCGTAGACACAAAAACCGAGCTTGCGATAAACGCGGCGATAGAAAAGCTCTCAAAGGGGAAGACGGTAATCTCAATAGCCCACCGGCTTTCAACGCTTAAGGGAGCGGATAAGCTGATAGTGATAGAAGACGGCAAGGTGAGCGAGGAAGGCACTCATTCGGAGCTTGCGGCAAGGAAGGACGGCATTTATCAGAAGCTCCTGCAGATACAGAGCAAGGCGCTGGCGTTAAGGGGGATAGAATATGACGGAGCAAACTGAAATTAAAGATATACTTAAGGAACAGGAAGAAACGGTTGAGGCAATGTTCGGAATAAATTACCTGACCGATCAAAATGCGGTATTCAGGAGGACGGACGGAGGCTTTGTGTCGCTCGAGACAAACGGTGCGTTTTACGGAAGAATAGACTGTTACTGCGCTTTTCCGCATACCGCGCCGTATGAGCTTATTTCGGTAAGGGACAGTGACGGCAAGGAAATAGGAATGATAGAAAACGCCGAAAAGCTGAGCGGGGAGAACAGGGAGGCTGTAAAGGAGCAGATATCGAGAAGATATTTTATGCCCGTTATAAAGCGGATAGAAAGCGTTAAGGAGGAATACGGCTATTCATATTGGGAAACCGTTACCGACAGGGGAAAATGCAGGTTTACGGTAGCCGCGGGAGCAGATTCGGTTACGAGGATAGGCGAAAACCGCATTTTCGTGAGCGACATTGACGGAAATAAGTTTGAAATTGAGGATATAAGGAGACTGAAGCCTAAAGAGCTTAAAATGATAGACGTATTTCTGTAAATAAACCGGAAGGTTTGTGATATTATGATATTAAAATTTGAGCTTCCGAAAGAAGCGGAGTATAAAATATCGGTTTACATAAAACCGGAGGATATAGTTTACGCCCTGCCGTTTGATATAGACCGCAGCGGAAATATAGTGGATAACTGTTTTGTCGCCGCCGGCAGGGAGCGGATAGCGGTTTACGAAAACGGAGAAGTGACAAAATGCGCCGAGCTTAATGAATGCTCGAAAATCTTCACGGTAAATCTTGTCGGCAGCGCGCAGCTTGCGGTATCTGTCGGCGGAGAGGATACGGTGCTCGCGCGGTACTCGATGAAATATGTTTCAAAATTTGCCTATCTGGCGCGCGGTGTGCAGATTTTTATTGACGGCGGAACCGCCGTGGTCGAAAGCACGGAGGAGGAAAAGGTCTGTCCGGTATGCGGCAGGGCGATACCAGGCACCGGTAAATGCCCGAAATGCTCGGGCGGCGGCAGAATGTCAAGAATAGCGGAGCTGTCAAAACCGTATGTGAAAAATCTTCTGCTGATTTCCGCCGTGATGCTTGCAGTCTCGTTCGCCAATATTTACGCGCGGTTTGTCGAAAGGGATTTTATCGACAATACCCTTATAACCAATAATGACGGCGTTTTCGGAATAGTTAAATATGCTCTGCTTATGATTCTCTGCTACGTACTTTGTGTGGCGGGCGAGGCGTTAAGGTCATGGCTGAGTATCCGGCTCGGCTCGGCGGTGAGTATGGATTTAAGGGAAAAAATGTACGTAAAAATCCAGAGACTCTCACTTTCCTTTGTCGGCAGCCGTCAGCCCGGTGAGCTTATGAATAAAATCCTGTGGGACACCGAGACGGTCCGCAGCTTTATCGAAGGCACGCTTTCCCGCATGCTTAATGTGTTTCTTACAATGGTTTTCGCCTGCGTCGCGGTATTCGCCATAAACTGGAAGCTGGCGCTTATATGCTTCGCGGCGGCGCCGGTGGTGGGATTTGTGACGTTCACGCTGAGAAAAAAGTTCAGGCGTATGTACAGGAAGCAGTGGCGGCTGTCGGATAAGGTGAACAGCCGGCTTCAGGACGTTTTGGCGGGCATACTTGTGGTAAAAAGCTACGGCAGGGAAAAAAGCGAGTCGGAATATTTCTGCCGGCTTACCGACGACCTTGCCCGTATGCAGAGCAGAAACGAAAAGTTCTGGAGCACCTTCAATCCGCTTATAGGCTTTTTCTTCAGCGTGGGCACATATCTTATACTTTATGTCGGCGGTCTTGACGTGCTGACCGGCAGAATAAGCATAGGTGAGCTTACACAGGTGACAATGTACACTTCGATGATAATTCAGCCACTCGGCTGGATAATGCTGTTTCCGAAGCAGGTCGCTAATCTCAATATAAGTATGGACAGGATATACGATATACTTGACCGGCAGACCGAGCTATCAAATATAGACACCGGAATAAAGAAGGACATCGAGGGCGAAATCGAGTTCAGAAACACGGTTTTCGGTTACAGGTCTTACGAGCCGGTGCTTGACGGTATCGATTTCAGGGTAAAGCCGGGCGAGATGATAGGAATAGTGGGCGCGTCGGGAAGCGGTAAATCAACTATGGTGAACCTTATTATGCGGCTTTACGACTGCGACGACGGCAGTATTCTTGTAGACGGCAGGGATATAAGGGATTACAATCAGCAGGATTTTCACAGGCAGATAGGTGTTGTTCTGCAGGAAACCTTTCTGTTCGGCGGTACGGTTTACGAAAATATTAAATTCGGCAAGCCGTCAGCCACAAGGGAGGAGGTTATACGCGCCGCGAAAATCGCGAACGCCCATGACTTCATATGCAGAATGCCGGGCGGCTACGATACGATGCTTGCCGAAAACGGGAACAATCTTTCGGGCGGCGAGCGGCAGCGCGTTGCGATAGCGAGAGCCATTCTCAATGACCCGCGGATACTTATACTTGACGAGGCAACCTCGAGCCTTGACACCGAAACCGAATATCAGATACAGGAGGCGCTCAAAAGGCTTGTAAAGGGTAGAACAACCTTTGCCATTGCCCACAGGCTTTCTACACTCGAGAACGCCGACAGGATAATAGTGATAGACGGTCATAAAATCGCGGAAGCCGGCACTCACAGCGAGCTTCTTCGCAAAAAAGGAATTTATTACGGACTGGTTACGGCTCAGCTTGATATGAGCAAAAAAGCAGTGTAAAGTATTTGATTGAAAAACAGGATATTTAGCGTTAACAAAATAATGACACGGGCTGTCTGCTTTAAAACGCGTACGGATTATGCGTTTAATAAAGTCAGACAGCCCGTGTCTTTTTGTTCCAAAGGCGCGATTTTCACTCCGTAAGGACGGCAAGCGAAATTATTTAAAACCCGTTTTAATATTATGCGGCTTTAATCAGTCAAGTATATTGCCGTCGGTCGATATGGTTTTTACCTGCCACGGAATAAATTTCCCGCTGTTTTGGAGTGCCTTTTTCGCGGCGATTTCAATTCCGCCGCAGCAGGGAACCTCCATTCGCACGACCGTGACGCTTTTAATATCGTTGTTTCTTATTATCTCGGTCAGCTTTTCAGAATAATCCGTACTGTCGAGCTTAGGACAGCCTACAAGGGTTATATGGCCCTTTATAAAATCCTCATGGAAAGCAGCATATGCATAGGCGGTGCAGTCGGCGGCGATAAGCAGCTTCGCGCCGGAAAAATACGGAGCGTTTACAGGAGCCAGCTTTATCTGTACCGGCCACTGTGAAAGACGGCTTTCAGGCTTTGCCGACGGAGCGGGGCGAATTTCAGTCTCTCTTTTTATCTCACGTGAATTGCTGCCGGGGCAGCCGCAGGGCAGCGGAGCCTCGGCCTTGCGCTTTTTCATATTTTCCTCAACCGCCGCGCGGTCGTAAGCCGCGGCCTCGCGCTCTGTAAAGGTTATAGCGCCTGTTGGACAGGCGGGAAGACAGTCGCCGAGACCGTCGCAGTAATCGTCGCGCAGCAGCTTTGCCTTGCCGTTCACCATTCCAATAGCGCCCTCGTGGCAGGCTGAAGCGCAGGCGCCGCAGCCGTTGCATTTTTCTTCGTCTATCTGAATTATTTTTCTTATCATATAAATACTCCTTTTTTATTGTATCTTGACCTGACAACCTGATTATAATATAATTAAAACACAAAATATGTTGTTAAAACAACAAAACGGAGAGAAATATGAATACAGACTTTTTATGTGGCACTGCATTGTTCAATGGTATTAAAAAGGAAGAAATAAACGGACTGTTAAAATGTCTTAACGCGTTTACAAAAAAATACGGAAAAGGAGAATATATCTGCCGCTGCGGCGATACGGCTGAAAATATAGGGCTTGTGCTGTCCGGAGCGGTTATAATAAAGAACGACGATTTCTGGGGCAATCAGAGCGTATTGGCTCATATTGCGGCGGGGCAGGTATTTGCAGAAAGCTATGCGCTGATAAAAAATCAGCCGCTGCTTGTGGACGCGGTCGCCGCGTCAAAGACCGAGGTGCTTTTTATAAACGGCGGAAAAATAAACTCACCGTGCGGCAATTTATGTCCCTGCCATAAAAAAATAACCGATAACCTGCTTAGGATATCGGCGCTTAAAAATGTCCGCCTGTCAAGACGTATACTTTATACATCGTCAAAAACCATACGCGGAAGGCTGATGAGCTTTCTTTCAGATGAAGCAAGGGAGCAGGGAAGCAGAAAAATTACTATTCCCTTTGACCGCCAGCAGCTTGCCGATTATCTTAATGTTGAAAGAAGCGCACTCTGCGCCCAGCTTTCAAAAATGCAGAAGGACGGAATACTTGAATATCATAAAAACAGCTTTATGCTTAAAACACAGTAAAGCCTGCCGGTTTTCCGGCAGGCTTTGAACAGTATTAAATCAGTCGTCGCGTTCCTTTTCGCTCTTTAAGATTTCACCTGTCGCGGCGTTTATATCGTAGCTGTATTCATAACCGCCTGATTTGAACTCAACCTCATACTTGTTGTCGTCCCTGTCGTAGTCTATTTCAAATTCGTACGGATCTGTCACACCGGCGTGTGAAAGCGCTTTCTGCCTTGCTTCGTCGGCAGAGACCGAATAAGCTGTTCCCGAAGATTTGACCGCTTCCTTTTCGGATTCGATTACACGTCCGTCGGCCGCGCTTATTTCATATTCGTATTTATAATTGCCCGCTATGAACTCGATTTCGTATTTGTTGTCATCACGGTCGTATTCGGCTTTTATAACAGTTGCGCCCGAAACGCCGGCGTGAGAGAATGCCGCCTGCTGCGCCTCTGCCTCGGTTATTGAAGCCGCGTTTCCGGAGGAGCCGCCCTGACCTGACTGACTGTAATTGTCCGCGCGTTCGGTGCTGAATTTCAGAACGCTTTTATCGATAGCGTTTATATCGTATTCATATTCGGTATTTCCGGATATGAACTCAACCTCGTAAACCATTATTCCGTCGTCAAAATCAAGCTCACAGGTGATATAGCTTACATCTGATGAGCTTATTCCGGCGTGTGAAAGCGCCGCCTGCTCGGCTTCGTCAGCGGTTATATAGGAGGCGCTGCTCGGGGTGCCCTGGGTGACAGAGTTTTCGGTGGAAATACTCTTTGTCTCGGCTATCAGGTACAGGTCGTTTACCGAAAGACCGGCGAGGGATTCAAAGGTCTTTGTGGGGTCGGCATTGCAGATTTTCTGTATCAGCGTGGCTTTTCCCACCGAAATACCGTACTGCTCGGCAAGGCTCTTGATTGACGCGTCGTCTGACACCGACTGCGCCATTACCGCCGGCTCGACCGATGAGCCTGAAAGTATGCTGTTGATTTCGTTTATAAGACGTTCTTCAAGCTCCGCGCTTTTCTGCGCATCGGGATTGTCAACCGATATGAGAATCGAGTTTTTGAGCTCGTCTATATATCCGTGCCTGAGCATTGAGCCGATGAGCGCGTTTACCGCCACGTCGCAGTCAACGCCTTTGAGCTTCATTTCATCGAGTATAATTTCAGCGTCGGAATTAAGGGCGAGCGCTTTTACGACCGTGTCGTTTTTGTTTACCCTGAGCTCAATGCTGGGGTTTACGTCTATGCCGATAACCGTAGCTACCGAAAAGTACTGATTTCCCGCGAAGCCTATACCCGCGGCAAGCGCTATTACGGCAGCCGCAGAAGCTCCTATTATCCATTTCTTTATTTTATTGCTTTTTGACATTTTGATTACCTCCGTTCTCTTTTCGTGGGGGCTCAGAGAAAGGCGGTCTGAAATGTCAGGCGTGGCGCTCCGGATTTCTTCGGAAAGGCGGGCAAGTATCTCTTTATTTTTCATTACGCTCTTCCTCCATATATTTTTTCAGTTTGGCAAGCGCGCGGCGGTATTTTGAAAGCACCGTCGGCAGAGGTATTCCCATAACGGACGAAATTTCTCTGTGCTTCAGTCCCGAAACGGCAAAAAGCGTAACTATCTGCCGTTCCTCATCGCTGAGCCTTGATAAAACACCCGATAAAACCATTCGGTCGGCTGATTCCGCCTGAAAGTCAGACGAGTCCGTAAGGTCAAAGGATTCATCAAGTGGCACCGAAAGCTCCCCCTTTGAGGTCCGGAGCTTCATAAACGCGAGATTTTTCACTATCGTAAGTATCCAAGCCATAGGCTTGCCCATCGGGGTATAGCCGTGGGCGGAGTCGATTATCTTAAGATAGGTTTCCTGCATCACGTCTTCCGCGGCGTGGTGATCTTTCAGTATGGAAAGCGCGAAGCCGTAAACCGCAGAGTCTGTAAGACTGTACAGTTCCGCCAGCGCCTGACTGTCACCTGCCGCCAGACTGAGTATCAGCTTTTCGTCCGGCGCGTTCTTTTTATCAGGCTTGAATGAGGTTTTAATGGTTGACGTCAATCCTGTTAAAAACATTTGAATTACCTCTTCACTTGAATAATGCAAAAGAGAACGTTTTTATTGCAATAAAATTTATTTTTTTTATAATAACATAAAATCAACACTTTGAACAAGAGAAAAAGAAAAAATAATTGCGCGAAAAATGTTGAAAAATGTCGAAAAAGGTTGTATTATATCGGTGATTTTTTTTGCTGGAGGGATCGGATTTGCGCGACTATCTGAAAAAGCGGCCGCTGTTTTTGTGTTCGCTTATCGGAGCTTGTATATGTGTTATGGGTTATTATTCAAAAACAGCCGTGTTTTTCGCCGGAATCTGTTTCATAATAATCTGTTTTGTTCTTATCTATAATAGCGTACAGGTGCCCTATGTAGTTGTGATGATTTTGCTTGTGCTGTTTTCAGTAAGACTCCTTAAAACATACGAAAAAATAGAATCCGCTCAGAAGGTGTGCGGCACGGAGCTGAAAGGCAGGTTTATAGTTTGCGAAAGCCCCGAGGAAAATGACGGGTATTACACCTCGGTGCTTGAGTCGGCCGGATGCGACGGAATCGAAAACGGGACAAGAATTTTCGTGTTTTCAAATGAAAGCGGATTTGAGTGCGGAGATGCTTTATCCGCGGTTGTTTACGCAGACAGTATCGACGAAAGATATAAGCTGTCAAATTATTCGGAGAAAATATATCTGAACGGTAATATAGAGGAAATATCCGATGTGGAGAAAGACGCGGACCCGGTGCTTTCTGTCTTTGAGGATATAAGAGGCTATATAAGGAAAACTCTGTTTTCCGGTATGAAATACGATGAGGCGGCTACTCTTTCCGCCGTAGTGTTTGGTGACCGCTCATATATAGACGATGAGTTTTACGAGCTGATTAAGCGCGCGGGCGTCAGTCATGTTATGGTGGTTTCCGGTATGCATCTTGCCATAATAGTGTCGCTTGTCACCAGAATAAGCGGAAAGCTGTTTTACAGCTCCGGAGTAAAAGCGGTACTGATTTTTATTACGGTTTTGTTTATGACCGCGCTTTGCGGATTTACGAAATCGATTATAAGAGCCGGAGTGTGCTATATAATTTATGCCGTCAGTATTCTTACCCGCCGTGATAACGATTCGGTCAATACGCTAGGCGGGGCAGTGACAGTGATACTTATAGCTGAGCCGATGACGGTTTTCAGCATTTCCTTTCAGCTTTCCGCGCTGTCCACTTTAGGTATTGTGGCGGCGGCGATCCCGTCTGTCAGGTATATTACGGAGCGCCGGTTTCTTGGCGGACGGTGCGACGGTCTGTTAGGCGCCGTCGCGGTTACGTCATTCGCAATGCTTTTTACACTGCCGGTAACTTCCTATGTTTTCGGCTACGTTTCATCTGTTTCGGTTGTCACTAATATTCTGATATCCTTCGCGGTGACTCTGGCGCTCGGGCTCGCGGCCGCCGGTCTTGTAATTTATCCTTTTATTCCGGTAATAGGCAAATGTCTGCTTAACGCCGCGGGTATCGCCGCCGCATATATCAATCTCGTAATCAGAGAGTTCGGCTCTCTGCCGTTCGCGGTTATAAAGCTCGGTAAACTCGCTTTTGTTTGTTCTCTTGCGCTTTTATTTTCGGTTATCTGGGCGTTATTTGCTTGTAAAAAGAGAACCGATATGTTAAAATTAAAAGCAGTTAACCGGAAAATTGTAAAAGAAGGCGGCGGAAAGCTCAGATGGCGATAATAAATGAGGCGGCGTTTAAAAGCCGGATTAAAACCGGAAGTTTACCGAATGTTTGCGTAATGTTCGGGGAAGACGCTTACCTTAAGGATATGTATACTGAAAAATTGAGCAGGATGACCGCCGGAAAAGACGATGTATTCAATTATCAGAGCTTTGAGAACGGCTGTAATCTTCAGGCGGTGTATGACTCCGTGACTCAGATGCCGGTGATGTCGGATAAAAAATATGTTATTTTAAACGATTATAATTTTGAGAAATGCTCAAAATCGGATTTTGACCGGCTTTGCGAAATCATTGAAAATGTTGACCCGGACTGCGTTTTTGTACTGAGATTTGATATTGTCGAAATCGACGCCAAAAAAAGCGCGAGATTCAAAAAACTGATGTCTGTATCCGAAAAAAACGGCGGCGTAACGGTACAGCTTGATCACAGGAGCGCCTCAGAGCTTGTGAAAATGCTTACCGACGGGGCGAAAAAACGCGGCTGTGTTATGAGCCCGTCTGCCGCGCGGCTTTTGATTGAGACGTCGGGAGAGGATATAAATACTCTTGCGTCAGAACTTGAAAAGCTCTGCTTTTACGCTCACGGATCGGAAATAATCGAAAAGCATATAGAAAATGTGGCTGTTAAGACAGTTGAGGCGTCTGTATACGAGCTTTCCTCTTTTATATTCTCCCGCCGTACCGGAGAGGCGCTGCGGGTGCTGGACGATCTGTTTTTCATGCATATTAAGCCGGTCTTTATTTATAACGCTATATCGTCGCCTTATGTGGATATGTACAGGCTTTACGCCTTTAAAAAAAGCGGTCTCGGACGCGCCGATGTCGCGAAGACGTTTAACTACGGCAGGAAGGATTTTCTTGTTGACCGCGCGGCGAAGAATCTTCAGAGCTTTGATTTCAAAAAGCTCTCGTTGAGCTTCAGGGCTTTGCTGGAAGCGGACGGCGCGCTTAAAACCTCGGGGTCGGACGCCCGCACGGTGTTTGAACAGCTTATAGTAAAGCTCGTGTATATAATTGCGAAGGGTGAAGCAGTTGATAAGGCTTGACAGACCGGTTATAGTGGAGGGAAAATACGATAAGATAACCCTTGAAAACGTAATCGACGCCCTTATAATTCCGACAAACGGATTTTCGGTTTTTAAGGACAGGGAAAAGCGCGAGATGATAAGGCTTCTCGCAAAAGAAAAGGGTATTATCGTTATGACCGATTCCGATTCCGCGGGAGCGGTGATACGCTCATATATCAAAAAAATAGCCGGAGACGCCGACATAATAAACGTCTATGTGCCTGAGCTTAAGGGAAAGGAAAAAAGAAAGGCAAAGCCCTCAAAGGAAGGAACTCTGGGCGTAGAGGGAATGAGCGCCGGTGTTATTGTGAGCGCGCTTGAGCGTTCGGGCGTTTTTTCGGAAAAAAGCGTCAGTACTACACGGAAAATAACTAAAACCGATATGTTTGTTTACGGTCTGTCGGGCGGCGATAACAGCGCCGGAGCGAGAAGGGATTTTCTTGAATTTCTCGGTCTGCCGCAAAAGCTCTCGCCGTCAGCAATGCTGGACGTTATGAACTGTATGTTCGGTTTTGAGGAATTCAGGAAGAAGGCGGAAGAGTGGCAAAAAAAGCGGGACAGAAAATAAGGATTCTTTTCGTGCTTGATATACTCAAAAGGCTGAGCGATGAGGCTCATCCCATAACAGCGGAGGATATCTGCGCCGAGCTTGAAAAGCTGGGGCTTGAAGCCGAGAGAAAAGCTATTTACGCAGATATTTCCGCGCTCGGAGAGTACGGCTTTGACATAATAAAGTCCGGCTACCCGCGCGGATTTTTTCTTGGAGCGCGTGAGTTTGAGGAGCCGGAAATATATATACTGGCGGACGCGGTGCGTACCGCGAAATTCATAAGTCCCGTGAAAACGCGCGAGCTTGTCGGAAAGCTGGATTCCTTTCTTTCGGTAAGCCGCCGGGCGCAGCGCGAGGCGAGGGTTTATTTTTCCGCTGATACGAAGTGCGAGAATGAGGAAATTTTTTACAGCATAGATAAAATAAGCGGCGCTGTCGCTTCAGGGAAAAAAATAGAATTTGATTATGTCAGCCGCCGCCTTTCGGATGACCGCACGGCAGAAAAAGCGGTAAAGCACATGAAAATAAGTCCCTACGCGCTGGTATGGAGGGACGACCACTATTATGTGCTCGGAAATTATGAAAAATATGACAATATAATTCATCTGCGGCTTGACCGGATACACTCAGTGGAAATAACAAAGGAAAAATCAAGGCATTTTTCCGAAGTGAGCGCATATAAAGACACCTTTGACGTTGCGGATTACACCGAAAAGCTCTTCAGTATGCACGGCGGCAGGGTTGAGGAAATAGAGCTGTTCTGCTCGGCCGATATAACAGAGCAGGTGTTTGACCGCTTCGGTGAAAGCATATTCATAAAAAATGTAAGCGAAAACGGCTTCGGCTTTTCGGTAAAGGCGGCGGTCTCTGAAGCGCTTGTTACGTGGGTGATGAATTACGGCAGCAAAATCAGGGTGATATCTCCGCAGGAGCTTGTGCAGATGGTGACGGACAGGGCAAAAGCGGTTCTCGATATGTACGGCGAATAAAAGAATTAAAAATCATAGGTCAAAAAAATTAAAAATCATAGGTCAGGACGCTTGCGGAAAACTGTCGGATATTGTATAATAAAAAAATATTATAATATAATGCGGAGATGTAGGAATGAGAAAAATCGGGTTTGATAACGCAAAATACATAAGGCTTCAGTCGCAGAACATACGCGACAGGATAGCCATGTTCGGGGGAAAGCTCTATCTTGAATTCGGGGGCAAGCTGTTTGACGATTACCACGCTTCGCGCGTGCTTCCCGGCTTTGAGCCTGACGCCAAGGTGAAAATGCTGCTTGAGCTTAAGGACGATGCGGAAATAGTTATCGCCATAAATGCCGACGCTATCGAGAAAAACAAGCGCCGCGGCGACCTCGGAATAACCTATGACCTCGATACACTGAGGCTTATAGATGCTTTCAGAGGAATAGGTCTCTATGTCGGAAGCGTTGTAATAACACAGTATACCGGCCAGCCGTCGGCTCAGGCGTTCGAGAAACGTCTCACGCAGCTGGGCGTAAAGGTGTACCGTCATTACCCGATAGCCGATTATCCGTCAAACATCTCCTTTATAATAAGCGATGAGGGCTTCGGCAAAAACGATTATATTGAAACCGAACGCAAGCTGGTGGTAGTAACCGCCCCGGGACCGGGCAGCGGTAAAATGGCTACCTGTCTTTCACAGCTTTACCACGAGAACAAGCGCGGCATTAAGGCAGGATACGCGAAATTTGAAACCTTCCCGATATGGAACATTCCGCTCAAGCACCCCGTAAACGTCGCTTATGAGGCGGCTACCGCCGACCTTAACGACGTTAATATGATTGACCCGTTCCATTTGGAGGCATACGGGAAAACCACTGTTAATTACAACAGGGATATTGAAATATTCCCCGTGTTAAACGCTATGTTTGAAGCGATTTCCGGAGAGTCGCCCTACAAGAGCCCGACCGATATGGGAGTCAATATGGCGGGCTTTGCGATATCGGATAACGACGCTGTATGCGAGGCGGCAAAGCAGGAGATAATCCGCAGATATTACGCCGCACTTGTAAGCGCCCGTCAGGGACTCGGTGAGCAGAACGACGCTCATAAAATAGAGCTTCTCATGAATCAGGTCGGTATTTCCACGTCCGACCGTCCTGTTGCCGCAGCCGCCCTTAAAAAGGCGGAGGAGACAGGCGCGCCCGCTACCGCCATTGAGCTGGACAACGGCACTGTCATAACCGGAAAAACCTCGAGCCTGCTCGGCGCATCTTCGGCAATGCTGCTCAACAGCCTTAAGGTTCTTGCCGGAATACCAGATGATATAAACCTTATTTCTCCCACTGTAATAGAGCCGATACAGAAGCTGAAAACGGGGATAATGGGCAACCATAACCCGAGGCTTCATACCGATGAGATACTGATAGCGCTTTCAATATGCGCCGTTACGAGCGATGTCGCCAAAATGGCGCTTGAGCAGGTCAAGAACCTCAGAGGGCTTGAGGCGCATTCGACTGTTATTCTGTCACGCGTGGACGAGCAGGTGTTCAGAAAGCTCGGGGTAAATCTTACCTGCGAGCCGAAATATCAGACCAAAAAGCTGTATCATAACTGATTCCGGCTTTTCGGGCTTGCCGATACAATATTCCGGTATTCTGTCGGTGATGTTCCGTATTTGCGGGAAAACTGCCTTGAAAAGTAGTTCTGGTCCGAAAATCCGCAGTCTGCGGCTATCTGCTTTACCGGAATGCGGCTGTCCGAAAGCATTTTTTCGGCGCTTTTCAGCCGTACATCATTGATATAATCGGCTATTGTGACACCGTATTCGGCTTTGAAATGCTTCATCGCGGTGGAGCTGCTGCACCCGAATTTTTCCGAAAGCACCGAAAGGGAAATTTTCGAGGAAAAGTTGCGGTTTATATACTTTTTAATAAGCTCGGCGAGATCCTCGCCGCAGTAATTTATTTTACCGGTTGCCGTGATATGCTCGGCAACCATTTTCATTATATCCACATACGCTGGAATCAGTCTGCTTTCAATGGCTTTGACCGATTCCGCGCATTTTTGCGCCGTCCCGCTGTCCGGCACGGCTTCCTCAAGCCTTTTTCTTATGTATTCAAGCGTACCCGGCTCGGTATCCCTTATCTGTCCCATCATCAGAAATCCGGAAAGAATACCGAAATGATAAATCGGCGCTACTGCTTCGTACAGCCCGCAGTGACACTTGTACATATATACGTCCTCGCTTTTCCGGACTCTTTCAAATGCCTTGCGGTCGGTTTGCAGGCATTTGTTTTTTATTCCGTCGGATAGCTGCATTTTCCTGCAGAAATCGGAAAGTACCGGAGGGTATGCGTATATCTCGTTGCATTCAAGGTCGTGAATTGACACTCTGAAGCCTGAAATGTTGTAAAATTCTTTAAGTATCGATATTATTTCCGCCGTGTCTCTCACAGTACAGCACCTTCTTGAATTTATGATATAAAATGATATTATGCTAATAATAATACTATTTTTTATAGACAGCGTCAAGAAAAAAATCTATAATAATTACGAAAGTGAGTGATTGTTATGGGAAAAAGAACAGCTAAGGAGCTTTCTTCGGCAGCGGAACGGTTCTGCACCGACGGTAAAATGTACGAATGCGAGCCTTACGGCAACGGTCATATAAACGATACGTTTCTTATGAAATGCAGGAACGAAAACGGGGAAACGGTAAGCTATATAATGCAGGCTGTCAACACAAATGTTTTCAGAGAGCCTGAAAAGCTGATGGATAATATTTACGCGGTGACCGAGTTTCTTAAAAAAAGCGAAACGGATCCGAGAAAGGTTCTGACTCTTGTAAAAACCTTATCCGGTGACAAGTGCTATTTTGATAAAAACGGAACGTGTTTCAGAGTTTACCCGTTTATTACGGATTCAATATGCCTTGAGCGCCCTGAGTCGGCTGATGATTTTTATGAGTGCGCCTATGCTTTCGGAAAATTTCAGCGTGACCTCGGAGGCTTCAAAGCCGATACGCTTTATGAGGTTATACCCGATTTTCACAATACGCCGAAAAGATACGAAAATTTCCTTTCTGCCGTAAAGGCGGATAAGCTCGGCAGGGCAAAGGAAGTATCTGAGGAAATAGAATTTTTAAAGGCAAGGGCGGATTTTTACGGTGTTTTGACCGAAAGCTGCAAAAAGGGACTATTGCCGCTCAGGGTTACACATAACGACACAAAATCAAATAACGTCCTGCTTGACGCGAAGACCCGCAAGGCGCTTTGCGTAATCGACCTTGACACTATAATGCCCGGATTTTCGGTCACGGACTTCGGAGACTCAATACGCTTCGGCGCTTCAACCGCCGCCGAGGACGAAAAGGATTTAAGCAAGGTGAGCCTTGATCTTGACCTGTTCGCCGCGTATGCCGATGGATATCTCGCCGGTTGCGGCGGAGCGCTTGAGGACAGTGAGATAATGCTGCTGCCGGAGGGCGCTATGATGATGACGGTCGAATGCGGTATGCGTTTTCTGACGGATTATCTTGATGGAGATACATATTTCAAAATCGCTTACAGCGACCATAATCTTGTCCGCTGCCGTACTCAGCTCAAGCTGGTAAAGGATATGGAGGATCACCTTGAGGATATGAAAAATATCGTTAAAAAGTATTGCAGGAAGTAAAACAGCAATAAACAGCCTGTCGATAAACCTCAAACTTGAATTTTCAGCGGCGATCAGCCGCATTTTGTTTTTTCGGCGACAGGTGCGTCGAAAAAAACTCCTTGTAAGCGAAAACCCGCTTAATAAGCGGGTTTTCAAGGGCACAGGGGTGGTATTGGCGGGGATAGAGTGCAGTCCGAAAATCTTTGATTTTCGAGCGAACGGCATTCCCGTCCAAGAGAGTGTCGACTTTTTCGACACTCTCAAATCCCTGAACATCTTGTTCAGGGATTTTTGACATTTTTGCGGTATTTAAGATAATCCTCAAGTATTATTACGGCGGCTACCGCGTCGATAACGCTTTTGCGTTTTTTTCCTCTGGTATCGGTAAAATTAAGGGCAGTATGAGCAGAAACGGTTGTGCAGCGTTCGTCCCAAAGTATTATATCGGTGCCGGACGCCGCTTTTATCTGTTCTGCTATTGCGGCGCATTCTTCGGCTCTGCTGCCCGAAGAGCCGTCCATATTCTTCGGATAGCCCACTACTATAAGCTCCGCGCCGTATTCTTTTGCGTATGCGGAGATTTTCCCGACAAGGCGTCCGGTATTGTATTCGGTTATTACGGTTTTCGGAAAGGCAAAGCTCTCCAAACTGTCGGAAACGGCTATTCCTGTACGCGCCTTTCCTAAATCAACAGACATTATTATCATTTTGCCTCACCGCTCATAAACGAGGAAAGACGGTTCCTTACCGGACGCATATTTTCCGGAAGATGAGTGACGTCATTGTAAAAAATAAGAGTCGGCTTAAGCTCGTCGCTGAATTCAATAAGCGATACCGCCGTGTTTTCGCTCCACGGAGTAGATGAAAGCTGCGAAATATCGCCGTTTAGAAGTCTGCAAACAAGACAGCGGGTAACTCCGCCGTGAGTGGCGCAGGCTACGGTTTTTCCTTTATTTTCCTCTGCTATTTTTTTTACCGTGTTCCAGATGCGCTCGTATGCATCGCGCATTCTTTCGCCGTTCTCCGGCGCGAAATCCTCGGGGTGGTTGTCCCATGTTTCGGCAAGTCCGGGAATTGAGCTGAAGGTTTCCTTAAACGGCTTTCCTTCAACAATTCCGCCGTCAAGCTCTATAAGCCCTTTTTCGGGGATAGGCTTCATATTTCTGTCGCCGATTACCGCTTCAGCCGTTTTACGCGCCCTTATTAGCGGACTTGTGTATACCCTGTCAAGCGGAATGTCCGCGAAACGCTTTTTAAGGTATTCAAGCTGCTTCGCGCCCGTTTCGCTTATATCAAGGTCGGTAGAACCCTGAAATATTCGTTTTACATTTCCTATTGCCTCGCAGTGCCTTACAATATATATTTTTGTCATTCATATCACCGCAGATGATTATACCATAAGGCTGCTTAAAAAACAACCTTAAAGGGTTATCTCGTTTTTAAGCTCGTCTCCGGCAAAATAGGCACGCAGATTTTCCATTGTCGTGCCGGCAATACCGTCAAGCGCCTCTCTTGTCAGAAAAGCCTGATGCGACGTTACTATAACATTTGGCATTGATATTATCGTGGAAAGGGTATCGTCGGGGATTATCTCGTCGGAATAGTCCTCGAAAAACAGTGCGGTTTCCTCCTCGTAAACATCAAGTCCGGCGGCTCCGATTTTTCCCGATTTCAGTCCCTCTGTAAGAGCGGCGGTATCAATCAGCAGACCGCGTGAGGTGTTTATAATATAGGCGCCGTCCTTCATTTTTGAAATGGTCTCCCTGTTTATCAGATGATGATTTTCCTTTGTGAGAGGGCAGTGGAGCGATATGATGTCGCTTTTTTCGAGAAGCCCGTCAAGCGAAACGTATTTGCCGCAAAATTCGCTGCTTTTGTACGGGTCAAAGCCTATAATTTCCATACCGAAGCCTTTGCAGACGTCGGCAAAACAGCGTCCTATTTTTCCGGTACCGATTATTCCCACGGCTTTTCCCCTAAGGTCAAAGCCGGTAAGCCCCTCGAGCGAGAAGTTATGGTCACGGGTCCTGATATACGCGCGGTGCAGCTTGCGGTTCAGTGTAAGGATAAGACCCATAGCATGCTCGGCTACCGCGTAAGGCGAATAGGCTGGGACCCTCAGCACTTTTATTCTGCCGGCGGCGGCTTTCAGGTCCACGTTGTTGTAGCCGGCGCAGCGCATTGCTATTACCCCGACGCCGTAGGAGGACAGCTTTTCTATAACCTCTCCGTTAATGGTGTCGTTTACGAAGGCGCATACGGCGTCGCAGCAGGCGGCCATGCTTACGGTGTCTTCATTCAGCTTGTTCTCAAAAAAGCGGATACTTATATTTTCATCTGAAAAGCGGGAGAAACTGTCGCGGTCATATGCTTTCGCGTCAAAAAAGGCTACGGTTTTCAGTATAATCACTCCAAATAACTAAAATTGATATTATTATTTTCATAAAAAATGGTTATATGCGCTCTTGTTAAAATAAGATTTTTTTTGTATAATAGCATACAAGTATAAATAAAGCCCGTATAAGGGCGGATTTAAGGAGGAAAAAATGAAAAAATTTCTGAACAGGCTTTTTATTGACGGACTGTCGGGCATGGCGTACGGACTTTTTTCCACGCTTATAATCGGCACGATAATCTGTCAGGTCGGAAAGCTCGCCGGAGACAATATTGTCGGCGAGTATCTGAACGCCATGGGCAACGTCGCAAAAACGCTGACCGGCGCCGGCATAGGCGTCGGAGTGGCCTGCAAGCTCAAATCAACGCCGCTTACAACCGTCGCGGCGGCGGTCGCCGGAATGATAGGCGCGTTTCCGAGCGTATCGCTCGCGGAATATACCGTAAGCTCTCCCGGTGAGCCTCTCGGCGCTTTTATAGCGGCGTATGTCGCTATTGAGATCGGCGCTCTCGTTTCGGGCAAAACAAAGGTCGATATAATCGTGACACCGATTTGCTGCATACTTACGGGCGCCGCAGCGGGATACTTTGTAGGCCCTTACATATCAACCGCTATGAAATGGATCGGCGCGCTTGTAAATATCAACGTTGAGAACAGCCCGATAATCGGCGGAATGATAGTTTCGGTGCTTATGGGAATAATACTTACGCTTCCGATTTCCTCGGCGGCGATAGGCATTTCAATGGGACTTACCGGACTTGCGGCGGGCGTCGCCACAATAGGCTGCTGCTGCAATATGGTAGGCTTCGCGGTTATAAGCTACCGTGAAAACAAAATAGGCGGTCTTATCGCACAGGGACTCGGCACCTCAATGCTCCAGATACCGAATATCGTCCGCAATCCGCTTATCTGGCTGCCGTCGATAATATCGAGCGCGATTTTAGGCCCGATTTCCTCGGCGGTGCTTAAAATGGTCAGCAATCCGGTAGGCTCCGGAATGGGTTCTGCGGGTCTTGTCGGTCAGTTTATGACGTATGACAGTATGACGGCGGCAGGATTTTCACCCGCGGTCACGATCATAGAAATAATAGTTATGCAGTTTATACTTCCGGCTGCTGTCTGCCTCGGTATTTCAGAGGGCATGAGAAAGCTGAAGCTCATAAAGCCGGGCGATCTTAAGCTGGAGTCGGCAAATGCGTAAGAAGGAAAGGGCGGAAGCGGCGGTAAAACTGCTTGAGCAGCTTTATCCGGACGCTGTATGCTCGCTCCAATATACCGACGCGTTTCAGCTGCTTATAGCGACACGGCTTTCGGCGCAGTGCACTGACAAACGCGTAAATATGGTTACTCCGGCGCTTTTTGACGAGTTTCCGGACGCGCGCAGTATGGCTTCCGCCGATCTTTCAAGGGTGGAGGAGCTTATAAAGACCTGCGGACTTTACAAAACAAAGGCAAAAGACCTTATAGGTATAGGCAAAATGATAACCGAGGAATACGGCGGCGTCGTGCCTGATACCGTTGAGGAGCTGACACGTCTGCCGGGCGTCGGCAGGAAGACAGCGAACCTTGTATGCGGTGATATTTACGGCAAGCCCGCCGTGGTTACCGATACGCATTTTATAAGGCTCTGCAACCGTTTGGGACTTGTTGACACCACAGACCCCTTAAAGGTGGAAACGGAAATGCGCAGGCTGCTCCCGCCCGACAAATCAAATGATTTCTGCCACAGGACGGTGCTTTTCGGACGTGACGTCTGCACGGCGCGCAAGGCGAACTGCGATGAGTGCGTATTGAATGGGATTTGTCCCAAAAAGCTGTAAAGGAGAAATAAATGGCACAGAAAAGAGTTGCTGCTATACAGGATATTTCCTGCTTCGGGAAATGCTCGCTCACGGTGGCGCTGCCGCTGCTCTCTGCCGCCGGCATTGAAACCGCCGTTATTCCGACTGCCGTGCTGTCTACCCATACCGGCGGTTTTACCGGAAATACGTTCCGTGACCTTTCCGCCGATATTGTGCCGATAGCGAGACACTGGAAAAAGGAAAACATCACGGCCGACGCCGTGTATACAGGCTACCTCTGCTCAAAGGAGCAGATTTATCTGGCGCTTGAGGCGGCAAAGCTTATAAGCCGTAAGGATACTCTGCTGATTACAGACCCCGCAATGGCGGATAACGGAAGGCTGTACAGGGGAATCGACAAGGAATTTCCCGAGTATATGCTGAAGCTCTGCGCGGCGGCCGATATAATAACGCCAAATGTGACCGAGGCGGCGCTTATGCTCGGCCTCGGATATAAGGAGCCGCCTTATACCGAGGAATATATAAACACTCTGCTTGAGGGGCTCTACACGAAAACTCATTCAAAAATCGTGCTTACCGGCGTGAGCTTTGAAAACCGCAAAATAGGCGCCTCTGTTTTTGACGGCGGGAATAAAGCGTATGTCTTCGCGGAAAAGCTGGACGCTTTGTATCACGGCACCGGAGACGTTTTCACAAGCTCGTTTATAGCGGCGCTGCTTAATGACCGCAGCTTAAAGGCAGCGGCGCAGATCGCCGCGAATTTCACGGCAGGCTGCATAAGGAGTACTATGGAAAACTGCACCGAGGAGCGCTGCGGAGTGAGCTTTGAAAGTCAGATACCTAATCTTATTAAATATCTGGAGCTTTAAATGAGAGAAGAGGATTTAAGAACAGCCGCTCTGATAGGCGGCGATAATCTTGCGCGTCTTAAAAATTCGACCGTTGCCGTTTTCGGAATAGGCGGAGTCGGCTCATACGCGGCGGAGGCGCTTGTCCGGTCGGGCGTCGGCAGACTGTATATCTATGATAACGACCGTGTTTCAAAAAGCAATATAAACCGTCAGCTTACAGCGCTCGGCCCGTCGGTCGGCAGATATAAAACCGAGGTCGCGGCGGAGCGGTACCGTGATATAAACCCCGAATGTGAAATAATCGAAAACAGGGATTTTGTAACGCCCGAAAGCGATATTCCCTTTGAAAAATTCGATTTTTTAATTGACGCTGTCGATAATGTTACCGCCAAAATCTTTTTGGCGGCTGAGGCTGAAAAAAGGGGAATACCGGCGGTGAGCGTTATGGGAACGGGCAATAAGCTCGACCCCGCAAGGCTTAGGTGTACGGATATTTACAAAACGAGCGTCTGTCCGCTCGCGAGGGTTATGCGGTACGAGCTTAAAAAACGCGGAGTAAAAAAGCTCTTAGCTGTATGGAGCGATGAAATCCCCGTAAAGCCTTCGGACTGCGGCGAATACCGCCGGACCGGCAGGATACCGCCGGCGAGTATGGCCTTTGTTCCGGGAGCGGCGGGACTTATCGCGGCGTCGGTCGCCGTAAAGAAACTGACAGGTGAATAGATAAGAAAAGAGAAAAGTCTTATGGCTTTTCTCTTTTTTTGTTTCCGCACTTGACAAATTAGGTCTACAAGTGTAGAATAATAGTGGACTACAAATGTAGAATGAAACGGAGACGGTACAGATGAGCGACGGGAAAATGGGAGCGGCTGAGCTGCGCTTTGCCGATATCATATGGGAAAACGAGCCGGTTTCCTCGACGCGGCTCGCGGAAATAAGCGGGCAGAAGCTCGGCTGGAAAAAGTCCACGGTTTATACCGTGCTTAAAAGGCTGTGCGAAAAAGGCTTTTTTAAGAATGAGGACGGAACGGTATCATCCCTTGTCTCAAGAAATGATTATTACGCCCGTAAAAGCGAAAAATTTGTCGAGGAAAATTTTGAAGGCTCGCTTCCGGCTTTTTTCGCGGCTTTCACGTCAAGAAAAAAACTGACTTGTGAGGAATATGAAAGCCTTAAAAAAATGATAGACGGTTTCGGGGAGGGGAAGTAATGCAGGAGATTTTTATTAAGATAATCAATATGAGCATAAGCGCCGGCTGGATAGTAATCGCGGTAATGCTTTTGCGTTTGGCTTTGAAAAAAGCGCCCAAACGCGCCGTGATTTTTCTGTGGGCGATAGTGGCGGTAAGACTTGTGTGTCCGTTTTCGCCCGAAAGCGTTTTAAGCCTTATTCCGAGCGCCGAAACCGTGCCGGCAGATATAGTTTATTCGGAAGCTCCGGAGATTCAAAGCGGCGTGCCGGCGCTTGATTCGGCGGTTAATTCCGTAATTTACAATAACTTGAAACCCGATGCTTCCGAAAGCGCAAATCCTGCGCAGACGGCTGTGTCGGCTGCCGCTGTCCTTTGGATCGCGGGAATCGCGGCAATGCTTGTCTACGCTCTTGTAAGTGTTCTTAAAATACGCGGCAGGGTGAGGGAAGCGGTAAAATATCGGGACAATATATGGCTTTGCGACCGTATTTCTACACCTTTTATTTTCGGCGTTTTCCGTCCGTCGGTCTATCTTCCGTTTTCTCTGCCGGAAAATGAGACGGAATATGTAATAGCCCACGAAAAAGCGCATTTAAAGCGGCATGACTATATTTTAAAGCCGTTCGCTTTTCTGCTGCTTTGCGTTTACTGGTTCAATCCGCTTTTGTGGGCGGCGTATGTCCTTTTTTGCAGGGATATTGAGCTTGCTTGTGACGAAACGGTTATTGAAACAATGAAGCCGGAGGAAATAAAAGAATACACATCGGCTTTGCTTGAATGCAGCGCCCCCGCAAAACGTATATCTCCCTGTCCGCTGGCGTTCGGCGAAACCGGCGTAAAGAGCAGGATAAAGGCGGCGCTTAAATACAGAAAGCCCGCGGTATGGGTAGCCGGCGCGGCAGGAATTGTTATTATAGCGGCGGCTGTGGTTTTTCTTACCTCGCCGGTTAAAAAGGAATTTTCACCGGACGGTCACGACTGGACTTTCCGGTGCGTTCAAGACGGTGAAAACGGAGCGATTTTATACTGCTCAGAATCAGAGAGCGATGTATATCCTGATGCTGAAATACGGGAATACTCTCTGAATATGAAAAAAGAAAGTTTTTCGCTGCTGTCTTCCTTAGAGCCTGAAGGGGAGGGAAGCTCATACTCCTTTGAGCGTATAAGCAAAAAGCCGGACGGGAATATTTACGAAATAAGCGGAAACGGCGAAACAGGCTATATGTCGGTCGGCAAAACGGAATATTACGGCGGAACGGCTGAATATACGCTTATAATAACGGTCGGCGAACAGTCTTATTACTTTTACGAGCTTGACAGAGGAAATACGCCGATGTTTGACGCTGTTGTTACAGAGACACACGAAAACTATATCCTGATAGAGCCGCTTGATAACGAAGCCGAGGCAGGCTCGGTTATTTTAATAAGTCAGCCGGAAAATTACGGACTCCCGGCGTCATACAGGCAGACAGGCTCAAAAATAAGAGTTTTTTACAGCGGCGAGATATTAACCATTTCCCCTTCGACGCTTCATAAAACATACGCGATTTACCCGCTGAGTGATTAAACATACAATTATCCGTCCTGAAACGGCAAAAGATAATTTTTTATCCGAATCCCCCGATTTTTCGGGGGATTTTTTATGTCCGAATTGTGGTTTCAAATGAGGCGTACCACTATATATGCAAAAAAATAAAATATGCAAAAAATTCCTGCTAAAAATTTATGTAAACTTGAAAAAATAGCTTGATTTTTGAGGTTTAAAGCCTTATAATACAATCATAGTGGTGCAAAGTGGAGTGAAAAACCATTAAAGTGTATCAAAGTGGAGCAGAAAGGAGTGAAAATAATGCTTTTTGGCGGTTATCAGCACAACATTGATAAAAAAGGCAGAGTTTTCATTCCGGCAAAGCTGCGCGAGGAGCTCGGGACAAGCTTTATGATATGCCGCGGAATATACGGCAAGCGCTGTCTCTGCGTTTATTCGTCAGAGCAGTGGGAAAAGCTGGTCGAAAAAATCGGAACCCTTCCGAGCACGAAATCAAGCGCAGTCAAGCGTTTTCTGTATGACGGCGCTTTCAGCATAGACTTTGATTCACAGGGAAGAATACTTATTCCGCCGGCACTGCGTGAGTACGCTCAGCTTGATGGCGAGGCGCACATCATAGGAATGGACACCAATCTCGAAATATGGAATACCGAGCTCTGGAACGAGGAGAACGCTAAATACACTCCCGAATCCATTGCCGATATTATGGAAGAGCTTAATTTCTGATGGAATTTTCGCACAGACCTGTGCTGCTTGAAGAGACGATAGCGGCGCTTGATATAAAGCCGGACGGCATTTATGTCGACGGTACCGCCGGCGGTGCGGGACACTCGTCGGAAATAGCAAAAAGACTGAAAAACGGATTTCTGTATGCGCTTGACCGTGACCCGGACGCAGTAAAAACCGCTTCGGAAAGACTCAAAGGGCTTCCGGCAAAGGTTATACAGAGCAATTTCCGCGATATGGATACGGTGCTGGCGGCCGAGGGTGTTGATAAGGTAAACGGAATACTGCTTGATTTAGGCGTATCGTCTTATCAGCTTGACAGCGCCGAACGCGGCTTTTCCTACCGGAAGGACGCTCCGCTCGATATGCGAATGAGCAAAACCGGTTTATCCGCCGCGGATATTGTCAATACTTATTCCGCGGAGCAGCTTGCCGATATTTTCAAGAAATACGGAGAGGAAAAATTCGCTTACAGAATAGCGAACAGGATAGCGGCAGAACGCGCTGAAAAGCCGATATTATCGACGGTGCAGCTCGCCGATATAATAGCTTCCTCTGTACCTGCCGCGGCAAGACGTGACGGGCACCCGGCGAGAAAATGCTTTCAGGCGATAAGGATAGCCGTAAACGGCGAGCTTGAAAGCCTTGAGGAAGCGCTTGACAAAGCGTTCGGACTGCTCTGTAAGGACGGCGTTCTGGCTATTATAACTTTCCATTCGCTTGAGGACAGAATGGTAAAGCAGAAATTCAAAGAGTACTGTACAGGCTGTATATGCCCGCCGGATTTTCCGGTTTGTGTATGCGGCAGAACCCCTGCGGGACGTCCGGCGGCAAGAAAGCCGGTCGAGCCCGACATAAAAGAACTTGAGGAAAACCCGCGCAGCAGAAGTGCAAAGCTAAGGGCTGTAATAAAAAACTGACAGAATAAATAAGGAGAAGAAAAATGAACAATATGAAGTATTACAACGACAGTCTGGCATATGATTTTGAAATGTTCATGCCAAAGACAGCCGAAGAGAAAAACAGCCGCGACAATATCGTTGTAATGCCCAAGACCGCCGAGCGTTCAAAAACACGCAAGAGAGCGGCGGCAAGGAGCCTTGCTTCTCCTGCGGCGCTTATAATGACGGCAGTATTCATTCTTGCCGGACTTTGCGGAAACATAGCGTTAAGGCTTCAGATAAACGAGGTAAACTCCGAGATAAACGATGTCAAAGCCGCCATAACGGAGCTTGACAGCGAAAAGACAGTGCTTGAGGTCGAGATGCAGCGCAGAATATCCTACGCTAATCTTGAGCTTGAGGCAATGCAGCTCGGAATGAGGAAAATGGAAAAAAGCGACGTGACTTATATAAAGGTAAACGACAAGGATAAGGCGGTAAACGGCAGCGGAGAAGTTCTCGACGCCGAGTAATAAGATACGGGTTCAGGTAATATAATTATGATTGTAGCGGGTATGTGCCCGGGAATGTTTGAGAGATACGAGAGTTGAATATTCAACTCTCGTATGAGAGTGTCGAAAAAGCCGACACTCTCTTGGTCGGAGATGCCGTTCGCTCGAAAATCAAAGATTTTCGGACTGCACTCTATCCCCGCCAATACCACCCCTGTGCACTTAAAAAACCGCTTATTAAGCGGTTTTTTGCTCACAAGGAGTTTTTCCGACGCACCTGTCGCCGGAAAAACAAAATGCGGCTCTTTGCCGCGGAAAAATCAAATTTTAAGTTTATAGACAGATTGATACGAGAGTTGAATAATCAACTCTCGTATTCGGATAATATGGTAAAATATTTTCCTGCCGGAAAGGAACAGATGAAATGCTTGTAAAACCGGGAAAAATGATGGTTACAAGGTCCATAGTGGTCATGACGGCTCTTATACTTGCGCTTTCGATAATATCCGGCGCGAGTCTTGTAAATATAATGATAATAAAGGGAGAGGAATATCAGAGCGACGCTTCTGAGCAGCAGCTTTACGACAGTCTTATTACGGCGCCGAGGGGAGATATTTACGACTGCAATATGCAGCTTTTGGCGACAAGCTCGGCGGCGTGGACGGTTTATATAACTCCTAACGGCATAAAAAAGCTGGAATCCGAGGAAGCCGAAGAGGTGAAAAAGACGATTGCCGAGGGGCTTTCGGAAATACTCGACCTTGATTATGAGACGGTTTACGGCTATACCGAGAAAAATTCCTATTATGTTATAGTAAAGAAGAAAATAGAAAAATCAGCGGCCGATGAGGTAAGACAGTTCATACTCGATAACGAGGAGCTCGAGCTTACAAAATATATCGGAATTGACGAGACCACAAAAAGATACTACCCGAACGACAGCCTCGCGTCGGTTGTGCTCGGCTTTGTGGGCTCTGACGATCAGGGACTTTCCGGAATAGAGAGCTATTACGATAACGACCTTACCGGAATAGCCGGACGTGTAGTCGCGGCTAAAAACGCCGCCGGAACAAATATGCCGTTTTCCTACGAAAAGGTGGAAGAGGGAACAAAGGGAAAATCGCTTGTTCTGACGCTTGATTCCTATGTGCAGTATACCGCCGAGAAATATCTTGAGGCGGCGATTGAGGAAAACCAGATAGCCGAGCGCGGTGCCGCGGTGGTTATGAACGTAAACACCGGAGCGATTATAGCGATGGCGGTTAAGGGCGATTTCGACCCCAACGAGCCGTTTGAGCTTTCCGCGGAGGATCAGGCAAAGGTTGACGCCGCCGAGACCGAGGAGGAAAAAAGCAAGCTGGAAAATGAGCTTCTGAACCGCCAGTGGCGAAATAAAGCGGTGTCGGACACATACGAGCCCGGCTCGGTATTCAAGATTGTAACCGCGGCGATAGCGCTTGAGGAAAATCTTATCAACAAAAACAGCAGCTTTTACTGCAGCGGCGTGACAACGGTGGCCGGCAGAACCTACCACTGCCATAAGGCGGGAGGCCATGGCTCACAGAATCTTTTACAGGCAATTTCAAACTCCTGCAACCCCGCTTTTATTACAATAGGTCAGCTTGTGGGAGTCTCTACATTTTCAAAGTATTTCAAGGCGTTCGGTCTTACCGAGAAAACCGGAATAGACCTGCCCGGCGAAGCGAACTCGACCTATCACAAGGAGGAGGATATGGGACCGGTTGAGCTTTCGTCATCTTCTTTCGGTCAGACCTTTAACGTGACGCCCATGCAGCTTATCAGCGCGGTGGCAGCTTCCGTAAACGGCGGATATCTCGTTCAGCCGCATGTGGTAGAGAAAAAGCTCGATGAGAACGGTAAGGTCGTGGAGACTGCGTCAACCTCATACAAGCGTCAGGTAATATCCGAGACTACCTCGGCGACAATGCGTGAGCTGCTGCAGTTTGTGGCGGAAAACGGCGCGAAAAACGCGCTTGTGCCCGGCTATGACATAGGCGCAAAAACCGGAACATCACAGAAAGTATCAAAAATACTCGCCACCGGCGACGATTATCTTTATATAGGCTCCTGCGTTACGGTCGCGCCGGCGGATAATCCGGAAATAGCGGTTTTCGTAATGCTTGACGAGCCTAAGGGAGACAAATATTACGGCGGTACAATAGCGGCGCCCGTAAATTCCCAGATAATGAAAGATATTCTGCCTTATCTCGGCTACGAGCCGAGCTACACCGAGGAGGAGCTTAAGGCGCTTTCGCTCACTGTTCCGGATACTGTCGGAAGCAGCGTGGAGGACGCGAAAAATAAAGTAACTTCCTCGAAACTCGAATATAAGATAGTAGGAAGCGGAGAAAAAGTGCTGCGCCAGCTTCCCGAAGCCGGCACAAAGGTTATTTCCGGCGGCACGGTGATTCTGTATACGGAAGATGTCGGAAATGAGAAGGTTACGGTCCCGAATCTGCTTAATCTGAGCGTGACGGACGTAAATACGGCGGCATCAGCGGCGGGACTTAATGTTGAGTTTTCCGGCAACACTACTATGGGCGGACTTAAATCTTACAGTCAGAGTATAGACCCCGGAGAAACAGTTGACGCCGGAACCGTAATAACTGTTTACTTCAGAGAAGACAGCGCTGCGGACGGCTGAGCCGAAGAAAGCAAGGGAGAAAAAATGAAGCTTAAGAATCTTATAGAATGCGGCGGAAACATAGGCGAAACCGAAATAACGGGAATAACCTGCGATTCAAGACAGATAAAGCCGGGATACGCCTTTGTCTGCATTAAAGGAACAAAGTCGGACGGTCACGATTACGCCGAAGCCGCTGTGAAGTCCGGAGCGGCGGCGATAATCTGCGAGCGTGACCTTAAGCTTGATTGTCAGGTAATAACCGATAATACTCACGCGGCATACGCGGATATGTGCGCGGCGTGGTTCGGAAATCCCGCCGACAGCTTAAGGCTGTTCGGAGTTACCGGCACAAACGGAAAAACTTCAGTTACCTATATGCTGAAGAAAATATTTGAAAAGGCCGGATATAAGGTCGGCCTTATAGGTACTATCCAGAATATGATAGGCGACGAGGTAATAGCGGCGCACAATACCACACCGAACGCTTATGAGCTTAATTCGCTTTTCGCGCTGATGAAGGCCAAGGGCTGCGCCGTTGTTATAATGGAGGTATCCTCACACGCGCTTGACCAGCTTCGCGTATACCGGCTTGATTTTGAGGTGGCGATGTTTACTAATCTTACGCAGGATCATCTTGATTACCATATTACAATGGAGAATTATCTTGCGGCTAAGAAAAAGCTGTTCAGAATGTGCAGGACCGCCGTTATAAACAGCGATGACAGCTATGCGAAAGAGCTTATGGAAGGGCTTGACTGTAAAATAGTCACATATTCTACCGGTAATGATTCCACATACAGCGCAAAGGCGATAAATTATCGTCCCGCGAGCGTGGAATACGAATTTGTAAGCGATACGGATATATGCCATATCAAAGTTGCTACCGGAGGAAAATTCACGGTCTACAATTCCCTGTGCGCGGCGGTGTGCGCAGTTGAGGCGGGAATATCCATAACGACCGCCGCTGAAGCTCTCGCGGAGCTCAATGGAGTAAAGGGAAGGGCGGAATCGGTCCCGACCGGCAGGGATTTTACAATTATAATAGACTACGCGCATACGCCGGACGGTCTTAAAAATATACTTTCCACCTTCCGTGAGTGCAAAAAGAACCGACTTATCGTCGTGTTCGGCTGCGGCGGCGACAGGGATAAAACAAAACGCCCTATAATGGGAAGCATAGCGGAGCATTTCGCCGATTACGTCATTGTAACAAGCGATAATCCGCGTACAGAGGACCCCGGGGAAATAATAAAGGATATACTCGCCGGAATGAAAAATTCCGCGGTTCCCGTAAAGGTTATAGAAAACAGAACGGAAGCTATAAAATTTGCTGTTTCAATTGCCGAAAAAGATGATATAATAGTACTTGCCGGAAAAGGACACGAGACATATCAGATACTCGGTACGGGAACGATTCACCTTGATGAGCGTGAAATTGTTGCGGAGGCTCTTGAAGAGCTCAAATAATCGGTAGTGCGCTCCCGCCGGAAAAGGAGAGAAAAAAATGAAAGACCTGACACCTGTAATAGCAGCGGCGGTCGCATTCGCCGTGACCGCCGCACTCGGATATATTGTTATTCCGTATTTAAAACGGCTGAAATTCGGGCAGACTATACTTGATATAGGTCCGAAATGGCATAAAGATAAGCAGGGTACCCCCACTATGGGCGGAATAATGATGATTGTGGGACTTCTGCTTTCGGTCGGAATAGCGTTTGCGTATTCTGCCGCGAGTGACGGCCGTTTCGCGTCCGAAATGACCGATTCATATCGGCTCGCCGTTTTTCTTTCGGGAATAGCTATGGCGCTTTGCATGGCTGCAATAGGCTTTATGGACGATTATATCAAGGTTGTTAAAAAACGTAATCTCGGTCTGACCGCGAGACAGAAAACCTTTCTGCAGCTGCTTGTTTCGGCGGCGTATCTCGCCACGCTCTGCATTTCGGGCATGAAGACCACAACTATACCGTTTATAGGCGATATCGATATTACAGGCGGCTGGGGACTGCTCTTCTGGCCGGTGGCGCTTATGTTTATTTACGGCTTTACCAATGCCGTGAACCTTACCGACGGTATTGACGGTCTTGCAAGCACGGTCACGCTTGTGGTTGCCTGCTCGTTTATGCTGGCGTCCGGATTTCTGAATAATATGGGCATAAACGTACTGTCCGCGGCGTTGGCAGGTGCCTGCGTCGGATTCATAGTATGGAACGCGAAGCCCGCCAAGGTCTTTATGGGTGATACAGGCTCAATGTTCCTCGGGGGTATGGTTGTTGCCGTTTCCTTCGGAACAGGCAGACCGGTGCTTCTCATTTTCGCGGGAATAACATATTTTCTTGAGGCGCTGTCCGATATCATACAGGTAGCATACTACAAACGCACCAAAAAGCGTATATTTAAAATGGCGCCGCTGCATCATCACTTTGAGATGTGCGGCTGGTCGGAGGAGAAAATCGTTCTTGTTTTTTCTCTCGTGACGGCGGCCGGCTGTTTCATATCGCTGCTGCCGCTGATTTTTAACTGGTAATTCTGGAGGAAAAAAGTATGGCGAAACCTAAAAGGAGAAAAAGTGAATATGTTTCAGGAAAGCTCGACATAACCTTTTTATCCTTTGTGCTGATACTTTTCACAATAGGTCTCGTTATGCTTTTTTCTGCTAGCTATGCCTATTCGTACGAATATTACGGCAACAGCTATAAATTCATAACCAGACAGGCGCTGTTCGGCGCCGTCGGTATAGTCATTATGCTCGGCGTATCGAAAATTGATTATCATTTCTGGCGCAGATTCGCATGGATAGCGTATGCGGTGACAATCATAATGCTCGGCGTGCTGCTCGTGCTTCCGCCTATGGTAGACGGAATGGACGTAAAGCGCTGGATTGTTATAGGACCCGTGAATTTTCAGCCTTCCGAAGTGGCTAAATTTGCGGTTATACTTTTGTTTTCGTCTCTTATTGCGGCGAATCAGAAGCAGATGAAGAGCTTTAGATTTATAGTTTTTCTTGTGCTTCTGTTAGGTCTCACCTGCGGACTCGTGGTGCTTGAGCCGCATCTGTCGGCGACAGTGCTTATATTCGCCATCGGCGTTGCGCTGCTTGTTGTGGGAGGGATTCCGAAACGCTATATTTTCGCCGGCGCCGGGGCCGCCGCGGGACTCGGAGTGCTTGCCGTCGCGACCGGCTTTATAGGCTACGGCTCTGACCGTATAAAATACTGGCTCGACCCGTGGGCAGATCCTACCGGTCTCGGTTTCCAGACTATACAGTCGCTTCTCGCGATAGGCTCAGGCGGTATTCTCGGCAGGGGAATAGGCCAGTCGAGACAGAAATATCTCTGGGTGCCGGAGCCTCACAACGATTTTATCTTTTCGATAGTCTGCGAGGAGCTGGGGCTTATCGGAGCCATGGTCATAATAATTCTGTTCTGCCTGCTTGTCTGGCGCGGCTTTACGATAGCCATGCGCTCGCAGGATAAGTTCGGTTCATTGCTTGCCATAGGTCTTACTTTTCAGGTGGGTCTTCAGGCAATGCTTAATATCTGGGTTGTTACAAACACAATTCCTAATACCGGAATAAGCCTTCCGTTTTTCAGCTACGGCGGAACCTCGCTTGTCATATTGCTGGCGGAAATGGGTATCGTGCTGTCGGTATCGAGAGGGGCAAGCATAGAAAAAACTTAGCGCGTATTTCTGAAGGGGCGTGAAAATATGAAAATACTTTTTGCGGGCGGAGGAACGGCAGGCCATATAAATCCGGCGCTTGCCGTTGCCGACTATATAAAGGAAAACCACCCGGACGCCGAAATATCGTATATCGGAACGGCGGATAAGCTGGAAGCGAGACTTGTGCCGGAGAAAGGGTACGCTTTTTATACGATAGACGTGGCGGGCTTTCAGCGAAAGCTGTCGCTTAAAAACATAGAGAGGAATATCTCCGCGGCGGTTAAGGCGGTCACCTCCTCGGCGGCTTCAAAAAAGCTGCTTAAGGAGATACAGCCCGATATTGTCGTCGGAACAGGCGGATATGTCAGCGGTCCGGTGCTCAGAGAGGCTAAAAAGCTCGGTATAAAAACAGCCATACATGAGCAGAACGCTTTTCCGGGTGTCACCACCAAAATGCTCGCCTCAAAGGCGGACAGGGTAATGCTCGCTATGCCGGAGGCGGAAAAGTACCTGAAGCTCAAAAAAGAGCCTGTAATAACCGGAAATCCCGTAAGGGGAGAGCTGCTTAATATTTCCCGCGACGAGGCAAGGGCGAAGCTCGGACTGGACAGCCGGCCGCTTATTCTTTCGTTCGGCGGCTCGCTTGGAGCTAGACATATCAACGAAGCCGTGACGGAGCTGATAAAATGGCATAACGGCACAGGCAGGTTCTATCATATACACGGCACGGGAAAGGCAGGCTATGAGTCTGTGACTCAGGCGCTTTCCGGTATCGATTTGGCGCCACAGATTGATGTGCGCGAATATATAAACGATATGGACGTATGTATGGCGGCGGCCGACCTTGTTATATGCCGCGCCGGCGCTATCACATTAAGCGAGCTTTGCTGCTGCGGCAAGCCTTCGGTGCTGATACCCTCGCCTTACGTGGCGGAAAATCATCAGTACCACAACGCTATGACGCTTAAAAAGGCGGGTGCGGCAGAGGTGCTTGAGGAAAAGGACCTTACAGGTCAGAGCCTTATCGATACCGTTTCAAAAATAATTGATAACAAGCCGCTGCTTGAGTGTATGGGAAGCGCAGCACGCAAACACGCCATTACCGACGCAAATAAACGAATTTACGATGTTTTAATGCAATTATATACCGGAGCGTGACATTTTCCGCATTTTCGCATAGTATGAACTGTGAAAAGTTTTTACTGTGAGAGGGTGCGGCTATGACCGAAATTTCAGTGAACGGCGGAAAACGGCTTTCGGGAGAAATAAGCGTTCAGGGAGCCAAAAACAGCGTTTTGCCGGTGCTTGCGGCTACATTGCTTTGCGGGGGAGAAAGCGTAATACATAACTGCCCCGAGCTTTCGGACGTCGAAACATCGCTTAAAATATTAAGGCATCTCGGCTGTAAATGCTCAAAGGAGGGCAGTACTGTCACTGTTGACAGCGGCAGTATAACGGCATACGATATTCCGGACAGCCTGATGCGTGAAATGCGTTCGTCGGTTGTCTTTCTCGGCGCGGTGATAGGCAGAACCGGAAAGGCGGTAATAAGCAGTCCCGGTGGCTGTGAGCTGGGACCCCGCCCCATTGACCTTCACCTTTCCTCACTTGAGCAGATGGGTGTCACGATACAGGAGGAACACGGCTTTCTGAACTGTACCGCGGAAAAAGGTCTGCACGGAGCGGAAATACATCTGAGCTTTCCGAGCGTCGGAGCGACCGAGAATATTATTCTCGCCGCCGCTACGGCAGAGGGCAGCACCGTTATCCATAACGCGGCAAAAGAGCCTGAAATCAGCGACCTTGCCGATTTTCTCAATCGTGCGGGCGCGCGTATATACGGCAGCGGCTCAGATACAATAAACATATACGGAGTAAAAAAGCTCGGCGGAACGGAGCATACGATTATTCCCGACCGTATAGCCGCTGCGACATATATGGCCTGTGCCGCGGTAACCGGCGGCTCGGTTACGCTCAACAGCATTATGCCGCCGCATATGATGTCGGTGCTTTGGTGCTTTAAGGAGTGCGGCTGCGCGGTTGTTTCCTCGGGCGGCAGCGTCAGACTTACTGCGCCGTCAAAACTTCGCCGCGTACCGACAGTGCGGAGCCTTGTGTATCCCGGCTTTCCGACCGACGCTGGACCGGTTGCCGTGGCAATGCTTTCTGCGGCAGAGGGAACGTCGGTATTTGTCGAAAACATATTCGAGAACCGTTTCAGATATATTGATGAGCTTAAGCGCTTCGGCGCAAAAATAAAAACAGAGGGAAAAATAGCCGTAATAGAGGGCACGGACCGCCTTTCGGGGGTCCACTGCAAGGCTACGGACCTGCGCGGAGGCGCCGCGCTTGTAATAGCGGCGCTGCGTGCGGACGGCGAATCGAGAATAGGGGAGATACATCATATTGAGCGCGGTTATGACGATATTGTAGGTAATCTGAGCGCGCTCGGTGCGGATATAAAATACAGCGGGGACTGATTTTTTGAACAGACCAGAGGTTAATGACGAGTTTTTGAGAAAAAGAAAGCTGCGCCAGCGTAAAATACGCCGGCGCAGAATAATTACCGCATTGGTTTTTTTCGGAATACTTTTAATCACTGTCGGAGTAATACTGTCGCTTACGGTGCTGTTTCCGATAGAACAGATAAAGGTTTCCGGAAGCGAAAAATACACATCTGATGAAGTTATCGCCGCCTGCGGCATAAAAACGGGCGACAATCTTTTCACTTCTTCCGCCGATGTGGAGGAGTTAAAAGAAAAGCTGCCATATATCGAAAGCGTAAGCGTAAGCCGCAGTCTGCCCTCAACGCTTGTAATAAAGGTAAAGGAGGCGTCGGAATACGCTTGCTTTTATACCGGCGGCAAATATTACGCCGTAAGCGAAAAATGGCAGGTGCTTAACGCATACGACCAAAAGCCGGACGGCATTTTTGAGATAAAAGCAGGGAACGTTGAGTGCGTTCCGGGGAAAACCGCTGTCTTTTCCGAGGAAAAGTCCGGAACACTGATAAATGATATTATATCGCTCGCCGGAGAGTATTCTCTTAAAATAGATGGAATCGATATAACAGAGGAGTTATCGCTTACCGTCGGTGTTGACGGTAGGTTTACAGTGAACTTCGGAACATCAAACAACCTTTCCGAAAAATTCGCGCATCTTTCGGGTATGATTAAAAACATAGATGAGGGAAAATCCGGCAAAATTGATCTGAGCATGTGGACAAGCAGCAACACTCATGGAACTTTTGTGGAAAATAAAGACACGGAATAGTCATTTTTCATATGCCGGAGCCAGTGCCGGCGTCGGTTTTCGGCATACCAGAAAAAAATTACAGGAATGTAATAAAAAGTGTTGAAATTTAAAAACAGATATGTTAATATCTATATATAATTGTATTTTTGAGAAGTATAATATATTTTTACATAAGCACGGAGGAATTCAAAATGCCATTTGAAGTTGCAGAAGAACAAGAGAATGTTGTACAAATCAAGGTCGTCGGAGTCGGCGGCGGCGGCGGAAACGCCGTAAACCGCATGGTGGACGCAGGCGTCCGCGGCGTTGAGTTCATAGCGATCAATACTGATAAGGCAGCCCTTATCCAGTCAAAAGCCAACCAGAAGGTTCAGATAGGGGACAAGACCACCTCCGGAATGGGCGCAGGCGGAAATCCGGATAACGGAAAAGCGGCGGCCGAGGAGTCAAGAGACGAAATTACCGCTGCTATTCGCAGCGCCGATATGATATTCATTACCGCCGGAATGGGCGGCGGCACAGGAACCGGTGCCGCTCCGGTAGTTGCCGCAATCGCGAAGGAACTCGGTATACTTACCGTAGGTATTGTCACAAAGCCTTTCAGCTTTGAGGGCAAAAAGCGTATGACACAGGCGGAGTCCGGTATCGCGGCTCTCCGTGAGCAGGTGGACAGCCTTGTTGTTATTCCGAACGAGCGTCTTAAGTTCGTTTCCGAGCAGAAAATAACCTTCAAGAACGCGTTTATCATTGCTGACGATGTTCTCCGTCAGGGCGTTCAGAGCATTTCTGAGCTAATCAATGTCACCGCTCTTGTCAACCTTGACTTTGCCGATGTCAAGTCTATCATGGCTGACGCGGGCTACGCCCATATGGGCGTCGGTGTCGCTACGGGACGCGACAAGGCGGAGCAGGCGGCGCGCGCTGCTATCAGCAGTCCGCTTATCGAGACTTCTATGGACAATGCGCGCGGCGTTATTATCAGCATTACCGGTTCTGACGATATCGGACTTGAAGAGGTCGAGCTTGCTTCCTCGATTATTTCCGATATGGCTCATCCGGACGCGACCATTATCTGGGGCGCCCAGCTTGACGATACGCTTGAGGATACTATCCGCGTTACCGTTGTCGCTACCGGTCTCGGTGAGGACAAGAAGGACGATAAGTCGAGCGACCTCGCTTCACTCCTCGGAAACACAAGTGACGATGACGAGAGCTATACTGATGTTATCAGCTTTTTCAACAATAAGGACTGATAAAAAAATTACTAAGGCAGCCGTCCTGTGACGGCTGCCTTTTTCATATTTTGTCAGTTGTAATTTCTGATATTTTGTTGTATAATAAATTGTTATTGAATAAAGAACACATTATATGGGAGAACAAAAAATATGGTGAATAAAGGTACCGCAGCCGCTTTTTCGCTCGGAATAGACATAGGCTCCACAACGGCGAAAATCGTGCTGCGCAAAGGGGAAGAGGTACTTTTTGAGCGCTATGAGCGTCATTTTTCACAGGTGAGGGAAAAAACGGCGGAGCTTTTACGGCTTGTCTCAGATATAACAGATGATGAGCAGATATCGGCGGCAATTTCCGGCTCGGCAGGTCTCGGACTTGCGGAGGCGGCGAATATACCGTTTGTTCAGGAGGTTTTTGCCACGGGTGAGGTGGTAAAGCTAAAGGAGCCTGACACATCCTGTGTTATAGAACTCGGCGGTGAGGACGCTAAAATAATATTTTTTGACGGCGGACTTGACGAGCGCATGAATGGCAGCTGCGCGGGCGGTACCGGCGCGTTTATCGACCAGATGGCGACGCTTCTCAATATCACGGTAGACGAGCTTGATAAGTTGAGTCTCGATGCAGGCAGACTTTATCCGATTGCCTCACGCTGTGGCGTGTTTGCAAAAACCGATATACAGCCGCTGCTTAATCAGGGCGCACGCAAGGAAGATGTGGCGGCGAGCATTTATCAGGCGGTCGTGAATCAGACGATAGCCGGACTGGCACAGGGAAAGCGTATAACCGGTAAGGTACTTTTCCTCGGCGGGCCTCTTTATTACTGTAAGGGACTCGGTATACGTTTCAAGGAAACTCTCAAGCTTGACGATGAGCATGCGGTATTTCCGGAATACGCACGTTATGCCGTTGCGCTCGGAGCCTCTTTTTATGCCGAAAAGCAGAATAGCAGCTATACCATTGAGGAGCTTATAAAGGCTGTTGAGAACGCCTCTTCGGTCTCCGGCGGTAAGGGCAGGTTAAAGCCGCTTTTTGCCGATGAAAGCCAATACCGTGAGTTTAAGGAGCGTCACGCGAAATCGACTGTAAAGGAGCTTGATATTTCCGAATACAGCGGTAAGGCGTATCTCGGCATAGACTGCGGCTCCACGACCACAAAGCTCTGCCTGCTTACTGAAAATAATGAAATTATATATTCATATTACGCTTCAAATCAGGGAAACCCTGCGGAAATTGTAAGAGAACAGCTTACAAAAATATATGAACTTTCGGGTGACCGGATAGAAATAGCCGGCTCCGCAGTTACCGGGTACGGCGAGGAGCTTATAAAAAACGCTTTTTCGGTGGATTACGGTATAGTTGAGACAATAGCGCACTATACAGCGGCAAAATATTTTGAGCCCGATGTTGAATTTATACTGGATATAGGCGGTCAGGACATTAAGTGCTTTAAAATCAAGAACGGCGCTATTGACAGTATAATGCTTAACGAGGCTTGTTCGTCGGGCTGCGGTTCGTTTCTTGAGACCTTTGCGAAAGCAATGGGATATTCAATAGAGGACTTTGCCAATAAGGGACTTGACGGCAAGGCACCGGTAGATTTAGGAAGCCGCTGCACGGTATTTATGAATTCCTCGGTAAAGCAGTCGCAAAAGGACGGAGCAACGGTTGAGGATATTTCAGCCGGACTTTCTATAAGTGTTGTCAAAAACGCGCTTTACAAGGTCATACGCGCCGCGTCTGCCGCTGAGCTCGGTGAAAAGATTGTAGTTCAGGGCGGCACATTTTATAATGACGCGGTGCTAAGAGCGTTTGAACGCGAAATAGGGCATAATGTTATACGTCCGTCTATTGCGGGACTTATGGGCGCCTACGGAGCGGCGCTTTATTCAAAAAAATGCCGCGGTTCAACTATTATCAGCAGGGAAAACCTTAAGAATTTTGTTCACACTTCAAAGTCAGCCGTGTGTCAGGGCTGCACCAACCATTGCCGGCTCACGGTAAACACCTTCGGGGACGGCAAAAGGTTTATTTCGGGCAACCAGTGCGAAAAGGGACTCGGAAAGGATACACCGACACAGTCTCTGCCTAATCTTTATGAGTTTAAGCGCAATTACCTGACATCAATAAAATCCGAAGAGGGAACACGAGGAATAATGGGGCTGCCGCTGGCTCTCGGTATGTATGAGCTTCTGCCGCTCTGGCACGGAATTTTCACAAAGCTCGGCTTTACGGTAAAGGTATCCCCGATGTCCACAAGGCGGACATATGAAAAGGGACAGTTTTCCATACCGTCCGATACCGCCTGCTATCCCGCGAAAATAATGCACGGGCATATAGCCACACTTATAAAGGACGGCGTTGACGCGATATTCTATCCCTGCCTTACATACAATATGGACGAGAAAATGACCGACAATCATTATAACTGTCCGGTTGTGGCGTACTATTCAGAGCTGCTTAAAGGAAATATGGACGATCTCTCCAAGGTCAAATTCCTTTATCCTTATCTTAATATAAATAACAGAAAAGAGCTTGTAAAGGAGCTGCACAGCTATCTTTCGGGCTTCTTTGATGGCATTGAAAAGAACGAGGTAAAAACAGCGGTAGATTACGGTATGCAAAAATACGCCGAATATATGGAAGCTGTGCGCACAGAGGGAGCGAAGGCGCTTGATTTTGCCCGCAAAAACGGTATGCGGATTATGATACTTGCCGGAAGACCGTATCATATAGATGCCGAAATAGGCCACGGCATAGACAAGCTGGCTAATTCGCTCGGTTTTGTAGTGGTAAGTGAGGACAGCGTGTTCCGTCTCGCGGAGCCGTTTACGGTAAAGGTGCTCAACCAGTGGACCTACCACGCAAGACTTTACCGTGCCGCGCGCTATGCCGCCGAGCATGACGATACCGAGCTTGTTCAGCTTGTTTCTTTCGGCTGCGGCGTTGACGCTATCACGACCGATGAGGTGCGTTCTATACTGGAAAACGCCGGCAAATACTATACACAGATAAAAATTGATGAAATAACCAATCTGGGCGCGGTTACCATAAGACTGCGTTCGCTTATCGGAGCGCTTGATGAAAGGAGTGAAGCTGTTGGAAGAGCGTAAATACATACCTTTTACCGAAGAAATGCGCAAGGATTATACTATTCTTGTTCCTAACATGCTGCCACGTCATTTCAAGCTGTTTTTGCAGGTGTTCAAAAACTACGGATATAAGCTCGAGCTGCTTGAAACGTCGGGACACCGTATAATTGAAAGCGGACTCAAATATGTCCATAACGATACCTGCTATCCGGCGATACTTGTTATAGGCCAGTTTATAGACGCGCTGAACAGCGGGAAATACGACGTTCATAAAACCGCGCTTATACTTTTCCAGACGGGCGGAGGCTGCCGCGCCTCAAACTATATTTTTCTTTTGAGAAAGGCGCTTGAAAAAGCGGGCTACGGCTTTGTACCGGTTATATCCTTCAACCTCGGCGGCCTTGAAAACCACCCGGGCTTCAGGCTGACTGTGCCGATTCTTCACCGCCTTTTTTACGCAATCATATACGGTGATATGCTGCTTAGCCTTGTAAATCAGTGCAAGCCTTATGAGGTAAACAAGGGCGAAACGGAGCGCCTTGCAGACGAGCTTACTGTCGAGCTGGCTGACAAAATGCAGAAAGAGGGAGTATCCTTTAAAAAGGTAAAGGAAAACTGTAAAATGATACTTTCCCGCTTTGCGGAAATCGAGCGCGTAAAGGAAAAGAAAGTCAAGGTCGGAGTAGTCGGTGAGATATATGTCAAGTATTCTCCGCTCGGCAACAACAATCTTGAACAGTTCCTTATCGATGAGGGCGCGGAGGTTGTAGTTCCGGGGCTTCTTGACTTCTTTATGTACTGTATAGTCTCAAATCTTACCGACATATGGCTCTACGGGCTCAATAAGCTGCGCTATCCGGTGCTTAAATTTGTTTTCAATTACCTTGTAAAGCAGCAGAAGGAGATAATCGCGCTTATGAAGGAGGACGGGAATTTTGCACCGCCTACTCCGATTGAGCATACAATGGAACTGATAAAGGATTTTATGGGTCTCGGCACCAAAATGGGCGAGGGCTGGCTGCTTCCGGCAGAAATGCTTGAGCTTAATGATGAGGGCGTACATAATATCGTCTGCACACAGCCTTTCGGCTGCCTGCCGAACCATATATGCGGCAAGGGAATGATGAAACCGCTCAAAGAGAAAAATCCCGATATGAATATCGTGGCTATCGATTACGATTCGGGCGCTTCAAAAGTCAATCAGGAGAACCGTATCAAGCTGATGCTGGCAAACGCTAGGGCAAATATGGCGGAAAAAGAGCGTGAAAACGGTATAAAAGCAGAGCCGGAAAACGAAAAAACCGAAATTTTGGCGTAAAAATACTTGACAAAATCTTTTTGCGGTGATATTATATCATCATTAAGTTTAAACCTGCGATTAAGAATAGTAGCTTTGCTTAAAACCTTTAGAGAGCGGCTGACGGTGGAAATGCTGCGGCAGAGGGCAATGTGAATGGACTTATGAGGGCGGCCGAAAGCCTTTTGGCAAGTAGCAGCTGACGGGGACCGTGCCCGTTATCAGGACGGACTGCATTTTATGTGCAGAAAACGAGCGGCCGTTTTACGGCAACTTGGGTGGTACCGCAGGATTACAAGTCTTGTCCCATATTTTGGGATAAGACTTTTTTTATTTTTTAAAAGGATTGATTTTATGATACTTTTAACCAAACGATGGCGCGGGTGAATTTCCTTTTAAAAACAAAAAAACATTATTAAGGAGAAATCACCTATGAAAAACTTTAAAAAATTACTTGCTTTTGTTCTTACTCTTACAATGATTGCGGCGTTTGCCGGCTGCGGCTCGGGAGACTCCGGTAAAAAGACGATAGGAATTATACAATTTGGTTCGCACGCCTCCCTTAACAACTGTTATGACGGCATTATGAAAGGACTTGAGGAAAACGGCATAACCGAAGAAGAATACAATATCGAGTATGTAAACAGCAATTTTGACGCAAGCGTTTCCCAGACGCAGGCGAACAATTTTGTGAACAAAAACGCGGCAGTAATAATCGCGATATCCACTCCATCAGCGGTTGCGGCGGCAAACGCGGCTGAGGAAAACGGCGTGCCGGTAGTTTACTGCGCGGTTACGGACGCTACGGTTATGGAAAATTACGGCAATGTTACAGGCTCGTCGGATATTCCGAATTTTGAAAAGCAGCTTGAGGTCGTTACCGCATTTATGAACAAAACCGACCTTAAAATAGGCGTGCTTTACTCGACTGAAGAATCAAGCTCGCCCGTACAGGTCGAAAGTCTTAAAAAGGCTGCTGAAAAGTATGACGGAATGGAAATATACGATTCCGCCGTTGCCGATATAAACACTATCGACGCGAAGACCAACGAGCTGATTGAAAGAGGCGTCGACTGCTTTGTCAATCTGCTTGACAACACGGTTGTAGGAAAGCTCGAAACCAATATTCTCCCGATAACAAACGAAAAGAAAATTCCGGTTTTCGGATCTGAAATAGAGCAGGTAAAGGTAGGCTGCGCGGCGAGCGCGTCTATTGATTATATTGATGTCGGTTCTGCCGCGGGAAAGGCGGCGGCGGAAATAATCGGCGGAAAGAGCGCTTCGGATATTGAGGTCGCCTATATAACCGACCCGACCAACTATTATAACAGTGAGGTCTGCGCGGCGCTGGATCTCACGGTGCCGGACAGTGTCACCGCGGAAGATGTTGCGGAATAAATAATATCTATCCGGCGCACTTAAATGCGCCGGAAATCTTTGTCTGAAAAGGGTAGTAAAAATGCTTTTCTTTGCCACTACTATTGACGGTCTTCAGATGGGACTTTGCTTTGCGGTTCTCGCGCTCGGAGTGTATATTTCATATTCGATACTTGATTTTCCGGATCTTTCGGTGGACGGTACGTTTCCGCTCGGCGGCGTTGTCTGCACCATTTTAATGTTAAGGCTCGGAATACCGGCGCTTCCCGCTATTCTTCTGAGCTTTTTCGCGGGTCTTGCGGCGGGCGCTGTTACGGGCGTACTGCACGTTAAGTTCGGCATATCAAAGCTGCTTTCAGGAATAATCGTTATGACGGCGCTTTTATCCGTAACACTTGCGCTTACAAAGCTGCTTACCAAAACGGGGCTGACCACAACTATTTTTTCTTTCAGAAGCGAAAATCTTGAGGGCCTTTTCAGCGGAGGCGCTTCACGTCTTCTTGGAGACTCCAACCGAGACTATATGATACTTATAATTGAGCTTATATTTGTTATAGCGGTAAAGCTGATAATAGACCTGTTTTTAAAAACCAAACTCGGTTATATGGTCAGGGCGACAGGCAATAACGAAATGCTTGTTGTGTCTTTAGGCCGTGACAGCGGAACATATAAAATACTCGGCATAGCGCTTGCGAACGGCTTTGTGGCAATGTCGGGCGCGCTTTATTCAAATCTTTATTCACAGTACGACAATTCGTCGGGAAGCGGCAAGGTGGTAATGGCGCTGGCATCGGTTATAATAGGTATCGCCGTTTTCTCAAAAATAAAGTTTATGGGCAACACCACAGCCGTAATACTCGGAGCGGTTATTTATTCGCTATGCCTTAACTACCTTGTACTTGTTGATACAAACGGCATTTATCTCAAACTGCTTAACGCCGTTCTCTTCGCGATTATCCTTATATTCAACGAGAAGACTTCCGGATTTATAACCGGCCGTCAGAAAGCGAGAAGGGGGCAGGCGAAATGTTAGAGCTGCGCGGAATTTCCAAAATATACAATCCGGGCACGGTCACTGAGCTTTGCCTGTTTGATGATTTCAGCTTTAAGGTCGCGGACGGTGAGTGCGTTTCGGTTGTCGGGAGCAACGGAAGCGGAAAGACATCGATGCTCAATATTATATGCGGCAGCATACCGGTAAGCGGCGGAGAAGTACTGATAGACGGGAAGAATATAAACTCCCTGCGAGAATATAAGCGCTACCGAATGATAGGCAGGGTTTATCAGAATCCGGCGGCTGGTACCTGTCCTGATATGACGATACTTGAAAATATGTCGCTCGCGGATAATAAGGGCAAGCGCTACGGACTTTCGTTCGGGGTGAACAATTCTAGAAAAAATTATTATAAGGAACAGCTTTCAAGCTTAGGTTTAGGCCTTGAGGATAAGCTGGATGCAAAGCTCGGCGCGCTTTCGGGCGGTCAGCGGCAGGCGGTGTCGCTGCTTATGGCGACCCTTACGCCTATTGATTTCCTGATATTAGATGAGCATACCGCGGCGCTTGACCCCCGCACCGCCGAGATAATAATGGAGCTTACGGATAAAATCGTAAAGGAAAAGAAGCTTACAGCGATAATGGTGACGCACAATCTCCGCTACGCTGTGGAGTACGGCACACGCCTTGTTATGATGGACAAAGGAAATATAATTCTCGATAAATCTGGAAAAGAGAAACAGGACGTAAAGGTTGAGGATATTCTTGATATCTTTAATAAAATAAGCATCGAATGCGGTAACTGAGGAAAGGACGGCTCTGCCTTATTCAGCGGAGCTGTCTTGAGAGTGTCGGAAAAATCGACACTCTCCCCCGTGGGAATGCCGTTCGCTCGAAAATCTTTGATTTTCGGACTGCACTCCCTACTCTTGCGGTACCCGAAAAAAATTTATGCCCTAAGCGCGTATTTTTTTCGACCGCGGCGCCATAACAAGCTCTTTTATTCCGCCACTGGCGGCAATCGCTTGTTAAGCTCCGCCAATACCACCCCTGTGCCCTTGAAAAACCGCTTGCCAAGCGGTTTTTCGCTTACAAGGTGTTTTTCTGCCGCGCCTGTCGCCGGAAAAACAAAATGCGGCTATTCGCCGCAAAAAATCAAATTTTAGGTTTATCGACAGACTGAGGACGGCTCTGCCTTATGCGGCGGAGCTGTCCTGCTGCTTTTTTTATAAAGCGGGCGCATTTTATTTCTTGAAAAAACGGCTTATTTATTGTATTATTAAAAGGTATAAATTTTTTCTCAAAGGAGAAGAATGATGGACGGCAAGGAAAATATATTAAGCCCCGCAGGGCGTATCAGAGGCGGCGTCACATTGCCTCACCTTAAAGGCACGGCGGACAGTGAAAGCGTCATAATGCCGCCTCCGGCAACGGTCAGAATACCTATGCGGCAGCATATCGGCGCTCCGGCGGAGCCGGTAGTTAACGCGGGCGATAAGGTTTTTGTCGGCACGCTGATAGGCAAGGCCGGAGGCTATGTCAGCGCTCCGGTGCATTCGAGCGTGTCAGGAATGGTAAAAGGAATAGAGGAATATTCGGTAGGCGGTCAGAGCTGCAAGTGCGTTGTGATAGAGTCTGACGGTCTAATGGAGCCTGATCCGTCTCTTTCATCTTTCAATGCGGAAACAAGAGCGGATATAGCAGAAGCCTGTGACAAGTGCGGTCTTGTAGGACTCGGCGGCGCCGGATTTCCTACAAAGGTTAAGCTTTCGTATTCCGATGATACGAAGATTGACACGCTTATTATCAACGGAGCTGAATGTGAGCCTTATATAACAAGCGATTACCGTGCATGTATAGAGGATTATGAAGATGTAGTAGACGGTATATATTTTATTAAGGAAAAGCTCGGTATTCCCAAGGTTATAATATGTATAGAAAGCAATAAGGAAAAGGCAATAAGCAAGCTGTACGCTATCGCGTCGGACAGAAAGGATACGGACGACAGCGTCAAGCTGATGAGACTTCCGGCAAGCTATCCGCAGGGAGCGGAAAAGGTCATTATCTATTCGGCTACCGGCAGACGTGTTCCGGCAGGTAAGCTGCCTGCCGATGTCGGCTGTATAGTTATGAACATAACAAGCGTGGCGGCACTGTATAGGTTTATAAAAACAGGTATGCCGCTTGTCTCAAAGCGTATCACGGTTGACGGAACGGCGGTAAAAGAACCTAAAAATATCATTGTGCCGATAGGTACATCGGTTAAAGACGTTCTGGAATTTGCCGGCGGAGTAAGCGAGGACGCTGCCGAAATCATTTTCGGCGGACCGATGATGGGCGTTGACGCGGTAAGCGAAAACGCTGTTGTGGAAAAACGTACAAACGCTATTACTGTTATTCGTGAAATCTTAAAGCCGGCAGTGACAACACCGTGTATTAAGTGCGGCCGCTGTGCGCGCGCCTGCCCGATGAGGCTTTACCCTGCGTCGGTCGAGGCGGCGGTTAGCCACGGTTTTACTGAAAGGCTTAAGGGACTTAATGTTGATTACTGTATGGAATGCGGGAGCTGTTCTTATGTATGCCCCGCCAAAAGACCGCTCACTCAGGTTATGAGACTTGCCAAGGCGGAGCTAAGGAGGGTTAAAAAATGAAAGATATACTTACTGCCGCGTCCTCGCCGCATATACTTCACCCCGATACGACGCGCGGCATAATGTCTGACGTTGTAATCGCCCTCGCTCCGGCTGCGGTATACGGCTGTATACTTTTCGGCTGGCAGGCGGCGGCTGTGCTCGCCGTTTGTATAATCACGGCTGTCGCGAGCGAATTTCTGTGGAATCTCGCGCTTAAAAAGCCGCAGTCGGTGGGAGATATATCCGCTGTTGTTACCGGACTGCTGCTCGGAATGAACCTGCCGGCATCAATTCCGCTCTGGCAGGCGGCGATCGGCAGCGTGGCGGCGATAATAGTAGTAAAGCAGATGTTTGGGGGGATAGGCTGCAATTTTGCCAATCCGGCGATCGCCGCGCGTATAATACTGCTTGTTTCTTTCCCTGGAAGTATGACGAAATTTACGGAGCCTGTTTCGGATATCGTAACGTCGGCTACGCCTCTCGCGGCGGAAAGCGGGACATATACGCTTAAATCCCTCTTTTTCGGAATGCACCCCGGATCGATCGGCGAGACCTCGGCTTTTCTGCTGATTGTAGGCGGAATATATCTGCTGCTGCGCAGGGTGATTTCACCGGTGATTCCGCTGTGCTTTATAGGTACTGTGGCGGTGCTGTCGCTTATTTCGGGCGAAGACCTTGCGGTTTCGCTTTTCGGCGGCGGACTTATGATAGGCGCGATATTTATGGCTACCGATTATACCACAAGCCCCACGACCGCTCTCGGAAAGGCGGTATTCGGTATAGGCTGCGGAATTATAACCTTCGTTATAAGAAAATTCGGCGCGCTGCCCGAGGGCGTTTCATACTCAATACTTTTAATGAATATACTTGTTCCGTATATAAACCGCTATACACTTTCAAAGCCGTTCGGTTTTATAAAGCCCTCAAAGGAGGAAACGGCAAATGGATAAGCTGAAGGAATTATTTACTAAATACAGAGACGATATTATCAAGCCGGTTGCGGTTCTGCTCGCGATATGTATTGTGATTCCGCTCGCGCTTTCTCTTACAAATAAGGTGACGGCAACGAGGATAGCCGAGCTTGATGAAAAAAACAGCCGCGAGACAATGGCTGGACTGATAGTCGCCGACAGCTTTGAGGAGGCTGAGTTTAAGAGCGGCTCCGACGAATTTACATACTACGCCGCGATTAGGGACGGTGAAACCGCCGGATATATTTTCACTACATCGGAAAAGGGATACGGTGGAGATGTTTCGGTAATGACAGCGGTCAACACTGATGGAACGGTAAAATCCGTGGCGATACTTGATGTTTCGGGCGAGACCCCGGGACTCGGCCAAAATGCCGCGAAAGAGAGCTTTTACTCGCAGTATACCGGAAAAACCTCAGGTATAAGCCTGCTTAAAAACGGAGCGGACAGCGATAAAAACGAGGTGGACGCCGTTACGGGAGCCACTATAACCTCTACTGCGGTCAACCGTGCGGTAAATAAGGCGCTTGAATATTATGAGCTTATAAGAAAAGAGACCGGGGATACCGAACATGGCTCGGATACCGCCGGAGATAACGCTGATACGGAAAGGCAGGCGGCGGACACAGATGAATAAAAATCTCGGATATTTTACAAACGGTCTTATTAAAGAAAATCCTACGCTAAGACTTGTGCTCGGCACCTGCCCGACGCTTGCGGTCACTACCGCCGCTATAAACGGCATAGGAATGGGGATTTCGGCGACAATAGTGCTGGTCTGCTCAAATCTTGCCATATCTCTTTTGCGCAACATTATTCCGGATAAGGTTCGTATTCCTGCATTTATAACCATAATAGCCGGTTTTGTAAGCGTGGTACAGATGCTTGTAAAGGCGTTTCTGCCGTCTATTGACAAGGCGCTCGGAATTTATCTTCCCCTTATAGTAGTAAACTGTATAATACTCGCGCGCGCCGAGATGTTCGCTTCAAAAAATCCGGTGCTTCCGAGCGTGCTTGACGGTCTCGGAATGGGGATAGGCTTTACGGCGGTTCTGACGCTGATGGGAGCCATTCGCGAGCTTTTCGGAGCGGGAACGCTGTTTTCGCTTCCGGTTACGTCTGAATTTATAAGCCCTATGATTATATTCCTGCTGCCTCCGGGAGGCTTTTTCGTCTTCGGAATGCTGGTCGCCGCGTCAAACGCCATAGCAAAACGCAGCGGCAAAAAGCCGGTGGAACATCTCGGCTGTGCTTCCTGCCCGTCACGCGGAATCTGCGAGAGCGCGAATATAACCGAAAAAGAGGAGGCGGCGGAAAATGAATAGTTCAACCACGATAGCCTCGATACTTCTCGCCGCAATACTCACAAATAATATGGTGCTGTCAAAATTTTTAGGTATCTGTCCGTTCCTCGGCGTTTCCAAAAAGACCGACACCGCCTTTTCAATGGGTATCGCCGTAACGCTTGTTATGGTAGTGGCGACGGCGGTCACGTGGCCTATTTACCACTTTATTCTCGCACCGTCGTATACCTACCTTGAAACGATAGTTTTCATACTCGTAATCGCGGCGATAGTTCAGCTTATAGAAACAGTCCTAAAAAAGTATATCAAGCCGCTTTACAACGCGCTCGGGATATATCTGCCGCTTATAACGACAAACTGCGCGGTTCTCGGCATTACAATGCTGAATATTACTGACAGCCTTAATTTTGTTCAGTCGCTTTTCAACGCGCTGGGCGCGGGGCTCGGCTTCCTGCTTGCGATGCTGCTGTTTTCCGGTGTGCGCGAGCGCCTTGAGACAGCCGATATACCTGAGTTTTTAAAGGGACTTCCGATAACGCTTGTGGCTGCGGCGCTGGTATCGCTCTCGTTTTTAGGCTTTGCCGGAATAGGAGGTTAAGGTATGGAAATAGTTATTCCGGTAATAATTGTCGGCATAATAGGCTTTATAGCGGGTCTCGGACTTTCACTTGCATCAAAGTTTATGTCTGTGCCGACCGATGAAAAACAGCAGAAAATAAGGGAAGCGCTTCCGGGCGCCAACTGCGGCGCCTGCGGCTATTCGGGGTGCGACGGTTATGCCGCCGCCGTAGCTTCGGGCGAGGCGTCTCCGGATAAATGCGCTCCGGGCGGAGCGGCATCTGCCGCAGCGCTTGCCGAGATTCTCGGCGTAGAGGTTGTGACTGAGCGCAAAACCGCCTTTATCGCCTGCGGCGGCACCTGTGAAAACACAAAGCAGAAGTTCAATTACGACGGTATGCAAAGCTGTACCGCGGCGTCTCTCGTAAGCGGAGGTCCGCTTGAATGTGAGTACGGCTGTTTAGGCTTCGGAGACTGCGCCAAAGTATGCCCGTTCGGCGCTATAACCCTGCAAAACGGCAGACCGGTCGTATGCGGCGATATATGCGTAGGCTGCGGAAAATGTGTTTCTGTCTGCCCTAAATCGCTTATATCGCTTATGCCTGAAACCGTCAAAGTTAATGTAAACTGCTCGAATAAGGCAAAGGGCGCGCCGGTCGTAAAGGCATGCTCGGTTTCCTGCATCGCCTGCAAAATGTGCGAAAAAGCATGCGAGTCGGGAGCAATTAAGGTGGAAAACAACCTTGCGGTAATTGATTACAGCCTCTGCACTTCATGTGGCAAATGCAAATCAGCCTGCAAACGCGGCGTTATAATATGATAAATATTCTCTGTGAAAATTCTGACGTTTTGGTCTGTGTAAAGCCTGCCGGAGTGCTGTCACAGACTGACAGCCGTGGTGGAGAAAGCATGGTTTTGCTTTTGTCTGAACAAACCGGCGGAAATATTTTTCCGGTTCACAGGCTTGACGCGCAGACCGGCGGGGTAATGGTTTACGCAAAAACCGCGAAAACGGCGGCAGAGCTTTCCCGTCAGATAGCGTCAGGTGAGTTTAAAAAGGAATATCTCGCTGTGCTTCACGGTGTGCCCGAAAAGAAAGAGGATTTTTTAAGCGACCTGCTTTTTAAGGATAGCGCCAGAAACAAAAGCTATGTTGTAAAAAGGGAAAGAAAAGGCGTTAAAAAAGCGGAGCTTGAATATACGCTTGAGGATACCGCTGAAATCGGCGGTGAAAATTATTCTCTTGTTTCTGTGAGACTTTTTACAGGCAGAACCCATCAGATACGGGTGCAGTTTTCACATAGGGGGCACCCTCTTGCGGGAGACAGGAAATACGGCGCTAAGGATAATTTTGATACACTCGCGCTCTGGTCATATAAAATTCACTTTAAAGATCCTGTTTCAGGTAAGGAAACAGAATATGCATGTCCGCCGGAAAATATAATAGCTGATTATTTTGATATAAAAAAGCCTTTCAGATGAGCTAATACTCTCTGAAAGGCTTAAATTTTAATATAAATTATTTCGTTCCGAAAATACGGTCGCCGGCATCTCCGAGACCGGGAACAATGTAGCAGTGATCGTTAAGGCAGTCGTCAAGTCCGGCGCAGTATACCGGAACATCGGGGTGGGCGGCGGTAAAGGCCTCAATACCCTCAGGCGCTGCTATTATGCACATAAACTTTATGCGCTTCGGATTGAATTCCTTGATTTTCGATACCGCGTCAATAGCGCTTCCGCCGGTGGCGAGCATCGGGTCAAGCACGAAAACATCACGCTCGTGAAGGTCGGCGGGCAGCTTGCAGTAATAATCAACCGGAGTATGAGTTTCGGGGTCGCGGTACATGCCTATGTGACCGACACGGGCGGCGGGAATAAGGCTTAACACACCGTCAACCATACCGAGTCCGGCACGGAGAATAGGTACAAACGCCATTTTCCTTCCGGCAAGCACCTTTGTTTTGGCGGTGGCAATAGGAGTTTTTGTTTCCACCTCGGTAAGCGGCAGGTCACGTGTGGATTCATAGCACATGAGCATGGCGATTTCGCTTACAAGCTCCCTGAACTGCTTTGAGCCTGTTTTTTCGTCTCTTAAAATAGAGAGCTTGTGCTGAATCAGCGGATGGTCCATAATAAATACATTGTCTTTCATTTTAATATTCCTCCGGTTTATTTCTGTGAGTTTTCAATTTCCGATATCATATCCACACGTCTTTGATGCCTTCCGCCTTCAAATTCAGTATCCACAAAGAGGTCGGCGAGTTCAAGAGCCGTTCCGGCGCCTACCACACGCCCGCCGAGACAGAGAATGTTGGCGTCATTATGCAGACGGGTGTATTTTGCGGAATAGTGGTCGCTGCAGGCGGCGGCGCGTATTCCTTTAACCTTGTTGGCGGCGAGCGACATTCCGATTCCCGTGCCGCATACAAGTATTCCGAGCTTATTCTCTCCGGCGGCAACGCTTGACGCTACCTTCAGGGCTATTTCGGGGTAATCCACCGGCCTGTTTTCGGTAATCCCGAAATCGGTAACCTCAAAGCCGCGCTCTTTAAGGTGTGCGGCAATAAGATTTTTAAGCTCAAAACCACCGTGGTCACAGCCTATCGCAATTTTCATAACATTCCCTCTTTTTTCTTTTTTAATTCCCGTTCAGCCTGCGGAAGACGCAGATAGACCGGAAGCAGCCTGTCCGGCGTTATGGCTTTTCCGCTTTCAAAAATATCATAAGCGGCAAGTCCCGCCGAAACAGCGTTCTGATAACGGTTTTTGGTATCAGAAAGAATAATACCGGGTATGTCTTTCGCGAAGGGGTAGAACACTCCGGAGCCGTCGCCTACTATTATAACACGTTTTTCCGCTTTTTGCGACATTTTTTTCAGTTCTTCCGCAAGTTCTCCGCACATAAGCGCCCTGTCATCGCAAAGCCGGCTGATTTTTCCGTTTTTGATATCGAAAAGCGCGTTGTATACCTGATTGCAGCGCGCGTCCATAACCGCGCATACTGTGCAGTCGGTGTCGCTGTAATTGTAAGCCATGGCGAGCAGGGTTGAAACCGCGGCGCAGGGTAGTGAGCGCGGCGCCGCAAGACCCTTGGCTGCCGCGATTCCTATCCTTACGCCGGTAAACGAGCCCGGGCCCGCCGTTACGGCAATCCCGTCAATATCGCTGATTTTCAGGAGCGCCTGCGAAAGCACGTTTTCTATCATCGGCATAAGAGTCTGCGAATGGGTCAGCTTTACATTCGCGAAGGCGGAGGAAATGACTTCACGGTTTTCTGTGACTGCGGCGGAAGCAGGTCCCGCCGAGCATTCTATTGAAAGTATTTTCATCTTAGTTCCTCGCTGTTAAAAAGATAGTCCGCCCCGTCAACGGTTATTTCGCGCGTGTTATCGTCAATACGCCTGAACGAAACCGTTACGGTGCTGTCGGGCAGGGCGCCCTCTATATTCTCGCTCCATTCGGCGGCGATAACCCCGCCTGTCTCAAGATAGTCAAAAAATCCGGTGGAGTAAAGGTCGTCCCAGCCGGACACCCTGTACATATCAAAATGATAAAGAGGCAGTCTCCCGCCGATGTATTCGTTTATAAGCGCGAAGGTGGGAGAGGTGACGGCGCCTTTAAAGCCGAGCCCCTCGGCCACGCCCCTTGTAAAGCAGGTTTTGCCCATTCCGAGACCTCCGCGGTAGGCGATGACCTCTCCGCCTTTGAGCTTTTCTGCCAGCAGCCTTCCCAGCTCCTCGGTTTTTTCGGGTGAGTCAGATATGTATTTTTTCATATTTTACTCCGGTATTTCCGTAAGAACGCCGATACAGCATTCCTTTTCGGCTGAAAGTATTTTTACATCGAGTATCCTGCCTGTAAGCCGGCTGCCGCAGGACACCTTTACGCGCGAATAATTCGGCGTGTAGCCCTCGTTTACTCCGTCTTCACAGCTCTCAAACAGCACAGGAAAGGTTTTTCCGGTCATTGAGCGCAAAAATTCCGCTTCGCATTCAAGCGCCGCTTCACTCATAGCATGGCTTCGTTCAGCTTTCTGCGCGCGGGATACCTGATTGGGCAGGGCGGCGGCTATGGTGCCTGTACGTCTTGAATAAGCGAAAATATGGACCTTTGCAAATCCGGTCTTTTTCACAAATCCGAGACTTTCGGCAAACTCCTCTTTTGTCTCGCCGGGGAAGCCTACCATCACATCGGTGGTTATCGCTGCAAAGGGAAACATTTTTCTTATTCTTTGCACCAAATCGCTGTAAAAAGCGGTATCGTAGTGACGGTTCATACGTTTAAGCGTGCTGTCACAGCCGGACTGCAGCGAAAGATGAAACTGCGGGCAGAATTTTTTGTTTTCCGCAAGCCTTGAAAGCATACCGTCGCTCATATGGTCAGGCTCAAGCGAGCCTAAACGCACACGTTTTATGCCGCTTACAGCACTTACGGCGTCAACTGCGTCGCACAGGCCGGCTCCGGTTTCCTTTCCGTATGCGGTAAGGTTGATGCCGGTCAGCACTATTTCCGTAAATCCGGCGGCGCAGAGCGCTTCGGCCTCTGAACGTATTTCATCTAAAGGCTTTGAACGTACATAGCCCCTCGCTGTCGGAATAATGCAGTAGGTGCAGTAACGCTCGCAGCCGTCCTCGATTTTCATATAAGCGCGTGTGCGCTCGGCAAACCCTTTGATTGCGGGAGTGTTGAAGCGCTCTTTTTGAGGGTGAGAGGAGATATCAACCGTCCTTACTCCGTCGGCAATGAATTTTTCGGTGTACGCGACTGTTTTTTTTATGTCGGTATTACCGGTAATAACGTCGGCTTCCGCGAGAGCCTCAGCTTTTTCGGGGAAAGCCTGCGACATGCAGCCGGTGAGCACAACAGCGGCGGACGGGTGCTCTTTTCTGAACCGTCTTACCGCCTGCCTTGTCTTTCGGTCGCTTTCCGCTGTAACGGTGCAGGAATTTATTACAACAGCGTCAAAATCGGCGCTGTCCGGCACGGCGGTATGTCCCGCCGCCTCGAAAGCCTCGCGCATTGCTTCGGTTTCATACTGATTTACCTTGCAGCCGAGTGTATAAAAAGCAACATTCATATAAATACTCCATAGCTTGATATGTATATTATAAACCCGTGTTTTAAAACTTTCAATCGGCAGTTTAAAGAATAATCAGCTCGATTACGAAAACCACGACGCAGGAGCAGACCGCAACACCGAAAAGACTGACGCCGAAAAAGGCGAGAAGACAGCCGGCGACAAGCGCCGCAAGGCCGGACCAAATGCTGCCGGTGGCTTCGAGTATGGCGGGGAAGGTCATTACGGCGAGCGTTACATAGGGAACATAATAAAGAAATGAACGCAAAGTGACGTTTGTGATTTTTTTCCTGATAAGAGTAAGCGGCAGTACACGTATAAGCAGCGTTACCGCAGCCATAATGAATATATAGATATAAGTATTATGCTGCATCAGTATCCTCCTTTACAGGGAAAAGCAGTGCCGCCGCGAGGGAAATCGCAACCGTGAGTATTATGACCCGTATTCCGGAGGAAAGCTCCGAAATAACAGGCAGCTTTGAAAAGGCGAAGCTCATCGCCATTGAAACGGTTACAACTGCCGCTATTACCTTGTTTTTGCGCGCGGGCGGAATAATAATGGCGAGGAACATTCCGTAAAGACCTACGCCGAGAGCGCTTACAAGGCTTGTCGGCAGTACGTTTCCGGTGACGACACCGAAAACCGTTCCGAGCGCCCAGCCGGGTATCGCTACTGTCATGGCACCGTAATTGTAAAAAGGATTAAGCGTTCCGGTCACCGAAACTGAAATACCGAAAATCTCATCGGTAATGTCAAAGGCAATAAGCAGCCTGTGTATAAGCGGGGTCTCGGGCGCCAGCTTCTGACTCAGCGCGCAGGACATTAAAAGATATCTCGCGTTTACGATAAGCTGTGTAAGAGCCATTTCGATATATCCGGCGGAAGCGGCAATAAGGGTAAAGCCGGCGTAGCCTCCGGCGGAAGCGTTTGTGAGCGCCGCGGCAAGACCGGCCTCAAAGGCTGTAAGCCCCGCTTTTGACGCCGCAATGCCGAGTGTGAAAGCCACCGCGAAATAACCGAGAGCTATCGGAATACCGTCGCGCAGGCCTTTTTTGTACCAGCTTGTGTTTTCTGACATTTATAATCGCCGTTCCCGTAAAAAGAATAAAACGCGGTAAAAAACCGCCATTAGCTATTTTACATATTTTCCTGCCTTTAGTCAATTGTTTATTTTAATGCCTGCTGAACAATTCAAAAGTACCTTAACCAAGCATGTTGGTGTAAACTTTTGAATTGTTCAGGTGC
>CALWDJ010000006.1 GCA_944376655.1 uncultured Clostridia bacterium
ACGAAAAAACTTTTAATGCCGTGTGGCGCGGCTACTTTGATCTTGACCGTGATTATTCGCAGGTTATCGCCGCGATAAGCGAGAACGAAACGCTGAAAAACGCCGCCGAATACGCTCACGGGATAAGGGTTCTCAATCAGGAGCCTTGGGAAACGCTATGTTCCTTTATTATTTCGCAGAATAACAATATAAAGCGAATAAAGGGTATAATAAACCGCCTCTGCGAAAATTTCGGCAATGATATGGGAGGCTGGTACACATTTCCCACGGCTGAAAAAATTGCAGGTTTATCGCTTGACGAGCTCGGTGTTTTAAGAAGCGGTTTCAGGGCAAAATATATACTTGACGCCGCGAAAAAAGTAAGCAGCGGTGAAATAGACCTTGAGAGCCTTAAAACAGTTCCGACAGACGATGCACGGAAGGAACTGATGAAAATAACCGGTGTCGGTCCTAAGGTGGCGGACTGTGTTCTGCTTTTTTCGCTCGGTCACACCGACGCTTTTCCGAAAGATGTCTGGATCAAGCGCGCTATGGAGGTTTTATTCGGCGGCGAGCTTCCGCAGGCTGCCGTACCCTACGCCGGAATCGCCCAGCAGTACATATTTTTCTACGCAAGGGATACAAAGCTGTCGTCCGGTCAGTAATCCTCTGTGAAGCTGTGGACCTCGCCGGAATCACGCTCTCTCCAGCCGGGCAATGCCGCCAGATTTACGTTATGGAGGCTTCTGAATATATTATCGTCGGCTTCCGGGTTCTGTGTCTTAATGTATTCTATGAGACTTTTGATTTCCTTTCTTTTTGATAGGTCCTCTTTCTGCGTGCTTTCCTCGGTGAATTTGCAGGCGCACTGTAAAAACTCAAGTCCGTTATATTTAGCGAAAGCTATAATATCCTTCTCCTTGACCCTGTATAACGGACGGATAAGCTCCATACCCTCAAAATTCGTGCTGCGCAGCTTCGGAAGCATGGTTTTAATTTCTGATGAATACATCATACTCATAAGCACTGTTTCTATAACATCGTTGAAATGGTGCCCTAAAGCTATTTTATTGCAGCCCAGTGACTTTGCCTTGCTATACAGGCAGCCGCGCCTCATTCGGGCGCACAGGTAACACGGAGAGCCGCCTGCACGCAGGGTGACATCAAAAATATCGCTTTCAAAAATTTTAATATCAATATTCATTAACCGCGCGTTGTATTCTATCAGCTCGCGGTTCTTTTTATTGTATCCCGGATCCATAACAAGATAAACCGCTTCAAACGGCACTTCACTGTGCTTTTCGAGCTGCTGCATACATTTCGCGAGAAGCATTGAATCCTTGCCGCCCGATATGCAGACCGCGATTTTATCTCCAGGAGAAATAAGCTTATATTCCTTTACCGCTCCGATAAAATTATTCCATATCGGCTTTCTGAATTTTTTTATAATACTGCGTTCGATTTCCGTATGTTTTTCAAGTGTTCTGCTCATATATACTCCAAAATAAAAAAATCCGACAGGACTATTATAGTCTTATCGGAATATTTTTTCAACCGCAATAACAGATTTGACAGCAAAAATCATTCGATAAAACGGCGGAGAGTCGCGACGGGAAGCCCGACGACATTGAAATAATCTCCGTTTATCGATTTGACAAAAAGAGCTCCTCTTCCCTGTATACCGTAAGCTCCCGCTTTATCAAGCGGTTCGCCCGTCGCGACATAATCGCTTATTTCCCTATCGTCAAGAGGGTAAAATTCAACCTCGGTGACCGATGAAAAAGAACGGCAGGCACCGTTTTTACATACGGCGCAGCCGGTGACAACCTTATGCTTTTTGCCCGAAAGCGCTTTGAGCATTTTGACGGCGTCTTCCGGATTTTCAGGCTTTCCGAGAACCTTACCGTCAAGAATTACTACCGTATCGGCGCCTATTACCGTATCAAACGGATATTTTGCGGCAATATCACCGGCTTTAAGCCGGGCAAGACGTTCCGGAAGATTTTCAGCCGCAATACCGTCCGGCGCGGTTTCTTCCGCGTTTGACGGTACAATGCGGAAATCATCTGAAATCAAGCCGAAAAGCTCACGTCTTCTCGGTGATGCGGAAGCGAGAATATACATACTTATATCCCCGCGGCAAAGGAAGGAAAGCTGCTCTGCCCCATTTTCTCAATCCGTTTATTGTATTCGGCAACAGCAAAACGTGAATGAACACAGTATGAAGTTAGAAAATACGGCATTACAAAAATCAGCGGGAAAACAAGAACGCTTATGATAAACCAGCCCAAAAAGCTGAAAATAAAGCATATAAAATCAAGCAGCGTCATTCTCGAGACAATGCATGACATATGCACCGCCTCGGCAATATCCATTTTTTCGTCGGCGACGGCGAGAACCGGCGCAAGATAATAACGTGCCATAATAAACAGAAGAACAACAACTGCAATAGTTTTAAGGAAAACAGAAGCGTAATACAGATTTGATGTCCACATAGGAATCGGAATGTTAAGCATATCGTATATTTTTACTCCCGAAAAAATATCGGTAATAATTGAAGGCGCAAAAAGCAGAACACCGAAACCGAGAGCGCGCAGGAAAAGGGACAAGGTAAGGTGAAGCGCGCGGAAATAGAGGCTTTTGCCTGAAAAATAATAGAATACCGTTACCGTATCGTCTTCCGCTCCGCATATAAATCTCCAGAAATACCTTACAATACCGAGAATCAGCGGTGACAAAACGAATATGCCGGAAAGGATAAGGAAAATATACGCCGCGGCATCGTTTGATATGCTCGCTATATATCCGGCGGAAATCTGAAAAATCAGATAACTGAATATAACCGTTGCAGACGCAATAATATTTTTAAGCCAATTACCCTTCAGAGCTGTTTTGGCAGTTAGTTTGACTACGGAGCTTCCGGCAGTCATTAAATCACACGCCTTCCTGTATGACATATTATTATAATATAATTATAACATTCAAATGTGAAATTTCAATCCTAAAAGTATTACATAACCGTTAATTTAGCGTAGGCGGCCATCAGCTTTTTGGTGCCGACATTATCAAAAGCCACTTCCAGCATTGTATCTCCTCCCATAGGCTTCGCGGATATAATCATTCCTTCCCCGAAGGTTTTATGCAATACCCTCTGCCCCGGTGTGTAGGTAATATCCGGCTCGTTCTTTGTAACCGCCGTGCCGTAAAGTGTTTTTTCAACGTTTTTCCTGTATGAGTAATTACCTGAATAGCCTGATGCATCCGAATAAGCGGAAGCGCGGCCGACCGTATCGGTTGAGAAAACATTTCCCTTGATATCGCATACTTCTTCCGGAATTTCTCTTAAAAAGCGTGAGGCGGGATTACGGCTTGTGGAGGCGAAAAGCATCCTCGTATATGAATTTGTGACGGTAAGGTGCTTTCTCGCCCTTGTGATAGCAACATATGCAAGTCTGCGCTCTTCCTCGATTTCCTCATTACCGGAATAAATGGACTGATTTCCCGGGAAAATTCCTTCTTCCATACCGACAAGAAATACATTGTCAAACTCAAGTCCCTTGGCGGAATGAATGGTCATCATCACTACCCTGTCATCGTCGCCGTCGTATGAGTCAATGTCGGTGAAAAGCGCGATCTGCTCAAGAAAATCAGAAAGTGTCGGCTCGTCGTTTTCAAGCTCATACTGCGAGATATTTGAGGCAAATTCCTTTACGTTTTCTATTCTGTCTATCCCGTCTTCTCCTTCAGCTTCAAGAGCGGCCATATATCCCGTTTTTTCAAGCATAAGCTCAAAAAGCTCGGAAATACTGAGTTCCTCCGCCTGTTCGGTAAGCATATCTATAATATTGCAGAATTCGTTGAGCTTTGCGGCAGCTCTTGATATACCGGCGTAGCTGTCCGCCTCCCTGAATACATTGTAAAGCGGAACGCCAAGCTCCGCCGCTATCTGTGCTGCGGTATTTACAGTTGTATCCCCTATTCCGCGCTTTGGTTCGTTTACAATTCTTTTGAGGCGCAGATCGTCGCTGTTGTTGTTAATAAGATGTAAATAAGCGATAACGTCCTTGATTTCCTTTCTGCCGAAAAATCGCTGACCGCCTATAACGCTGTAAGGTATGCCGCTGCGGGCAAAGACGTTTTCTATCGCGTTCGACTGGGCGTTCATACGGTAAAGCACCGCATGCTGTGAAAACTTCATGCCTTTTTTGACGTTATCGAGTATGCAGTCGGCAACGTAGCGCGCTTCGTCACGCTCGTCCTGGGCGGTGTAGAGGTCGATTTTATCGCCGTCTCCCTTATCTGTCCAGAGATTTTTGCCTTTGCGTCCGCGGTTGTTTTTGATTACGGCGTTGGCGGCGTTAAGTATGTTTGAGGTAGAACGGTAATTTTGCTCAAGGCGTATTACCTGCGCGTTTTTGTACTCGTCCTCAAAGCTCAGTATGTTTTCTATTGTGGCTCCTCTGAAACGGTATATACTCTGGTCATCATCGCCGACAACGCAGATATTGTTTTCTCCGGACGCAAGAAGACTAACAAGGACGTATTGAGCATGGTTGGTGTCCTGATACTCATCGACCATGACATACCTGAACTTGTTTGTGTAATACTCAAGCACATCGTCGTTATTTTCAAGAAGCTCAACCGTCTTTACAATCATATCGTCAAAATCCATCGCGTCCGCGTTTTTAAGACGCTTCTGATATATCCTGTAAAGCTCGGCGACAGTCTGGCGCCTGAAATCGCTGCCCGCTTCCGCTTTGTATTCAGCCGGAGAAACAAGCTTGTCCTTTGCTGAAGAAATAGCTGATAAAACGCTTTTGTGCGGAAACATTTTTTCATCGATATTTTTTGATTTCATTATTTCCTTCATAAGTCTGCGCTGATCCTCAGTATCGTATACCGTAAAATGCGAAGTAAAACCGAGCCTGTCGGCGTAGCGCCTCAATATTTTTCCGCAGACAGAGTGAAACGTACCTGCCCAGATATCATCAGCGCCGTCTTTAATTTTAGCCGAGATCCTTTCCTTAAGCTCTCCGGCGGCTTTATTTGTGAATGTAATGGCAAGAATCTGCCACGGCATTGCGCGCGAAACGCTGAAAATACCGTCCGGAACATAATCCGCCGTGCCGTTCAGATAATCTTCCCCGCATTTTATCATATCGTCAGTGACTTCGGGAACAAAATTGCTGTTATAGGCGTTCCCGAATTTCACAATATTCGCTATCCGGTTGACCAAAACAGTTGTTTTGCCGCTTCCCGCTCCGGCAAGTATAAGGACAGGTCCTTTGACCGAGGTTACAGCCTTGAACTGCATATCGTTCATACTGCCGAAATATTTTTTTATGACTTTCTTTCTTAATTCCGTAAATTCCATACTGCTCCCCGTAACATCAAAAATGGCGTCTATCAATCGACGCCGTCAAATAAAACTATCGATAATTATAATACTATCCATCGGCAAAAAAGTCAACCGCGCATTTTTAAATAAAAATCTTGTAATATGCTTAAAATATTGGTATAATGAAATGACAAAAACGGAGGAATGTGAAAATGGCGGTTGGATTTAAAAAAAGCCTGTTCGGTTTTAACTGTTCGGACGTAATGGAATACATAGAACGCTCTCAAAAGACCTTTACTTCCAAGGAAAACGAACTGACAGAGCAGATTAAAAAACTTTCAGATGAGCTTGAGCTATCAAATGAAAACTATTTAAAGCTGAATGCCGAAAAGAATGAAATAGCCGAAAAGCTGGCGGATTTCAGCGAAAAATACGAGGAAATAGAGCGACTGTCCGAAAATATCGGAAAGCTGTATCTTGTCGCTCAGGCTAACGCGCGCGCAATTATGGAAAATTCGGAGAAAAGCGCCGCCAAAGCCATGGAGGAAGTAAATAAAAATCTCTCACTCATCAACGATACACATGAGTCGCTCGACGAGCTGAAGAAAAATATCATCAAAACTTCAGATGATTTCGTGGCTGAGGTTGACGGGCTTATCGCCTCCCTGAACAATACAAAAGCCGAGGTTGAGGCCAACGCCGCGTTAGAAAAACAGGCTAAGGAACAGTTTGAAGAAGTATACGGGTCTTTGGTAAAATGAAAGAGTATAAAATAAACACAAGCGAATTAAAGCGTTTTTGTCCGCTTCTTCACGCCGGAGACAGGGTTCTTCTTTCGGGAACGGTCTATACCTCACGCGACGCCGCCCATAAGCGTATTTTTGAATGTATAGAAAATAATAAACCGCTGCCGTACGATCTGAACGGCGCGGTAATTTATTATGCCGGTCCAACTCCGACACCGCCCGGCATGGCTATCGGAAGCTGCGGACCGACTACATCTAAAAGAATGGACCCGTATACTCCCCGTCTTCTCAATATGGGTGTTGCCGCCACAATAGGAAAAGGCGAACGCAGCGACGAAGTATGTGAAGCAATTATACGAAACAAATCCGTGTATCTCTGCGCTATCGGCGGCGCGGGAGCGCTTGCCGCTCTTAAAATAACAGACTGCGAGGTTATAGCTTTCAACGATTTAGGCTGCGAATCCGTAAAGCGTCTTACTTTCTCTGATTTTCCGCTTACGGTAGCTATCGACTGCAGCGGAGGAAATATTTTTAAAAGATGACAAATAATCAAACGCGTCCGGTTATTTATTAACCGAACGCGTTTTGTTAATTTTATAATTCTTATACCGCAGGTATCAGTAGCATTTTATTTTCCGGCAGGCAGGTATCCGCAAGGTCGTTTATTTTCATTATTTCATCAACGCTTGCGCTGTAATGCTTCGCTATATCCCAGACGCACTCATTTTCGCCTGTAAAATAAATTGTCATGGCGCATTTTACGCTTTTTTCGCACGGTCTGCTCTCGTCTACTTTTACGGCGGTAATAAGCGGAATTTTTCTGCATTCGTAAACGGCGGCGTTAATGCTCAAATCAACTCTCAGCTCAACACTTTCCGCGCCGGTTATCGTATATCCGCACGAGGTAATATCTACTTCCGGTGAACAGTGAAGCTGTTCACAGCAGTCTTTAAGCGTGTATTTATACTCAAAATCAATCGGCTTTTCAAAATACGAGGCTCCGTAATCGCTGCCGCATGCAATCATACAGGCTATAAGAGTTCCGCTGATAGTCATATCCATGCCTTCAAATTTTGCCGAAACCGACTGCATATCGCACCACAAATCCGAAACCGAAGCAATCGGTCTGTCGAGTTCAAGATTCTTCTTACAGTGGAAATTCTCGCTTATATTTTCACAGATACTCTCAAAGCATATATTTTCACACTTCATTTCAGCTTTATACTTGCGTGAAAAAGCGTCAAGCACAACCGAAATATCGTTTTTGCAGTATGCCTCGCAGGTAACAAGCAGCTTTGCCGATAAAGCGAAAATCCTGATTCCCCCTTCTGTGCTTCTCGGTTTAATCTCAAGAAACGCCACAAAGGCCTTTGACTCACATTCGCATGCTTCAGTTATTCCCTCGATATCAACTATCTGACTGAAAGGGAGCACTGTTTTTACCGACTGCGGAGCGCCTTCCCCTTCAGGACAGTAAAGCAGCCAGACTGACATTTCACCTTTGACAACTACCTTATCATTTATAATTTTGCTTTCTTTTATGCACGGTTTTGCATCGTACCTTATTATACGTTCCGCTGCCGGCTGACTTTGACCTATCTGTATTTCCTCTTCTACCATCAGGTATTTTTCGGCGTATCCCATAGGAACAGTCGCCGGGGCTGTTCCGCGCCGCTGTTCTATATTGCAGTCGTCAATATCGGAAATAACATCGGTGCATTTCCTTTTAAACACCTTGATTATAATGCTGACCGCACCGTGAATGTCTATTTTTCTTCCCGTGACGGCACGGCAGTTTATGTAATCGCATTTTGATTGTACGTTCAGATTTCCAGATGAGCATTCCTCGCTCATTTCTATATTCTTGCTGAACGGATATTGATATTCATATGAGCATAGCTTTTCCGACGCGTCGCAGTACAGCACGGTTATACATACATACCCGTCAACCGTTATATTTTTACCGCTCATGCTTTTTGACGAAATTCTGGAAACGGCCCTGCATTTAAAGATTTTTGAGATATCGGGACAATAATCCGGCAGCGAAAAATCGACGTCAACCGGCTGTTCAGCCGTTTCGTTAAAAACAATATCATTCACATAAACGCTTGTTTTGAGTATTTTTTCTTCCATCATTATTTCCTCTCTTTATTCTTCGTTTACTAAATGATATTCACTCAGGCTTTAATATATGCAAAAAAATAAAACGGACAAAGCTGTCCGTTTTATTTTTTAAATTATTATTCCATTTCAAATGCACCGGTATAAAGCTGATAGTACACGCCTTTTTCGGCAATCAGCTTCTGGTGGCTTCCACGCTCGATTATTCTTCCGTGGTCAAGTACCATAATTACGTCTGAATTCTGAACAGTGGAAAGTCTGTGAGCGATAACAAATACCGTTCTTCCCTGCATCAGACGGTCCATACCCTTCTGAACTATCGCTTCGGTTCTCGTGTCTATGCTGGAGGTAGCTTCATCAAGTATCATTACCGGCGGGTCGGCAACTGCCGCTCTTGCTATTGAAATAAGCTGGCGCTGACCCTGTGAAAGACCGCTGCCGTCTCCTGAAAGAACCGTATTGTAGCCCTCCGGAAGCATTTTTATGAAGCTGTGAGCGTTTGCCAGCTTCGCGGCGGCGATACATTCCTCATCGGTGGCGTCAAGACGTCCGTAACGGATATTTTCCATAACTGTTCCGGTGAACAAATTGACGTCCTGAAGCACTATTCCGAGGCTTCGTCTCAAGTCTGCCTTTTTAATCTTATTGATATTTATGCCGTCATAACGGATTTTTCCGTCCGCGATATCATAGAAGCGGTTGATAAGGTTTGTGATAGTGGTTTTGCCCGCGCCTGTTGCGCCGACGAACGCTATTTTCTGACCCGGTTCGGCGTAAATATCAATATTGTGAAGAACAATTTTGTCCGGTACATATCCGAAATCAACATCAAACAGCCTTACATCGCCTGCCAGCTTGGTATAGGTAAGCGTTCCGTCCGAATGGGGGTGCTTCCATGCCCAGACGCCTGTGCGTTCGTTTGTCTCGGTAATGTTTCCGTTTTCATCGATTTTGGCGTTTACAAGAGTTACATAACCGTTATCCGGTTCTGGTTCCTCATCCATAAGCTCGAAAATACGCTCGGTACCCGCCATTGCCATTACAACAGAATTTATCTGCTGGGATACCTGACTTATGCTCATGGTAAACTGTCTTGTCATATTAAGGAAAGGAACAACAATCGCAACGGAAATAACCTGTCCCGAAAAAGAAATGTTCGGAACGTTCAAAAGTATAAGCAGACCGCCGATAAAAGCTATGAGAACATACATAATATGACCGATGTTTCCCATTATAGGCATAAGAATGTTCGCGTACTTATTAGCTTTCTGCGCGTCGCTGTAAAGCTGTTCGTTTATTTTGTCGAAGTCCTTTTTGCTTTCTTCTTCGTGACAGAAAACCTTTACGACCTTCTGTCCGTTCATCATTTCTTCTATATAGCCTTCGACAACACCTATTGACTTCTGCTGCTTGACGAAGTATTTGGCACTGTTGCCGCCGACCTTTTTTGTCACAAGAGCCATGGCTACAACGCCGACGAAAACAAGAAGCGTCATCCATACACTGAGGTACAGCATATAGCAGACAAGTGCTAAAATAGTTAGCGCTGAGGTGAAGAGCTGCGGAATACTCTGAGATATCAGCTGACGGAGAGTATCAATATCGTTGGTATAATAACTCATTATATCTCCGTGAGTGTGCGTATCAAAATATTTAATCGGGAGACTCTGCATTCCGCCGAACATATTCTGACGCATTTTGTTAAGGAACCCTTGTGTAATTATCGCCATTAAGCGTGTGTAAATAAACGATGACGCTATACCTATGACATAAAGTCCTATCATTGTCATTATAACGCCTAAAAGATCGGCGTAAATAGCGTCGTATCCCTTGTCGAGTCCTTCTGAAATTAAAAGAACAATCTTATTAAGGAAAAGTGACGAAACGGTACCGGAAAAGGCACTGAACAAAATACAGATTGCTACTATTGTAAGATATACCTTGTAATATTTAAATAGATACTTTATAAGGCGGAGTATTGTTGCTTTGGCGTTCTTGGCTTTTGCGCCGCCTCTTATTCCTCTCGGTCCCGGCATTATTCTTCACCTGCCCTGTTCTGGGAATAATAAACTTCCCTGTATATATCGTTGCCCGCGAGAAGCTCCTCGTGAGTGCCGATTGCGTCTATTTTGCCGTCGTTCATGATAATAATACGGTCTGCGTCCTGAACAGACGAAATACGCTGCGCAATTATGATTTTTGTCGTATCAGGTATTTCCGAAGCAAACGCGCTGCGGATAAGAGCGTCGGTTTTGGTATCAACCGCGCTTGTCGAGTCGTCCAGAATAAGAATTTTCGGCTTTTTAAGAAGGGCGCGTGCAATACAAAGCCTCTGCTTCTGACCGCCCGATACGTTTGTACCTCCCTGCTCTATAAAGGTATCGTATTTGTCCGGAAATGAATTTATGAATTCGTCTGCCTGTGCCAGCTTGCATACGCGGACAAGTTCTTCGTCAGACGCGTCTTTATCTCCCCAGCGGAGATTTTCTTTTATTGTTCCGGAGAACAGCACGTTTTTCTGAAGAACAACCGAAACTGCGTCACGCAAAACCTCGATATCGTAATCCTTTACGTTTATTCCGCCGACATAAACACTTCCGACAGATGTATCGTAAAGTCTCGAAATAAGCTGTATAAGTGTTGATTTACTGCTTCCTGTGCCTCCGAGGACGCCTATTGTCTCGCCTGATTTTATGTGAAGCTCTATATCTTCAAGCGCATTTTTTTCGGCGTTTTCATGATATTTGAATGATACGCCGTTAAAATCAATGCTGCCGTCAGTGACTTCCATAACCGGATTTTCCGGGTTCTTTATTGTGCTTTCCTCTTTCAAGACCTCACATATACGGCGCATCGACGCATCGGAAATAGAAATCATAACAAAAATCATCGAAAGCATCATAAGGCTTGAAAGTATCTGCATACCGTAGGTGAAAAGACTTGAAAGGTCGCCTACGCCCATCACGGAGCCTCCGGTGCTGATTATGAGCCTTGCTCCGAGGAAGGAAACAACAACCATGGCTATATACATGGCAAGCTGCATAATCGGCATATTGAGCGCGACAATTTTTTCTGCTTTAGTAAAGTCGGCACATACATCGTCTGCCGCCTTACCGAATTTTTGCTTTTCATATTCCTCGCGTACAAATGATTTTACAACTCGCATGCCTTTGACGTTTTCCTGAATCGAATTGTTGAGCTTATCGTATTTCTTGAAAACACTGTTGAAAAGCGGCATAGCCTTTTTAACTATAAAGAAAAGAGCGAAAGCGAGGAACGGAAGAATGATAATATATACCGTGGATAGCTGCGGACACATCGCGAACGCCATTATCGCGGAGAAAATCATCATAAAAGGCGCCCTGACTGCAATACGTATTACCATCATATAAGCCATCTGAACGTTCGTCACGTCGGTGGTAAGTCTTGTTACAAGACTCGATGTTGAAAACCTGTCGATATTGGCAAAGGAAAATTCCTGAACCTTATAAAAAAGGTCATGCCGAATATTCTTCGCGAATCCCGACGAAGCTGTCGCGCAGGTGCTTCCGGCAAGAGCACCGAAAAAAAGCGAGATGAAGGCAAGACCGATAAGCGCCGCTCCGTAAAGCAAAACAAGCCGGGTTTCGCTTCCGTCTTCGATATGGTTTATCAGCTTCGCGATAAAGAAAGGAATAATACATTCCACAATAACTTCAACCGAGACGTAAATCGGTGTAAGAATTGAGGGCTTTTTGTATTCCCTTATACACCCCATAAGTGTTTTAATCATTGTTTTTCTCCTAACTTACAAAATAATTCATACCGCAAAGGCTATGCTTCAAGATTAGCCCTGATTTTTTCCGTAATCGAAAAAAATGTTGCAAGCTCTTCTTCAGAAAGACCGGTTTTCATACGTTTTTCACGCTGCCTGATATCCTCGATGATAAGGTTATGCAATGTAATAGCCTTTTCGGTTAATACGATTTTTTTCAGTCTCGCATCAGAGGCGACGCTTTCACGCGTAATGTATCCGTTTTTTTCCATCAGCTTCAGAATATTGCTTGCAGTTGACCGCCGAATCTGAAATTTTTCCTCAAAATCCTTTTGGAAAATATCCCTGTCCTTATTCTTATAAAAAAAATCAATTGCCCAGCCGCGAACTCCGTTTTCAGGACCGAACTTGTGAATGGAAGCATGCTTTTCAATATCTCTTCTAATGAGATTTGAAAGCATACGCACTTCAAGTCCTATACTTTTTTCCGGCAAGATATCACCCCGCATAATAATTGTTAGCACGCTAACATTATATCACCGATAAAACAAAAGTCAACCGAATTTTTGTAAACTTTCAATAAACGGCAGAATGAATAATTTTAATAAAAAAACGCTTAAAAAATTTGATAAAAAAGAATTCAAATAAAAAGGCGCAAACCGAAAAAACAGTTTGCGCTTTTGGGTTTAAATTCCTTTTGTTTTGTCGAACGCGGCTTTTAACGCACTCATTACGGCTCCCCTGAAGCCTGCGCATTCAAGTGTGTGGACGCCTGCGATTGTAGTTCCTCCCGGACTGCATACATCGTCTTTTAAAACGCCGGGGTGCTTGCCGGTTTCATTTATCAGCCTTGCCGCGCCTACGAGGGTCTGAACCGCGTATTCAAGAGCTTTTGCGCGCGGCAGGCCGCATTCTACTGCACCGTCCGCGAGAGCTTCCGCAAACATATATACATAAGCGGGACCGCAGCCCGAAACGGCGCAGGCGGCGTCTATCATTTCCTCGTCGAGCTTGTCAAGCAGACCGACGTTTCTCATACAGTTGCAGAAATCTGTTATTTCGTCCATATAAACATTCTGATTGACAGAATAAAGAACAACACCCTCGCCTATCGATACTGGCGTATTCGGCATTATCCTTATAATGGGATAATCGGCTCCGAGCATCTGGCGGTATTTTTCTATTTTAATACCTGCCGCCATTGTTACAAGAACAAATCTGTCGGTTCGCTGCGCGAGAACATCGGAAATGCTTTCAAGCATTTCCTTCATCACCTGCGGCTTTACCCCGAGAAAGATGAATTTTGCCTGCGCCGCGACCGTTTTCGTGTCTACCGCCTTGCAATTAAGTTCAGCCGCAAGCGACTGGGATTTTGCGCTTACAGTGTCCGCGAGAATCATCTCGTGTCCCGGAATGGTTTTTCTTACTGCTTTCGCGAGGGCTCCGCCCATATTTCCGGTACCTATAAAACCGAATTTTACCTCTGCCATATAAATTCTCCTATCTTATCTGCCCGTTTCCGGAAATGATATATTTATAAGTATTAAGCTCACGAAGCCCCATCGGGCCGCGCGCGTGCAGCTTTTGGGTGGATATTCCCATTTCGCAGCCGAGACCGAATTCCCCTCCGTCGGTAAAACGGGTTGAGCAGTTAACGTAAACAGCAGCAGAATCAACCGATGAGGTGAAATAGTCCGCCGCGGATTTATCTTCTGTTATTATACAGTCGCTGTGATGTGTAGAATGCTCTGATATATGTTTTACGGCTTCCTTTACATCTGAAACAACGGCAACCGCCATTTTATAATCAAGAAACTCGGTATCAAAATCCCCGGATTCAGCAGGTGTGGCGCTTATTATACCGCATACCTCGCTGTCACCTATTATTTCCACTCTTCCCGAGAACAGCGCGGCGAGCTTCGGAAGAAAATCCGCGGCAATATCACGGCTTACAAGGCAAACCTCCGCCGCGTTGCAGACAGAAGGACGGCTGGTTTTCGCGTTATCGATTATTTTGAGCGCCATATCGGTATCGGCCGATTTATCAACATAAATATGACAAATTCCCGTTCCTGTTTCAATGCAAGGTACAGTAGCGTTTTTAACGCAGGCGGAAATAAGACCTTTGCCGCCGCGCGGAATAAGCAGGTCAACATAGCCCTCAGCGGTCATAAGCTCGTTTGCGCTCTGTCTTGTCGTATCCTCTACCAGATTTATCATATCTTCGCTTATACCGCACTTTTTAAGCCCCTCTTTAAGAGCGGATACAATAGCGTGCGCGCTTTTAAAGGCTTCCTTGCCGCTACGCAGAACACAGACATTTCCGCTTTTAAAGCAAAGAGCGGCGGCGTCTGAAGTGACATTCGGACGGCTTTCGTATATGATCGCCACAACACCGAGCGGTACGGAAACCTTTCTTATAACCATACCGTTGTCACGGCGGATTTCGTCAAGAACTCTTCCGCATGGATCCTCGAGCGCCGCGACTTCCCTTATACCTTCAGCCATTGAAGCAATGCGTTTTTCATCAAGGCTTAAACGGTCAATCATCACATCGCTGATTTTTCCTTTCGCATTTAAAACGTCCTCAGCGTTTGCTTCGAGGATTCTATCGGTATTTTCAACCAGAGAATCTGCCATCGACAAAAGCGCTTTGTTTTTTTGCTCTGTTTCCGCGGCAGGATACGCCGCGGCAGCTTTTGCGCGTTTTAAAATTTCAGCTGTTGAAATCATTTTCACTCAACCTTTCCGGATATAAATCTTGTCCCCACGTTTTTTCCGTCGATAATATCATAAAGCACGGACGGATCCTTTCCGTTGGCGATTACCATATCAATTCCCGCGTCGGTCGCAATTTTTGCCGCTTTGATTTTTGTTTCCATACCGCCTGTGCCGAAACGGCTACCTGCGCCGCCGGTCATTTTAATGATTTCCGGCGTGATATTTTCGACACGCTTAAGCAAAAGCGCGTTTTTGTCTTTATGCGGGTCGGCCGTAAACAAACCGTCAATATCGGATAAAAGTATAAGCAGATCCGCGTTGACGGCGGTAGCGGCGATGGCGCCGAGCGTATCGTTATCGCCTATTACGATTTCATCGGTCGCGATAGAGTCGTTCTCGTTTATGATAGGCAGAGCGCCGAGCTCAAGAAGCCGGCGTACCGTATTCTCAAAATTCTTTCGGCGTACCGTGTTCTCAATGTCCTCTCCGGTGATTAAAATCTGGGCGACCGTATGATTATATTCAGAAAACAGCTTGTCATATGTATACATAAGCTCGCACTGACCGACCGCCGCCGCTGCTTGCTTTGTGGGGATATCCGAAGGACGGTCTGTAAGTGACAGCTTTCCGGCTCCCATTCCTATCGCGCCTGAAGATACAAGTATAATCTCATCGCCGGCGTTTTTAAGGTCGCTCATTACCTTGACAAGCGCTTCGACACGGCGAATATTAAGAAGCCCCGATTTGTGTGCAAGAGTAGATGTTCCTATTTTGATTACAATACGCATTTTTGCTCTCCGTCCTTTGTCATTAAACAAGCAAATATATAATTTCTATAATTATACAGCATATTATAACCTTTTTCCAGCATTATTTTTATTATTTTAAAAGAAAAAGAGCCGGATTTCTCCGGCCCTTTTTATGTTTGAAAATTATTCTTCTGTCGGAGCAGCAGCTTCGGCTGAGTTTTCTTCCTTCATTTTTGCGAAGCACTCACTGCAGTAAACAGGACGGTCATCGCGCGGAACGAACGGTACTTTTGCAACTCCGCCGCATGCAGCGCAAACTGCCTCGTGCATCTCTCTCGGAGCTCTTCCCGCATTTTTGCGCTTATCGCGGCAAGGCTTACAGCGCTGCGGTTCGTTTACAAAGCCCTTGGATTCGTAAAACTCCTGTTCCCTTGCAGTGAATACGAACTCCTCGCCGCAGTCTTTGCAAACTAGTGTTTTGTCTTCAAACATTTTTTCTACCTCTCTCGGTTGTTTTTTAGCCCCGGACGGAATCGCACCGACATCTTTGGTTTCAACGCTCTGCTGATTTAAGCTACATGGGCATATATAAACGCTTTTCCGCGTTTATTTTTCTTTGAGTTTTTTTCTTATGCGCAAAAGCGCGTTATTCACGGATTTTTCCGTAATGCCGAGCTTTTCGGCAATTTCTATGTATTTTTTTCCGGAAAGGAAAAGCTGTAAAACGCTGTATTCAAGCCCTGACAGCTCAAGCTTTATGCTGTCTTTAAGTGTCTTAAGATTTTCTTTTTCAAAAAAAATCTTTTCTGGACTGTTATTATCGGCAATTTCAATATCCTCAATCGGGGATAACAGCTCGTCCGGAATAGTTTTGCGGCGCTTTTGCTGCTTAATAAGCGAAAAAACAGAACGTTTGATGCAAAGAGACGCAAATGTTGAAAACGAAGCTTTGTCACTGCTGTAATTTTTGATAGCGGAATAAAGCGAACAGGTTGCTTCCTGTACAGCGTCTTCCCTCTCGTTTTCTGCGCAGTATTTATTTACGTAAAAAAGAATTACCGGGAGATACCGCGTTATAATAATCTGTAAAAGACCGTACTCTCCGCTGTTAATAAGTTTTACTATTTCTTCGTCAGACAATTTTTTGTAATTTTCGACAAAATCTATACTCATTACAGCCTCGTAGTAGTGTTTCTTGCAACAATAATACATTATTATGTTGAAAAAGTCAAGAAAAAAATTTAAATTTTTGTAATTTATTTGCCAAATTGTGCAAAATGTTGAATAGAAGCATATAAATCTATTTATTATAGCTCCAAAAGAGTGTGTTTTCCTCTCCAAATCAGAAGCGCCGTACCGTTTGAAACGGTTATTTCCGCGCCTTTTCCGGTAAAAGAATTGCTTACTCCGAGCGGAAATTCGTAGCTGATATCCGAATTATCAAGATTGTAAAGCATATTTTTTATTGTTACTCCAGACAATTGTTCAGATAAAGCGAAAAGCGAAAAGTCTCCGGTTGCTTCAGCCGAAAAAGAAATACTGCGGTTCTTTATAACACAGGCCGTAAAGCCGTCGAAGCATAAAAAACCTGTTCCGCCTTTTGCGCATATGTAGTTCAAGGTCTGGATATTCGCGAAAGTATGGTCGGGTCTTCCCCCGGTTCCGCCGAAAATGACAAATTTGCAGTAGCCTTTTTTTAATCCGGTTTTTACGGCGAGCATAGTATCGGTGTCGTCCTTTCTTACCGGATGCCTTATTATTTCCCGGCAATCCGGAACAAAGCCGAGCGAATCAAAATCACCTACTGCCATATCCGGAGAAACTCCGTAATCCGTGAGCTTTTTTATGCCGGCGTCGGCTGCAATAAGCAAGTCCTTTTCGTTTTTTGTGAATTTTTCGGGTAAGCCTTCTCCGGCGCCGAATATATAACAGGTGTCCATTTTAAGCCTCCAATTTTTTAACAGATTTTTGTATTTTTTTGTACTTGAAAATAAAGAGACTGTTTAATATAATATATATTGTTTTATTATATTATAACAGGGGATTTTTTAAAATGGAATACAAAATTACAAAAGGCACTCCTGAGCTTTCGGGGCGTGCGGATAAAGAGCGTGCCGTTTATTCCTTGCTTGAAGAGCTCGGCATTGAATTTGAGCATATTGACCATCCGGCGGCTGAAACGATAGCTGCCTGCGATAAAATAAATTCGGTTTTAGGTATCAGCATATGTAAAAACCTTTTTCTCTGCAACAGGCAGAAAACGGAATTTTACCTTCTTATGCTCCCGGGAAACAAGCCGTTTAAAACCAGGGAGCTTTCATCTCAACTCGGAATTGCCCGCCTTTCGTTTGCCGACTTCGAATATATGGAAAAATTTCTTGATATTCTTCCCGGCTCGGTCAGCGTCATGGGGCTTATGAACGATAAGGAAAACCGTGTAAGGCTTCTTGTCGATACCGATTTGCTTAAAAGTGAATTTATAGGATGTCACCCCTGCGTCAACACCTCTACTCTCAAAATAAGAACGGAGGATATAACCGGTAAGTTTCTTCCGGCTGTTTCCCACTCATACACTGCAGTTTTACTATAATCAAAGGAGATACAATGAACAACTTTCGGCATTCTCGCTTTTTTACCTTTTTTGCGCTGCTTTTATGCCTGATTTTTTCTGTATCCGCCTGCCGCACACAGAAGGACACGGAATCAGCCGCCGCTTATTCATCTTCTCTGCCTCAGAGCGCAATATCCGATTCTTCCGTGTCTTCTGAGGAAGAACCCAAAGACAACGGTATAAGGCTGAATATCACTTCTCCGGAAAAAACTTCGGTTAATGTTACCGAGCCGGACTTTACTTTTTCAGGAACCTCAGATCCCGTCTGGCCGCTTACGGTAAACGGTCAGATTATCGAGCGCGGTGAAACCGGTGCTTTTTCATACGAAACCGTACTTGATGTTGGAAAAAACACCTTTGAATTTGAGCATAAGGGCGAGAAGAAAGTTTATACTGTTACGTACAGATATATCGTAATAAACAGCTTTTCACCGTCAGGCGCACAGTCTTATCCGTCTGGCTCAAAGGTAATAGTCACTGTTTCCGCCAGGAAAGGCAGTTTGGTCAAAGCCTCGTTCAACGGCAAAACTGTTACGCTCACACAGGAAAAAAATCCTCCGGATAATTCGGAATTTGCCTCATACAACGGATTATTAACCCTCCCTTCGGATAACGCCAAGGACATCTCACTCGGAAAAATAACCTATACCGCGACCCATAACGGAAAAACCGAGACATTTACGTCAGGCAATATAACCTGCAAAAAGAATGACGTTGTGGTGGATTATGACCCGAACGCTACTCCCACAGGCGGTAAATACATAAACGTAGGTTCGGGATATATAGCGGAAATCGTGCAGTACTCCGCCGAAACCTTTGACGGAAATGTTTCCGACGCGAGCTTGAGCGACGGTTCGGCCGACTGGTCACGTCCCACAAACAACTATCTGCCGGAGGGTACTCTTGATTACTGTTCACCGAGCTATATAGCCTACAATGACATAAAATACGTGACCCTGCGTGCCGGATACCGTGTTTATCTTGAGCGTAAGGATAAACCGTATAACGAGGTTACTCCGGTTGTAAAGCAGTACATAGGCACTCTTCCCGACCATAATGAAATTACCTTTTCGTCAATAGAAAGTATTGACTCACATACTGTGATGACCTTCGACTGCCTATGGAAAGCCCCGTTTTATTTTGACCTGCTCGAGCAGTCGTACAAAAATCCCTCTAATCAGGATTACAGCATAACCGACGTCACGTATAATTATGTGGATATAACCTTCTGCTACGCGACTGTATTTAACGGTGAGATAACTATACCTGAAGATCATCCGCTTTTCAGCTCTGCCAAAATAATTGAAAACAAAAACGCCGACGGCACTAAAATCCGCGATTACACACTCAGGCTTTTTCTGAAAAATCAGGGCGGATTTTACGGCTGGGATTCGTATTATAATGAAGAAGGTCAGCTTTGCTTTGAATTTCTTGAGCCTAAAACTGTAAAGGATGCCGACAACGAATACGGAACCGACCTTACGGGTATTAAGGTTCTTATAGACGTGGGTCACGGCGGCACCGATATCGGTGCACCCGGCTTCGACTATAAAAATCACAGCGAAGCGATACAGAATCTTAACCTTGCCTTTAAAATCAAGTCGGAGCTTGAGAAAATCGGCGCCACAGTTTATATGACGCGTACCGATAACAGTACAAGCTCTACCGACACAAAAATCAAAATGCTCAAACAGCTCAAGCCGGACTACTGCATAGCCGTGCATCACAATTCAAGCACCTCGGCTAACCCGAACGGCTTCGGCTCATACTATTTCAACGCCTTTTCAAAAAAAGCGTCCGAATTTGTTTATTCGGCGACTAAATCAATGTGCGGAGAGATATATAAGAAAAATAACCCGAAATATGAGCCTTTTTCACTGCAATGGCATATGTATTTTATGTGCAGGGTTACTGTTTGTCCGGTCGTGCTTACCGAAAACGGCTATATCTCAAACCAATATGATTACAGCCATATAACAAAGGAAGAAAGCAACAATAAAAAGGCAAAAGCTATTACGCTCGGAATAGTAAATTATTTTAATTCAATAAAACAATAATGCTATGACCGTTCTTTCAACAAAGAGCGGTCATACCTACGGATGTGAAAAAATGAGTGAAAACACTTTTCTTAAAGGTAAAATTCTCCCTCCGCTTATTAAATTTGCGCTGCCCCTTATGCTGTCACAGCTTCTGCAGGCGCTTTACGGCGCAGTTGACCTTATAGTAGTCGGGCAGTACAGCACAACCGCCCATTTTTCGGCGGTCGCTACCGGAAGCCAGCTTATGCAGGGAATAACCGGCATCATTATCGGTCTTACAACAGGCGTTACGGTTCTGATAGGTCAGGCAATGGGAGCCGGAGACAAGAAACGCGCCGCAGATATTTCCGCCGGAATGACAAAGCTGCTTATAGCCGTGTCAGCGATATTTTTTGCTGTCCTTATGATTTTTGCGACGCAGGCGCTTGAGCTGCTGAAAATTCCGGACGAAGCAAAAGGCCCCGGAACCGAGTATGTGCGCATCTGCACGGCCGGCATCGTTTTTATTTCGGCTTATAACGCGATAAGCGGACTTTTCAGAGGCGTCGGAGACTCAAAAATGCCGCTCATTTTTATACTGATTGCCTGTATAGTCAATATAATCGGCGACCTAATACTTGTAGCCGGTTTTAAAATGGGAGCGGCGGGAGCGGCGATAGCTACCGTAGCGGCACAGGCCGTAAGCGTCGTTTTTTCCGTTATATATATAAGAAAGGGCGGCCTTCCCTTTTCTATTACAAAAAGCAGCTTTAAAGCACGCGGTCAGGTAATTAGAATACTTAAAATGGGTGTTCCGATAGCGCTTCAGGATTTTCTTACGAGAGTTTCGTTCCTTATACTCACTGCAATACTCAATTCGCTCGGACTTATAGCCTCCGCGAGCATAGGCATATCGGAAAAGCTGTTCCTTTTCCTTTCGATTATTCCGATTTCGTTTATGTCGGCGCTGTCGGCATTTGTCGCGCAGAATATAGGCGCCAATCAACCGGAGCGCGCTTTCAGGTCCTTAAAGCTTTCTGTCGGAATATCTTTCGTGTTCGGCATACTCACCTTCTGCGCCACCTTCTTTTTTCCGGAATATCTCGCATCGCTGTTTGAAAAAAGTCCGGAGGTTATTTCCGCCGCGGCAAGATACCAGCGCGGGTGCGCGGCAGAGCATATCTTTATCAGCATATATTTCTGTCTGCTCGGTTATTTCAACGGTCTCGGCAAAACAAATTTTGTAATGTTAGAGGGTATTGTCACATCTTTCGCGGTAAGGATTCCCCTCTCCTATATCCTGAGCCGCGGAGCTTCTCCCGATCTTTTAAGAATAGGTCTCGCTGTTCCGGCTTCTGCCGTTGTATGCTTTGTTATGTGTCTTGCTTACCTTTTATATCTGATAAAAAGCGGAAAAGCCGGAATCGGTAAAAAGGCGCTTAAAGCTATGGCTTCTCATAAAACAGAGGTGAGCTTATGAATCCGTCCGATGAAATAATGCAAAGACTTAAAAGAAAAAACGCCATACTTTTTTATCAGAATTCCGAATTTTTGTCTGATTTCTTTTCTCTTTTAAATACACAGACCGAGCGTTTGCCAAAAAGATTACCGATAAGGCCGATATCGCTTCCTGTCATGCCGTAGGACAGGCATGCGGTGTGGTTCACACACGCAGGCACGCCCCGGGATATCCGATATATGACCTTACATCGGAAGTTTACCGTTACGGAGCGGAAAACTGCCTGCCGTATATAGAGCGACGGAAACAGGAATATATAAACAGGCTTTTTTACTGGGAGGAACGTTCTGAAAGCACGGAATATTCCTGGGCTGATTTTATAGTCAAAAGAAACTGATTTCTAATTTATTTCGGTACAGCATATATTTATGTTGAATTATTTGTTTAAGTATTGTATAATAAAATGTAACTGTGCTGTTACACTACTTTATTAAAAATGGGGTACATAAATTATGGTAAAAGCTGTTGTAGGCGCTAACTGGGGAGACGAGGGTAAGGGTAAAATCACAGATATGCTTGCCTGTGACGCGGATATCGTCGTTCGCTTTCAGGGCGGAGCAAACGCCGGTCATACTATAAAAAACAAATACGGTAAATTTGCTCTGCACACACTGCCTTCAGGCGTTTTCAACGAAGGTGTCATCAACTGTATAGGCAACGGCGTTGCTCTCGACGTTGATAAGCTTCTGAATGAATACCGCAGCGTAATCGAGAAGGGTGTTCCGGCGCCGAAGCTCATGATATCAGAGCGTTGTCAGATGGTTATGCCGTATCACGTGCTTTTTGATGTTTATGAGGAAGAACGCCTCGGAAAAGCAAGCTTCGGCTCAACTAAGTCCGGAATCGCTCCTTTCTATTCCGATAAATATGCAAAAATCGGTTTCCAGGTCTGCGAGCTGTTTGACGAAAAGGCGCTGCGCGCCAAAATTGAGCGTGTGCTTGAAATCAAAAATATCCTTATAACCAACCTCTATCATAAAGAGCCGCTTTCGGCAGATGAGATTTTCGATAAAATGATGGAGTGGAAAAAAGGAATCGAGCCTTTTGTCGGCGATGTCAGAAAGCTGGTTTACAACGCCGATAAGGAAGGCAAAACGGTTCTTCTCGAGGGTCAGCTCGGAACGCTTAAGGATACCGACCACGGAATATACCCGATGGTCACATCTTCCAATACAATAGCAGCTTACGGCGCTGTCGGCGCGGGACTTCCTCCCTATTCTATAAAAGAAATTTACACTGTTATAAAGGCTTATTCATCGGCGGTTGGAGCAGGAGCGTTTGTCAGTGAAATATTCGGTGATGAGGCGAAAGCAATGCGCGATCACGGAGGTGACGGCGGTGAGTACGGGGCTACAACAGGGCGTCCGCGCAGAATGGGCTGGTTCGACTGTGTGGCGACAAGGTACGGCTGTGAGGTTCAAGGAACTACCCATGCGGTTCTTACCGTTGTTGACGCGCTTTCCTACCTTGACGAGATTAAGGTATGCGTCGGATATGAAATAGACGGGAAAATCACCAAAGACTTCCCTGTTACAGGTCTTCTTGAAAAAGCAAAACCTGTGCTTGTCTCGCTTCCCGGCTGGAAATGCGATATTACCGGCATTACGAATTATTCCGACCTTCCCGAGAACTGCCGCAATTACATAGAGTTTATTGAGAAAGAAATCGGGTTTAAAATCACAATGGTCAGCAACGGCCCTGCACGTGAAAATATTATAATAAAAAACTGATTTTACCGGACGGAGAAAAAAATGAATTTCACCCCTATTGACAACAGCGGTCTTGTTGACGGCTTTTGTCTGATTAAAAATATTGATATTAAAACTTCTTCAAAGGGCGACGCTTATCTTGATATGACTCTTTCGGACTCTGATGGCGAGATAAACGCAAAGCTCTGGAGATATGATAAGGAAAAGCACGGAGAATACACAGTAAATCAGCTTATTAAAATACGCGGCACCGTTTCGCGTTACAACGGGGCTGATCAGCTGAAGATAGACAGGATTCGCCCTGTTATGCCCGAAGACGGAGTAGATCCCGGCAAATTTGTCAAATCGGCCGACTATTCCGGAGAGCAGATGTTCGACGAGCTGTATAAAATTGCGTCGGAATTTACCGACAGCGACCTTAAAAAAATCGTGACGGCTATACTTGATGACAACCGACTTGCCCTTCTCTACTGGCCTGCCGCTTTTAAGCTCCATCACGCGGTCCGCGGCGGACTTCTTCTGCACACCCTTTCAATCGTAAGGCTTGCCGAGGGAGTATGCTCTGTATATCCCTTTGTTGACCGTGAGCTTCTTATGTCCGGGGCGATACTTCACGATATCGCAAAGCTCTCCGAATTCAATGTCGCCGATACCGGAGTTGCCACCGGCTACTCAAATGAAGGAAATCTTCTCGGTCACCTGGCTATGGGCGCTATGGTTATTGAAAAATATGCCGAAAAGCTCTCTATTGACCGTAAAACGGCGATGCTGCTTGAGCATATGGTGCTGTCACACCACGGTGAGCCCGAATTCGGCGCCGCTGTGCGGCCTATGTTTATTGAGGCGGAGCTTTTAAGTGAGCTTGACCTTATGGATTCAAGGGTTTATGAAATGCGTGAAGCTGTTTCAGCCGCGTCATCTGACGATTTTTCGGCGAGGGTATGGGCAATGGATAACCGCAAGCTCTTTAATCACTCAAGAAAAGATTTGAATAATAAAATAAATTTATTCTGATACTAATTAAAAATATAAAGGATGATCAAAATGAAAATTACAAAAGATATGCTTATAGGCGAAGTACTTGATATTGACAGCAGCGCTGCCGAATATTTCTTTGAAATAGGTATGCACTGCCTTGGCTGCCCAGCTTCACGCGGCGAGAGCATTGAGCAGGCATGCGAGGTTCACGGAACTGACTGTGACGCGCTTATTGAAAAGCTCAACAAGCATTTTGAAAACAAATAATGACGCTTACAAAAAGACTGTCGCTCATCGCTTCTCTTGTACCTGAAAATTCAAATGTCTGCGATGTCGGAACCGACCACGCGTATTTACCCATTATGCTTAAGAAAAGCCGAAAAGCGCGCAGGGTCATAGCTACCGATATCCGTCCGCTTCCCCTTGAAAACGCGAAAAAAAACATCGCGCTTTCGGGAGTAGGCGGAATTGAGACAAGACTATGCGACGGTCTTTCGTCCGTTGAAAAATCCGAAGCGGATACGGTGGTCATCGCCGGTATAGGCGGAGAAGTTATTTCCGGAATAATCAAACGTACCGGATGGCTTAAGTTATCTCCGCCTGTTCTGCTTATTCTTCAGCCGACAACATCACCGGAAATTTTAAGGCGCTGTCTTTATGAAAACGGCTTTGAAATTTCAGACGAAACCGCCGTTGAGGAAAACGGAAAGGTTTATTCGGTAATAAGATCGATATATACCGGAAAAACGACCTGCTGTCCCGACTGGTTTTATTACATAGGTAAAACAGATGTTTTATCACCCGATGGACGTTTATATGCAGAAAAACAGTATAACAGGCTGTTCAGCTGTGCCTCTGCGCTTCAAAATCTGCCCGAAAAAAAGGCTGAATATGAATATTATGCCGATGCTGCCACGCAAATCGGTAATTTACTTAATAAATCGGAGAACTGACATGGCATTTGACGGCGCTTTTCTTCATAAAACAGTTTCAGAGCTCAAAGAAGCCTGCGACTCGCATATTGACAAAATATACCAGCCTTCAAAAGATGAGCTGGTGTTTTTGTTGCGCAAAAAAGATTTTTGCAAAAGGCTTCTGATATCTGTTAAGCAAGGCTCGGCAAGGATTCAGTTTACGGAGAACAAATACGAAAACCCGAAATCACCGCCGATGTTCTGTATGCTTATGCGGAAATATCTTTCGTCAGCTAAATTGATTGACGTTTTTCAGCCTGAATTTGAGAGAATAGCGGTATTTACTTTTACCGCCTCGAATGAAATGGGAGATATTATCGAACTCCGTCTGATTGCCGAGTTTATAGGCAGTAAAACCAATATTATTCTTGCGGGACAGGACGGAAGAATAATTGACTCATTAAGGCACAGCGATCCCGAAACCTCTGAAAGACTTGTCCTGCCGGGCGCGCAGTATACATTTCCGGAAAAGAAGCGTAAAAACAATCCGCTTGATGACAGCGTAATAAAATTATACGGCGAAAAAATTACCGCAGAAGAAAATCCTGTCGGAGTTCTGCTTGACGGAATTGACGGCTTCTCCCCTCTTGTCTGTCGTGAAGCGGTTTACAGAGCTGAAATATTAAAAGACGGTTATAAGGCGCTTAAATCAATCGCTGAAGATATCAAGTCTAACAGCAAGCCTTTACTGCTTTTAAAGGAAGACGGTTCGCCTTACGATTTTTCATACACCGATATATCGCAGTACGGCGGAAAATTCAAAAAACAGCAATTCGGCAGTTTTTCAGAGCTGCTTGACGCTTTTTATACAAAAAGGGATAACGCGGAGCGCATTCACAAAGCGGCGGCGGATATTCTTAAATTAACCAACAATATAAAATCACGTACAGAAAAAAAACTTGCCGCGAGACTTCTTGAGCTTGAAAAATGCGAGAACCGCGAGCAGCTGCGGATATACGGCGAGCTTCTTAAAGCCAATCTCTACCGTGCGGAGCCGGGCGCACGGTTTATTGAAGCGGAAAATTATTATGAAGATATGAAGCCGATACGTATTCCGCTTGACCCTGCTCTTTCGCCCCAGCAGAACGCGGCTAAATATTTTAAGGATTATAAAAAAACATATACGGCGGAGCAAACGCTTACAAAGCTGACCGAGGAGGACAGAAAAGAGCTTATTTATCTTGATTCCGTTCTTGACAGTATATCAAGAAGCGAATCGCTTTCTGAAATAGCTGAAATACGTGAAGAGCTGACAGCAGCCGGATATATAAAAAGACCCAGGGAAAGGAAGAAAAACACACAGGCGCCGGGTTTCAGGGAATATACCTGCCGAGAGGGATATAAGATACTTGTAGGAAAGAATAACCGTCAGAACGATTATATCACTACGGTTCTCGCCTCAAAAAACGACCTGTGGTTCCATGTTAAAAATATTCCGGGTTCACACGTAATAGTTATGTGCCACGGCGAGAGTGTTTCGGATGAAACTTTGAAAAAGGCCGCCATGCTTGCGGCGAAAAACTCAAAAGCATCGTCTTCCTCACAGGTACCTGTTGATTACACACCGGTCAAATATGTGAAGAAACCGAACGGGGCCAAGCCCGGAATGGTAATTTACACGACAAATAAAACCGTTTATGTCACGCCCTCCGAATTGTCGGACGGCATAACCGAAGGAGCTTAAAATGAATCTCGGAGTTTCAACATCATGCTTTTATCCTCTTGAAACTGAAATTTCGCTTGAAAATATCGGCAAAGCGGGAGTAAAGCATACCGAAATTTTTTTTAATGCGCTCTGCGAGCTGAAACAGCCATTTCTTGATATGCTCGATGAAATCAGGAATGAATACGGAATATCGGTGGATTCACTGCACCCTACAATGTCGCTTGCCGAATCGTTTATGATTTTTTCGGCATACGACCGCCGCTACCGTGAAGCCGAGGATCAGTATAAGCGTTATTCCGAAGCGGCGGCACAGCTCGGCGCGAAGTATATTATTATGCACGGCGGAAAACCTAACGGTGTGCTGAATGACGAGGAATACTGCGAACGTTATATGCGTCTTAAAGATGTAACCCGCAAAAACGGTGCGACTGTATTGCAGGAAAACGTAGTCAGATACCGTGCCGGCGATATTGAATTTCTCCGCTCGATGAAAGAAATACTCGGTGACGAGGCGGAATTCTGCATTGACATAAAACAGTCTGTCCGCTGCGGATATGACCCGTATGTCCTTATAGAAGAGTTTTCCGGTAACATAAAGCATTACCACATAAGCGACCACAGTATTTCGTCTGATTGTCAGCTTCCGGGAAACGGCGGCTTTGATTTCAAGCGTTTCTTTCAGACGCTTAAAAAAATGAACTATAACGGTAGCTGCATTACCGAGGTTTACAGTGACGCGTATAAATCATACGATGAAATTTACCGCTCGTATGAATACTTAAATACTTTGCTTTAAAATGTGAGGCGGTTATTTTTGCTGGATATACATTCACATATTCTCCCCGGCGTGGACGACGGTTCAAAAAGTCTTGATGAATCTGTAAAAATACTTGAAATGATGAAAGAACAAGGCATAACCGATGTTATAGCCACTCCTCATTTTTACGCTTTCAGGGAAAATCTTGATGAATATCTGAAAAAAATACAGGATTCATACAATCTGCTGAAATCTTATGTTGCCGGTATGAATCTACCGGACATTTTTCTCGGCACGGAAGTACTGTATTATTACAATATCGGGGAAAGTGAATCCGTATATAATTTCACATTCGGCAATACGATGTATCTTCTGTTGGAGTTGACAAACAGCAGTATAAACTCCGACTTATTCAAGGATATCCGCAATCTGCGCGATAAAAAAGGTATTATTCCGGTTATCGCTCATATAGAACGGTATCACAAATCATCAAATTTCAGAAAACTGCTTAAATTCATTGCTAAAGAGAATATTCAGGCACAGGTAAACGCCTCTTCTCTTTTTGATGACGATTACACAAAAATAACACTTAAACTCATAAAAAAAGGATATATAACCTATATTGCGACCGACTCGCATTCCGCTACCGGCAGAGTGCCGATGATGAATCGCGCTTTAAAATTTATTTCAAATCATCTCGGCAATCATTATTCAGGTGCTCTTATCAGAAATTCAGAAAAAATGCTTGATGAAATAACGGAGGCAAGTAATTGAAAAGCAATTCACTGACGATAAAAAATAAAAACGGTGTAACATATATCACCTTTCCGAGGCTCTCGTCGTGCGGCGTCGTCCGCTGTCTTTTTTCCACAAAGCTCGGAGGGGTAAGCACCGGCAGATACGGTGAGATGAATCTCAGCTTCAATAACGGGGACTCACGCGAAAATGTGCTTGAAAACTACAAGCGGCTTTGCGGGACTGAAGGTATTGAGCTTTCGCATCTTGTGCTCAGCCGGCAGACACATACAAGCAATATAAAATACGTCACGGAAGAAGACAGAGGAACTGGAATCTTCAAACCTTCTTTCAGCGATGTTGACGGTCTTATAACCGACCGGAGCGGCGTTGCTCTTGTTACCCAGTACGCCGACTGTACTCCCCTGCTTTTCTGCGATCCGGTAAAAAAGGTTATTGCCTCGTCGCACGCCGGCTGGCGCGGGACGGTTAAGGAAATAGGAAAGCTTACTGTCGAAAAAATGACCGGAGATTTCGGCTGCGAACCTGAAAACATAATCGCCGCTATCGGTCCGTGCATCGGGAAATGCTGTTACGAGGTGGACGATCCGGTTGTATCCGAATTCCGCAAACTGACATATCTGCCGCTTGATAGTTTCATTTTTCCTAAAGATAACGGAAAGTACATGCTTGACCTTGCCGAAGCCAACCGTTTGATTATGATATCAAGCGGTATATCGCCTGCTAATATAGATGTAACCGATATATGCACCTGCTGTAACGCCGATGTTCTTCATTCACACCGTGCCACGGCGGGAAAGCGCGGCAATCTCGCCGCCGTAATAGAACTGATATAAATTATATTTCAAAAACCCGAATGCTTTTTTAAGGCATTCGGGTTTTTGAAATTACGAATATGTCAGCGTTGTACTCTTATTTCTGTCTGATACGACACAGCCGCGTATCAGCTTGATTCTTTCGTCAGACGGCATATTCATTATTTTATCGTATTTATCGTGGCTGTCAAACAAATCTAACAGCTTTTTATTGTCAAAATATTCGCTGCTTTGTTCCCAAACCGATATGTAATCGGCTTCCATGAGGTGGTACAGCTCCTTATTACTGTCTGTAATGTCAAGCGAGAAAAAATCCTTGGCGGTTATGAGCCGCCTGTTTCGCGAATCGGTGCAGTGGAGATACGGACCGGTAATTATGCGGCCGTCAACCTTATATGTATCGTTAAAAACAGGCTTATCGGTTATTCTGATTTCAACATCAGCGCCGTATTTTTTAATACAGCGGCAAAGCGTGTAAAAAACATTGGCGTAACATCTTGAAACATCATCGTCATAAACAAGTTTGTATGTATCGCTCCACATCGGAACAAAAAGAAGGCGTATACGGAGTCCCGCCGTGTTTTTACAGGCTTCCTCAATCGCAAGACGAAAAGAGCCCTTTGCCGTCATTATAAGTCTGTAACCGGTTATCCAAAGCTCCTTATGACATTTAGGAATAATCTTTTTAAGCACGGAATCCTTGTGAAAAAGCAGATTTTCTATTCCGAAGCTCCTGAGGCGGTAAATATAATCGTCGTTTTTCGACTCAACATATTTTATCATCGTTTCAGAAAGAAGACACAGTGCTGACGCGATAAGAGAAGTGGCGAAGGCGATTGAAAGCTCGTGAAGTATCCCGCTGTCAGAATCAAGCCAGACAATCACAAAGGTAACTGCGAAGACAACAAGCATAACAAAAAACGCCATGCTCCCGAACAGATTATACTGTGATATAACATCGACTATACGCTTTTTTTCAGGCTCATGGCAGTAATAAACCGTGTCGATTCCCTCGCCCCTGCCGTTTTCCTCGTTAAGTATCTCGTAAAAATCCTTTTTATCAAGCAAATGAAGATGACCGGTATTTAGCGACCAGGTACGGGTGAAAATCCTGCGGTCATTGAATCTGGAAAGCAAAGCGTCATATAATTTTTCGGCTATTCCGCTTTTCCTGAATTCTTTTTTTACGATTATGGTGGACAGGTATATATTCCGCTCAAAAGATTCGCTGATATTCGGAATGTTATGGTTAGGTATAAGGGACATAAATCCGAGCACTTTACCGTTAGCCACCGCTATTATTGCCCACTGTTTTTTGATATTTCTGAAATAAGGCTCAATGTCGTCCGTCGTTTCGCCGGAACCGCCAAACGTATTTTGGGTTGTTCCGCTTCTTGATGAGAGGGGCGGTACAAATTCACGGTCAGCTTCCTTGAGCAATTCTCTGATATCTTCCGAATATTTTTGAGGGATAGACTTCATAAAAACCGTTTTCAAAGTTCACACCACGCTTATTTACAATGTTTCCTTAATATATTTACGCTTTGCGTTACAGACAGCGGTTATGAAATCACTGTCAAGATCGGTGAGCTTGTACCCGTTTCTGTAAATCAGAACGTCCTGATAAATCTTTTCGTTATCAGTGCATTTCTTTTCAATCAAACCGTATTTTTTATATAAATCCTCAGGTATCGGCGAAACCCACATAAAAGAGGACTTGACCTTCTGCAGCAGATGAAACTGACTTCCCCGCTCAAAAATAAATATGCGCTTATCAACATACTTTGAAAGCTCTTCCTTTTTTACGTCGATAAGCGGGAGCGAAGGCACATACGGATCGGCATGGGTAATTTCAATATAAGGCGAAAGATCTTTTAATTTTATTTCTTTTTTCTGCGCGAGGGGATGCTCCTTTGACATCAGCAGTATATATTTGAAATCGGTAATAATTTCGGCGTTGAGATGCTTTTCCTCGAATACGGATTTGAAATAACGCTCAAACGATGTCTGAAAACGAACAATACCGAGGTTATACTCCCCTTTCACAACATTATTTATTGTGCGGGAAGAATTTGTTTCCTTGTAAAAAATATCAGCCGGAATATCGGTGGAAATGCCGCTGGCAAATTCCGCGAAGGCATAAGCTATATAACTGGCGCGCGGAACGCAGGCGGAAAACCGCTGTTTTGGCTTTCTGCCGCTTTTATACATTTCTTCAACCTCATCAACCTGATTAACTATACGCTTTGCGTACTGTAAAAATTCTTCCCCTTCAGGAGTGATGGTTATTCCTTTTGGAGTTCTGTTGAAAATTGTGATATTAAGCGTTTCCTCAAGCTCCTTTATAGCGCGGGAAAGATTCGGCTGTCCCATATAAAGGTTTTCAGCGGCACGGCTTATGGATTTGGTATTCGCAATTTCAACCGCGTATTTCAAATGCAGTATGTTCATCTGTTCACCCCCGTAGCATTACCTTTTAATTTTATTGCCTTTATCACCTTTTGTCAATAAAAATATATCGATTAAAAGTCTTTCATAAAAATTCGCCGTGCGGCAAATAATAAAAGCGGTGATGATATGATAATAACCATAACACGAACGGTTATACTTTATATTTTCGTTACACTCGGAATAAGGCTGATGGGAAAGCGTCAGATAGGCGAAATGCAGCCTAATGAGCTTGTTGTTACACTCCTTATATCAGAAATAGCCGCAATCCCTCTTCAGGATACCTCACAACCAATACTTGACGGCGTAGTGGCGATTTTTACTCTTGTTATTCTTGAAATAATCATTTCTGTTATCGCAATGAAAAGCATTACGGTAAGAAAACTGATGAACGGCAAGTCGGCGGTTATAATCAAAAACGGCGTTGTCGACCAGCAGGCGATGAAAAACGTCAGAATGACTGTTCTCGATCTTGTAGAGCTTTTGCGCGGACAGAATGTTTTTGATATTTCTACCGTTGCGTTCGCGGTTCTCGAGGTCAACGGAAATCTCAGTATTCTTCTTAAGTCTTCTGAACAGCCGGCCACATCAGGCGATTTGAAGCTGAACAAGGAAGCCGCCGTTCTTCCCCTTCCGGTTATCAGCGACGGAAAGCTAATAAACGAATCGCTTAAGGCGCTTGAGACCGACAGCGTAAAAATCAAAAAAATACTTGATGATAATAATACCGTTATTGAAAATGTATTTCTTATGACGATGGACAGAGACGCAAAATTCACCCTGATAAAAAAGAGGAGCAACAAATGAAAAGACTGATATCCGCAGGACTGCTTTTCGTGTTTGTCGTTACAGCGTATATCTCAAGCTACTTTTATATAAAAAAAACCTGCGATGAAACAATTGAGCTTGTAAGACTATGTGAAGAAAACTATAAAGACGGAAAAAACGCCTACGAAACCGCCGAAAAAATAGACGAGGTATGGGTTCAGAAAGAAAAAACGCTTTCTTTTTTCGTGAATCACGACCGCATTGACGAAGTTGAGCTTGAGCTTTCCTCACTGCTGCTTTACAGCAGAACAAAAGATGAAATACTTTTTTACGAAAATATCGAGACGCTTAAAATGCTTCTTTCCCAGATTAAGGAAGATTCAATGATAAACGCCCACGCAATCTTTTAATGAATAAATATTCAAAAAAATGTAGAATACGCATAAAAACGCACAAGAATATATAATTCTGTACTATTTATGCATTGAAATGCAAATTATTCAGTCAAATATCATAAATATGCAAAAATGTGTTGACATTCCCGCGCAGCGGTGATATAATCCTTAATAGAATTTAACAAAGGTATCAAAAGGGGTATATATATGAAAAAATATGTAAAAATTCTCAGTCTCATATCCGCGCTGCTCATTGCCGTGCTTTGCAGCGGATGCGGTAAAAAATCCATGACCGCCGAGGAAGGCAAGCTCATTATGGCTACAAACGCTGAATTTCCGCCCTATGAGTATTACGAGGGTGACAAGGTAGTCGGAATTGACGCAGAGGTAGCGGCGCTTATAGCCGAAAAGCTCGGTCTTGAGCTTGAAATCGCCGATGTGGCTTTTGATTCAATTATTCCGGGCGTTCAGTCAGGCAAATACGATATGGGTATGGCGGGTATGACGGTAAACGATGAGAGACTTGAAAAGGTCAACTTCTCAACATCATACGCCAAAGGCATTCAGGCGGTTATCGTAAAGGAAGACAGTGATATCAAGTCAATCGATGACCTTGAGGGTAAGAAAATAGGCACCCAGCAGGGCACCACGGGTTATATCTACGCTTCTGCTGCTCCTGAGGACGGCGGTTACGGTGAGGAAAATGTTGTAGGCTATGAAAACGGCGCAGTTGCGGTTCAGTCACTTTTGAAAGACAAGGTCGACTGCGTAATAATAGACAATGAACCGGCAAAAGCCTATGTCGCAGCAAACGAAGGTTTAAAAATCCTTGATGCAGAGTTTGCAAATGAGGATTACGCAATCTGCTTTGCAAAGGATAACACAGAGCTGCAGAAAAAGGTTGATGAGGCTCTCAAAGAGCTTATTGCAGACGGTTCACTTCAGGAAATCGTTGATAAATATATTAAGGCTGACTGATAAATTCCATTGAAATTCAGGGCGGTTAGAAAACCGCCCTGTTTTTGGTATTTTATATAATATTAAAACCATTCGCGAAAGGAGCGGGAAAATTGTCGGATATATTTGAGCCAATTAAAAATTTGTTCGACTCCCTTGCGCACGAGTTTAATTTTGTTTTTATCGAGGATAACCGTTATACCCAAATGATAACCGGTCTTGAAAACACGGTAAAAATCACTTTCGGAGCGCTTTTAATAGGTATCGTAATCGGTATAGTGATTGCCGCGGTACGTTCTACATACGATAAAAACAAAGAAAAAATGCGCCGCAGCGGCTCACCCGCATATTACATTCTGGCTTTTCTGAATTTTATATGCAAGGTTTATCTTACGGTCATTCGCGGAACGCCGGTTGTAGTTCAGCTTATGATATCGTATTTCCTTATTTTCGTATCCGTCAAGGACGGTGTTCCTGTCGGAATTTTCGCGTTCGGTATCAATTCGGGCGCGTATGTCGCGGAGATTTTCCGCGGAGGCATAATGTCCATAGACAACGGCCAGTTTGAGGCGGGCAGAAGCTTAGGGCTTAATTATATCCAGACAATGTTTCATATAATTATTCCGCAGATGTTTAAAAACGTCCTCCCCACTCTCTGCAACGAGTTTATAGCGCTTTTAAAGGAAACCTCTGTCGCCGGTTATGTAGGCGTTGTTGACCTTACCAAAGCCGGAAACGCTATTGCGGGACGTACATATTCATATTTTATGCCGCTAATTTCTGTTGCGCTGATTTATCTTGTTATTGTAATGATTCTTACTGCGCTTGTCGGAAAGCTCGAAAGGAGGCTTCGCACCAGTGACCACTGATACAGTTCTGATAAAAACCGTCGGTCTTGAAAAGTCCTTCGGTGATATAGAGGTTCTCAAGGGTATTGACACTGAGATTAAAAAAGGTGAGGTTGTTGTAATAATAGGACCGTCCGGGTCGGGAAAATCAACCTTCTTGCGCACTCTTAACCTTCTTGAATCCCCTACTGCCGGATCAATATTTTTCGAGGGCACAGATATCACAGACCCTAAAACCGACATAAACCTTCACCGCCAGAAAATGGGAATGGTGTTCCAGCAGTTCAATCTTTTTCCGCATATGACGGTGCTTAAAAATATGACAATAGCTCCGGTAAAGCTCAAGAAAGCAACAAAAAAGGAAGCCGAGGAAAGAGCCTTATCGCTTCTTGAGCGTGTCGGTCTGGCTGACAGGGCAAACGCCTACCCCTCCCAGCTTTCGGGCGGACAGAAGCAGCGTGTCGCGATTGTACGCGCTTTATGTATGCAGCCTGACGTTATGCTTTTTGATGAGCCGACGTCGGCGCTTGACCCTGAAATGGTCGGAGAAGTGCTTGATGTTATGAAAGCGCTCGCAAACGACGGTATGACAATGGCAGTCGTCACGCATGAAATGGGCTTTGCCCGTGAGGTTGCCGACAGAGTACTCTTTATTGATCAGGGTATTATAATGGAAGAAGGAACACCTGAAGAAATTTTCGGCTCGCCGAAAAGTCCTAGGCTGAAAGACTTTTTAAGTAAGGTTATATAAAAAAAGTTCTGCTTTTTAGCAGAACTTTGAGAGTGTCGAAAAAGTCGACACTCTCTTGGACGGGAATGCCGCTCGCTCGAAAATCAAAGATTTTCGGACTGCACTCTATCCCCGCCAATACCACCCCAGTGTTCTTGAAAAGCCGCTTGATAAGCGGCTTTTCGCTTACAAGGTGTTTTTTCGACGCACCTGTCGCCGAAAAAACAAAATCCGGCTGACCGCCGCTAAAAAAATTAAATCAGAGGTTTATCGACAGGCTGAAGTTCTGCTTTTTAGCAGAACTTTTTTTCTTTATGTTAAATTGCGCTTCCGTTTTCAGATGAAGCGCCGTTGCTGTTTGAATCAGCTTCCTTAAGCTCGAAAGAATCAATTATATCATCAAATTCGTCAAAATGCTTGCGTGCGTAAGAAGGTGAAGCCGTAATCATTGTCCAGAAAAATTCGTCTCTTTCCGGAAATTCCACAAGGGTAAAATAAACATATATTTTTTCAAGCTCAAATTCGGCCGAATAAAGTTCGGCGGTTATTGTTTTATTCGACGCTTCAAAGGTTGACTTGTGTTCGAGTTTCTGAACATTGTCATACGCCTCAAGCGTGCTGTCATTCTGTATTCTGAAAATATCCTCAGGATCAGCGTCATCAGTAAAATCAGACCTGTAAAATCCGAAAATACCGAGTCCGGCGAATATATTAGTAACAAAATAATCAAGTTCGGTATCTTCCATATCCTCTACCCATTCAGGCGGTGTACGGAAGCTGAGACCGTACTCATCAACTGTAAAAATTTTTTCTTCGTTTTCCGGAGACAGTAATGATAATCCCGAAGATATATCACTTTCCGTGCATCCCGAAAAAACAGCCGCAAGAATAAAACTGAGTAACGCCGCAATTACCTTTTTCATTTTTACTCTCCCCATTATAATGATAATTTACTTTAACATACATTATAACGATAGTCAAGAGCCCCTTGCCAAAAGTTTTTTGACTTTTGAGTGAAGACGGTACATATACAGTCCCGCAACACGGGAAAAGCCTATATCGTAAATTACAAATGCAATATTTACAGCGGCAAGGAAAATATATGCCCCGTATTGTCCGAGCTTTCCGAAATCATCGTACGAGATATTAAAAACATAGGATAAAATCAGATATGAAGCAACAGCCGCAGCATTGAACACCGCAAGCTTAAGCAGCCATTCTATAACCGGTTTGCGTATTTTTTCAATAACGGATTTAAGAATCGGGTAATATCCGAAAAATAGGATATACAGAATCTTGCTTTTCGGCTCTCCGATAATAAATATAAGCACAGCGGCGGATAGATATGCTCCGAATGCCCATTTTTTGCCTGTCTCCACGACAGGTATCATAATAACAAGGCCGGTTAGAGCCGGAATGGCGTAAGTAAGATACGGGAAGTAAGAAAAAAGCATAAGTACAACCGAAAGTGACGCTGTTATTCCGCATAAAGCGATTTTAGTGTTTTTTTTCATATAGCCTCCTGTAAATATAAAAAGAGCCGAACAAAAAGTCCGGCAAAGATATCAGCAGCAGGATATCAGATCTCCGCCCATACATTCGCAGCAGCAATCCGCGCAAATAAGGCTTGAGCATACGTCGCAGGCGCTGCAGCCAGACGGATTGCCGCCGTATGTGCGGTAAGGATTATACTGCCTTCCCTGCTGGCGCTGTGCGTTATTGACCGCGTTACGGTATTCCATATTCGACGGGTCCATTCTCGAGGCGGTTGTAAAGCTCGTAAACGCCTGATCAAACCATCCGCGTCTGTAAAGGACTGTACCGTTAAGGAAATACCATTCTGCGTCCCTTGACTGGGGAGGAACACCGTCAAGAACCTCCTGCGCCTGCTCAAGGCGTCCCTGATTTATGAGAGTCCTGACCTCGGGAAAGGACGAAGAAGCCGAGGAATTGTATGCACTGCCGTTTGAATTTTTACCGGCTCTGCGCATATTCATAATCTGATCGTACGCTTCGTTTATTTCTTTCATTTTTTCGCCGGCGAGATCCGAAAGCGGGTTATCGGCATAATTATCGGGATGATATTTTCTCGCCAGTTCTCTGTAAGCATTTTTGATTTCATCATCGCTCGCATTGCTGGAAACTCCAAGCACTGCATACGGGTCTTTCATACATTAAGCTCCTTTTTAAAAGTATCTTCAAGTCCGAGATAAATAATATTTCCGAGTATCGGTCGGTATTTTTTAATGTCCAAAAGCTCAAACGCCTTCCCAGCCTCGTTGAAACAGAAATACAGCTGCGGGACAATACGTTTTTTTGCGTATTCGTGCGGGTCGCCCTCCGTGTTGTATTTCAGAAAATTGTATGAGCCTTTTTTTATATCGTCCGGCAGGTCACAGGCAGCGTCAAGCAAATATATATATCTTCCGAGACAGTATCCGATCCGTTCGAGAATACGGATCTGTTTCTCGTCCCTGCCGCACATAACAAGAATTTTTGAAAGCGCCTTTGCTGTCGGGTCGGCGGCACGGTCAAGCTCCGCGCAGTTGTCTTTTTCTAATGCGCTTTGTTCCGAAATGTACTCGCTTATAATTTTTTCAAGCTCAGGAAAAAGACGGGCTGCTTTTTTTCTGGCATGAGCAAACAGCGGTCTTACCAAGCCGTACCCTACTTTTTTTATGCCTTTTTCATCGGAAATATTATCAAGCAGCTTATAATATACCATTATCATTGCCGCGGCAGCCGGCATTTTAAAATAATCGTCATTTTTACAGTAATTGCACTTTTTAAGCGGGTTGCAAACGCATCTTTTGCGTTCGGTCAGATCGCATACATCAGTAAGTGACATATTAAGCAACGCCAGAAAAGTAAAATCGTAGCTGAGTGTAAACCTTGACCAAATACCGTAATTCTTACCGAGCACCCTGCAAAGCGAACAGTAGACGGCTTTATACATCTCATATTCCTTTACTTTCAGTTCAGGTTTTGCGATTCTGATATAACCAAACACTTTTAACGCCTCACCCCACGAGTAACATTTTATACGTAAAGTGTCTTTTATTGGTGAATAATGTGTAAATTTAAAGTAATTTCTTTAAGAACATTCCGGTATATGACTTTTCGCATTCAGCCACCTTTTCAGGCGTGCCTGTGCAGACGACTGTTCCGCCATTATCGCCGCCCTCGGGTCCGAGGTCGATTATATGATCGGCTGTTTTGATTACATCAAGATTGTGCTCGATAACAAGGACTGTGTTTCCGGCGTCAACAAACCGCTGCAATACCTCGATCAGCTTGTGGACATCGGCGGTATGAAGTCCGGTTGTCGGTTCATCAAGGATATAAATAGTACGTCCTGTGCCCCGCTTTGAAAGCTCCGCAGCGAGTTTTACGCGCTGAGCCTCGCCGCCTGAAAGCGTGGTGGCTGGCTGACCTATTTTAATATATCCGAGTCCAACATCGAACAGTGTTTTCAGCTTGCGGTGGATTTTGGGTATGCTCTCAAAGAAATTCATACCCTCCTCAACCGTCATTTCAAGCACGTCGTATATGCTTTTGCCCTTATATTTAACGCTGAGCGTCTCACGGTTGTATCTTTTTCCTTCACAAACCTCACACGGAACGTATATATCAGGCAGGAAGTGCATCTCAATTTTAAGGATACCGTCTCCCTGACAGGCTTCGCACCGTCCGCCCTTAACGTTAAAGGAAAATCTTCCGGCGGAATACCCGTGCATTTTAGCGTCTTTTGTTGAGGCGTAAAGCTCGCGTATATCGTTGAAAACGCCTGTATACGTCGCCGGATTTGAGCGGGGGGTCCTTCCTATCGGCGCCTGGTCAATATTTATCACCTTATCAAGGTTTTCTATGCCCTCAAACGATTTGTATTCGCCGGGAACGGTTTTCGCATGATTCAGCTTGTTTGCAAGAACCTTGTAAACAATATCATTTACAAAGGACGATTTTCCGCTTCCCGAAACGCCTGTAACGCACACAAATGTACCGAGCGGAATTTTAACGCTGATTTTTTTAAGATTGTTTTCGGCGGCACCTTTGATTTCAAGGAATGTGCCGTTGCCCTTCCTTCTCGAGGACGGAACCGGTATTTTCTTTCTGCCGGTCAGATAATCGGCGGTAATTGATTCCCTGCATTTTTCAAGCTCCGGCAGAGTTCCCGAAAAAACAATATTACCGCCGTGAATACCAGCGCCGGGTCCAACATCAACTATATAATCCGCGGCTCGCATAGTATCCTCGTCGTGCTCGACAACGATAACCGTATTTCCAAGGTCGCGAAGCCTTTTAAGAGTGCCTATAAGCCGGTCGTTATCACGCTGATGAAGGCCTATGCTCGGTTCATCAAGAATATAAAGAACACCCATTAGAGATGAGCCGATTTGTGTCGCGAGCCTTATTCTCTGACTTTCGCCGCCCGAAAGCGTGCCAGAGGACCTTGAGAGATTAAGATATTCAAGCCCTACGCTTTCGAGGAATGACAGCCTTTCTCTAATCTCTTTGAGAATAGGCTTGGCTATCATACTGTCACGCTGTCCGAATTCAAGTGAGTTTATAAATTTAAGACCGTCACTTATAGATAAATCGCAGAATTCCATAATATTCTTTCCGCCTACGGTGACAGCAAGATATTCAGGCTTAAGGCGTTTGCCGTGACATTCCGGACACGGAAGCTCTGTCATATAGCTTTCAATTTCCGCGCGAGCGTAGTCGCTTGAGGTTTCCTTATAACGGCGTTCGAGATTGTTTATAACGCCCTCAAAAGGCGCTTCGTAGGTTCCGCCGCCTAAAGTATTTCCGCGCTTCAGCTTGAGCTTAATATCTCCGGTACCGTAAAGCACGGCGCGGCGCGCTTCGTCGGAGAGCTGATTGAACGGTGTATTTATATCAAAGCCGTAATGCTCGGCAAGGCCGTTGTAATACATAGTTGCAACGGTTCCGGAATCAGGATAAAACCACGAGTTTACACCCCAGCCCGACGCACGTATAGCGCCGTCGATAAGAGACTTACTTTCGTCGTTAATAACAAGCCGTGGGTCAACCTTCATAAATATTCCAAGTCCCGTGCAGTGAGGACAGGCGCCGAAAGGACTGTTGAAAGAAAACATTGTGGGAGTAAGTTCAGGAATGCTTATACCGTGTTCATCACAGGCAAAGCTCTGCGAGAACTGCAGCTCTTCCCCGCCGATAACGTCAACTGTTATCAGTCCGCCTGAAATTTCCGCTGCTGTCTCTATGCTGTCTGCCAGACGGGAGCGTATTTCCTCTTTTACGACAAGCCTGTCAACAACAATTTCAATTATATGTTTTTTATTTTTCTCGAGCTTTATTTCTTCGGAAAGGTCATATATATTTCCGTCTATTCTGACACGGGCATAGCCTTGCTTTCTGGCGTTTTCAAGCTCTTTTGAGTGTTCCCCTTTTCTGCCCTTTACTACCGGAGAAAGAACCTGTATTTTGCTTCCTTCCGGTAAAAGCATAACTCTGTCAACAATCTGATCGGTTGTCTGCTGGCTTATTTCCTTGCCGCAGACAGGACAGTGTGGCACGCCTACTCTTGCGTAAAGAAGACGGAGATAATCGTATATTTCCGTAACCGTTCCGACCGTCGAACGGGGATTTTTGGAGGTGGTCTTCTGGTCTATTGAAATAGCCGGAGAAAGCCCCTCAATACTGTCTACATTCGGCTTTTCCATCTGACCGAGAAACTGACGCGCGTATGAGGAAAGCGATTCTACATAGCGTCTCTGACCCTCAGCGTATATGGTATCAAAAGCGAGCGATGACTTCCCGCTGCCCGATAGACCGGTAAAGACAATAAGACGGTCGCGAGGTATCTCAACATTTACATTTTTAAGGTTGTGTTCGCAAGCGCCTTTTATAATTATTTTATCATTTGCCATAACTTCACCTGAAAATATAATTTCCTTTATATTTAAAAATCAATTATAGTTACACAGCATTATTATTTGCCGGCAAAGCGGATTTTAATTATAATCCGACAGTTTAAAAGCCGGCAGGCAAGCCGGCTTTTAATTTTTAAAACACTTCATTCAGCGAAAAGGATTTGCCCTTTGCCAGCACACGGTAATTACCGGCCCTTAAAACCGAAATAAGCTCATCAGAAGATTTGATTTTCTTTTCTGTTTCAATGCCCGCAAGTCCTATATTGCGGTCGGCGGCATCATGTATATCGCCGCCGGAGGTCGGTATAAGGGAATTTTCGGCAACGTAGTTTAATGCCCTTTGGTTTTCACTGTCACTGTTGTGACTGTTGTAAATTTCAGCACCGTCCGCGCACGGAAGCTCAGCGGGAACAGAAAAATCATTGTATTCCCTTTCTCTGAACGGGTGCGCTGAAATCACAAGACATCCGTTTTTCTTAAGAAGTTCACAGAGGGCAAAAATGTCCGCGTTTTCTATTTCCGGGTGCTCATACAAAAATTTCTTTTCTGCACCGTAAATCAGAATTTCGTGTCCGGCGGCGTAGGCGTATTCAGCGCCGAAAAAAACAGTGAAATCTTTAAATTCTTTAGCCGCTTTTGCCGCCCTTTCATAAGCGGAAAAATATGCGTCTATCCTTTTTGTCCATTCCAGAGAACGCGGCACACAGGTATTACCGCAGATAAAATGGTCGGTTATTACAATGCCGCTGTATCCGGCTTTCGCGTATGCGGCGACCATTTCATCCGGCGAGCTTACACCGCAGAGACTTCCGGCGTTTGTATGGGTATGAAGATCGTATTTATACATATCGGATATCACGCCTGCATCAAAGCGCGGAAATCATCTCCGGAAATTTTTTCTTTATCAAACAGAACCTTTGCTACCTCGTGGAGCTTCGGCATTGCGTTGTTGAGAAGCTCAAGCGCCTTTGAGTACTGCTTCATCACAACTGCCTCAATTTCCTCGTCTATAACCGCTGCGGTCTTTTCGGAATAGTTGGGTGTTGACGAGAAATCACGTCCCAGGAAGACCTCGTTATTATCGTGACCGTAGGTTACAAGACCGAGCTTATCGCTCATACCGAATTTGGTGACCATTTTACGCGCAAGATCGGTTGCGCGTTCTATATCGTTTGACGCGCCGGTGCATACATCGTTCTGGGTAAGCTGTTCGGCAGCACGTCCGCCGAGAAGCGAACAGATCTGCTCAAGCATCTGATTTTTAGAGGTGTGCCCCTTTTCAACAACCGGCAGGTACATCGTATATCCGGCGGCCATACCGCGCTGAATAATCGAAATCTGATGAACCGGATCCTGCGTCGGCAAAAAGTAAGAAACAATGGCGTGGCCAGCCTCATGGTAGGCGGTTACCATTTTATCCTTATCGGAAACAATATGTGATTTCTTTTCGGCGCCCATAACCACCTTGATTGTGGCTTCCTCTATTTCTTCCTGCGTTATCGCCTTTTTCTTGTGACGGACCGCCAGAAGCGCCGATTCATTAAGCAGGTTTTCAAGGTCAGCGCCGGTAAAACCTGACGTTGACTTGGCTATTGTGGCAAGGTTTACATCAGGGCCTAACGGCTTTCCTCTCGAATGAACCTTGAGGATTTCCTCTCTGCCCTTTACGTCCGGATAATTTACTGTTATCTGACGGTCAAAACGTCCCGGACGGAGCAAAGCCTTGTCAAGTATATCAGGACGGTTTGTAGCCGCCATAACAATAACGCCTTCATTTGCCCCGAAACCGTCCATTTCAACAAGCAGCTGGTTAAGGGTCTGTTCACGTTCGTCGTGACCGCCGCCGAGACCGGCGCCGCGCTGGCGTCCTACCGCATCGATTTCATCGATGAAAATGATCGCGGGAGCGTCCTTTTTTGCTTCTCCGAACAAATCGCGGACACGGGACGCACCGACACCGACGAACATCTCAACAAAGTCTGAGCCTGAAATCGAGAAGAATGGAACGCCTGCCTCTCCGGCGACCGCTCTTGCGAGAAGAGTTTTACCGGTTCCGGGAGGGCCTACAAGCAGAACTCCTTTAGGTATTCTTGCGCCAAGCTCATTAAACTTTTTGGGGTCTTTGAGAAATTCGACAATTTCTTCCATTTCCGCCTTTTCCTCATCGGCTCCGGCGACATCGGCAAAGGTTGTCTTTTTGCGGCCGTCATCCTTTCTGACCTTGGCTTTTCCGAAGCCCATGGTCTTGTCCGCGCCCATTGAAGCGTTCATTCGCTTCATAATGAAGATCCAGAAAAGCACCATTACGGCTATGAGAAGAACCGTCGGCAGCAGATTCATAAGCCATGCCGCCTGACCGCCCGATTTGTAGTCGTATTTTATAATATTGCCTGTATCCTTGTTTTCCTCGTTGATAAGAAGAACGGTATCGTTTACATCGTTATAAAAAATCGAAGGATCGGCAACGGTATAACGGTAAGTTTTTCCGTCGTCACGCATTGTGTAGACAAGCTCGCCGCTGTAAAGATTGAGCTGAAATTCAGAAATTTCATTGCTCTTTATCATGTCTACGATTTCATAATACTGTCTCTCGACTGTACCTTTTGAGAGATAGGAAACCGACAGAACCGCGATAATAAACACAATCGGTATTCCTATAAACAAAAGTACATTTTTCAGATTCTTGTTCAATTAAGGCTGCTCCTTTCCTTGTTTGCCGGCGTAAACCGAAGGTGACAAAACGCCGACATAAGGCAAATTTCTGTATTTTTCGTTGTAATCAAGACCGTAGCCTATTACAAACTCGTCCGGTATTACCTTGCCGACATAGTCGGCCGATATATCCGCCTGCCGGTTGGCGGGCTTGTCAAGAAACGCGCAAACCTTTATGCTTGCCGCGTTTCTGTCAACCAGAATATTTTTAAGATAAGCGAGTGTTATGCCGGAATCAAGTATATCCTCTACCAAAAGAATATCGCACCCGTCAGGATTTATATCGAGATCCTTTTTGAACTTTACTACTCCGGTGGTTTTTGCGCCGCTGTATGAGGAAACAGCCATAAAATCAATTTCGCAGTCGCAGGTAATGCTCCGCATAAGGTCGGCCATAAAAACGACAGCGCCCTTGAGAACGCTTACAAGCAGCAGCTTCTTGCCCTCATAATCCTTTGATATCTGCTTCCCGAGACGGTTACAGATTTCCTTGATTTCTTCTTCTGTCACAAGGACTCTCTCAACATCTTTGTCAAGCGACAATATTTTCAACCCCTAATTATTATATTTTACGCTCTGAAACGTTTATTATCAAAATTTCCGAAGTTTTTTCGGTGACGGCGCAGCGCTGCGCGGCGCCTATGCCGTAAATCCATATGACTCCTTTATCATCGGCTATTAACGGAATGATGTCCCTTTGCTCTTTAGGAACAGAAAGCTCGTTCATCAGCTTTTTAAGAGTTTTTGTGCAGCCTCTTCCCTTAAGCCGTATCGAGTCGCCTGGCATTCTTGTCCTGATAACCGATTTTCCCATAATTTTATCACAGTCAAGCGAATTATTTAATAACAAATTATTAACTTTTTTGTTTTTTTCAAATAAATCGTTTTTTTTCCTTTCGGTAGAAACAAAATACTGCGTTTCCGCTCTTATATCAGCATCGGATTTTTTAACAGAGAGGCTTCCGTTTATAGACTCCGCGGTCATATTTTCCGGCAGGCTTGTCCTCCCTCCGTTTTGAGAGACCGAATACAAAGAGGCGATATGCTCACTGTCAAGAACGGCTCCGTTCATAGCCGATTCGGCAAAAAGCTTCAGAGAACGCTTCGCGACCGGCTCTGCCGGTAAATTTGTTATGTCAAGCGTTCCGTCCGTAACGTTATCGCAAAGAAACCTGTCGGCGCAGGAATGCAGGAACAGCTCGTCCTCGTACAAAGAGGCGGCGGTCCGAACGGCGTTTTTTTCAGCCGCGGCGTTTATCTCCTTTAAAACCGGAACTATTGTATGCCTGATTTTATTTCGTGAATAATCGTCCGACAGATTTGTGCTGTCGGTAACGTAGCTCAATCTGTTCGCGATGCAATACGCCTCAATCTCTTTTCTTGTGCAGAAGATGAGCGGGCGGATTATATTTTCCCTGACCGGCGGAATACCGCACAAGCCTTTAAGCCCCGTTCCTCTCGCGAGATTGAAAATCATTGTTTCGATATTGTCGCTCGCAGTATGGGCGGTAGCTATAAGACCGTCAGACACGTTGGACAAAAATTCATACCGTATCTCGCGCGCGGCAAGCTCGGTGCTAACGCGGTGCGCTTTCGCATACTTCGGAACATCTGCCCTTTCGCAGAAAAAAGGGATACCGAGTTTCTCACACTCCTGCCTCGCGAAATTCTCATCGCGCAGGGCCTCGTCGCCCCTTATCATATGATTAAGATGAGCGGCGGAAAGAGTTATACCGAGTTCGTCCCTCAATTCATAAAGGATATGAAGCAGTGAAACCGAATCCGCGCCGCCCGAAAGCGCCACAGTGACATTATGTGATTTTTCAAGCATTGAAAACTGTTTTATCGCTTTTAAAACCGAATTCTTTATCATCTGTTCACATCCAGCGCGGTAAATCTCGTAAACTGACCGTCCCAGTGCAGGTCAACGGTGCCGATTTCACCGTGACGGTTTTTCGCGACTATACACTGCGACATTGTCTGGTCGCTTCTGTCTTCATCGTCGGCTTTTTCGTTATCGTAATAGGCTTCACGGTACAGGAACAAAACAATATCGGCGTCCTGCTCTATTGAACCCGACTCTCTCAAATCCGAAAGCGCCGGCTTATGCGATTTGCCTTTTGTTTCGGTTCCGCGCGACAGCTGAGCGCAGGCAATAACCGGAACCTTCAGGTCTTTCGCCATAATTTTGAGGTTCCTTGTAATTTCAGAAACCTCCTGCACACGGTTCTCGGTTGGCTTTGCGGATTTCATAAGTCCGAGATAGTCGATGATAACAAGGTCAACCTTTTTCATACGGCGCAGCTTGGCTTTCATCTCTGGAACGGTTATATTTGACGTCTCATCAAAATAAATGCTTGTTTTCGAAAGCAGCTCGCCCGCCTGTGTAAGGCGTGTGAAATCATCAGGCTCAAGGTTTCCGGTTCTCAGCTTTTCACTCGGTATGCCCGCCTCGCTTGAAAGCATGCGCTGCGCGAGCTGGTCCCTTGTCATCTCAAGGGAGAAAAAGCAGACTGTTCTGTTAGTATTGACGGCGACATTTCGGGCGATATTAAGCGCAAACGAGGTTTTGCCCATACCCGGACGCGCGCCGAGAATTATAAGGTCGGATTTGTTAAGACCTGTTATCATTCTGTCAAGATCTCCTATTCCGCAGGGGATTCCGAGATACTCGTTTCTGGTTTCCGGGTCTGAGAGCTTTACAAGACGGTCATATGTCTCATTTTCAATAACGCTTTTGATATGGGTAAGACCGCTTACTTCCCTGCCCTGACGTATCTCAAAAATACGCTGTTCGGCATTGTCAAGCAGCTTGCCCGAATCAAGCTCATTATCGTTGATGTCCTTGATTATGTTCTGCGCGGCAGACATCAGGGCTCTCGCGTAATACCGCTCCTTGATTATCGCAACATATGTAAGCACATTTGCGACCGACGGAACATTCTGAACAAGCTGGGTGAGATAGGCCTTGCCGCCCGCCTCGTCGTATATTCCGTCATTTTTCAGCTTTTCAAGCAGCGATACAAAGTCTATTGTCTGGCTCAGCTCATACATTGAGGACATTACGGAATAAATTTCCCTGTGCTGGGGTATATAAAAATATTCCGACTTCATCTGAACCGCTATGTCATTAAGGCATTTCGGGTCGATGATAATTGAGCCTAAAACCGCCTGCTCCGCTTCGACTGAATACGGCAGTCTTGCACCTTCGAGGTCATATATCAGCTTTTCATCAGCCATTTTATTCAGAAACCTTTACTGTGAGCTTCGCTGTTACGCCGGGATACAGCTTAATTTCAGCCGTATACTCGCCGTAATTTTTTATATCCGCCACATTCATCTTCTTGCGGTCGATTTCGATTCCTATGCTGTTTTTGATTTCGGCGGCGATTTCCTTTGAGGTGACCGAGCCGAACAGCTTTCCTCCAGCTCCGGCTTTTGCTTTTATATTAACCGACTTGCCGTCAAGCATAGACGCTGTTTTCTGCGCCGCGGCAAGCTCTTCCTTTTTGTGGTGAGCCTGAGCCTCCTCGCGGTTCTTAAGTTCATTGAGGGCGGCGTTATCCGCCTCTACCGCCAGCTTTTTAGGAAAGAGGAAATTGCGCGCGTATCCGTCAGACACATTGCACAGCTCGCCTTTTTTGCCCTTGCCCTTAACGTCCTGCAATAATACAACCTTCATATTGATTCTCCGTTCCGCCGCATTTAAGAAAACGGACAGGCGGTTTCTCTGCGGCATATAATCCGCCCGTCCGGCAAAATAGTATCAGACTTCCATAATAATCGGAAGTATCATAGGCGCTCTTCTCGTTTTTGAGCTTACGAATCTTGAAACACGTTCCTTTATTCTTGTTTTTATTGTGTTCCAGTCTCTTGTTCCGTCAATATAACAGCGCTCGAGAATATCGCAGACAAGCTCGTTGATATCCCTTATAAGCTCCTCTGATTCCTTAACGTAAACAAATCCGCGCGAAACAACGTCGGGTCCGGCAACCACCTCGCGGGTCGCTGAATCGATTGAAACTGCAACGATTATGATTCCGTCATCAGCGAGATGCTTTCTGTCTCTTAAAACAATGCTGCCGACGTCTCCGACTCCGAGACCGTCAACAAGAACTCTGCCCGCCTGAACCGTTTCGGTCGATTTAAGCTGCTGCTTTGACACCTCTATAACATTTCCGTTTTCCGCTATTAAAATATTCTCATCCGGAATGCCCATCTGACGGGCAAGACCGGCGTTTTTCATCAAATGTTTCTGCTCGCCGTGCAGTGGTATAAAGTATTTCGGCTTGATTATGCTCATCATGAGCTTAAGCTCTTCCTGACAGGCGTGACCTGAAACGTGAACGTCGTACATACGCTCATAAACCACGTTTGCGCCGCGTTTCATAAGCTCGTTGATTACCTTGCTTACCAGCTTTTCGTTGCCCGGAATAGGGGTTGCCGAAATAATAAACATATCACCGGGGATTATCTCAACCTGCCTGTGCTCCGAAAAAGCTATGCGGTGAAGCGCAGAAAGAGGTTCGCCCTGACTTCCGGTCGTGATAATAACAAGGTTCTCCGGAGGATAGTTCTTTATCATATCGATTTCTATCAGAACATCATCAGGAACGTTGAGATATCCGAGCTCGGAGGCAACGGAGACAACGTTTATCATGCTTCTTCCTGAAACCGCGACCTTTCTGCCACACCTTACCGCCTCGTCGATTATCTGCTGGATACGGTGAATATTCGACGAAAAGGTAGCGACAATTATTCTGTGGTTTTCAGCTTTTTTAAAGAGGTTTGAGAAAGATTCGCCGACAATGCGCTCACTCGCGGTAAAACCCGGTCTTTCCGCATTGGTGGAATCAGACATCAGCGCCAGAACACCTTTTTTTCCAAGCTCTGCAAAACGGCCGATATCAATGACATAATCGTCTATCGGGGTAGTATCGATTTTAAAGTCACCGGTCTGCACAACGGTTCCCGCCGGACATGTTATCGCGAATCCGACCGCGTCGGGAATAGAATGATTTACGTGTATAAATTCAATTTCAAATTTACCGAGCTGTATTTTATCGCCGGGTTTCGCGACGTTGAGCTTCGCGCCGGCAAGCAGCTTATGCTCCTTCAGCTTTCCCTGAATAAGCCCTATTGTCAGGTTAGTGGCGTAAATGGGAAGATTGAAATTTCTGAGAAGGTACGGAATAGCGCCGATATGGTCCTCATGACCGTGAGTGACGACAAGTCCCTTGATTTTATCCCTGTTTTCAAGAATATAGGTGAAATCCGGAATAACTATATCTATGCCCGGTGTTTCCTCATCCGGGAAAGACATTCCGCAGTCCACAAGAAACATATCCCCGTCATATTCGTAAAGAGTTATATTTTTTCCGATTTCTCCGAGTCCGCCGAGCGGAATGATTTTAAGCGGCTTTGAAGTATGTCTTGTGACATTCTTGCGTGTGTTTCCTGCCGGCTTATAAGCGGCAGTCTGAGCCGTTTTCTTTACGGCGGTTTTTTCTGTTTTTCCGGCAGGTGCCGTAACAGAAGCAGCAGCGCGTTTTTCCTGCGCGGAAGCTTTTTGTCCCGTCGGCTTCTCGGCGGTTTTCTGTGCCGGTCTGCGGTATCTCGGCTTTACGGATTTATCGGCAGGCTTTGCACTGGTCTTATTTTCTTTTTTTGTTTCATTCATTAAAATCAGTTTCCTCCAAATTTTTATATGTAGTTCAATTATGTATTTTATATGATAATGCCGGCTCCAGCTGACCGGCATAAAAAACAAAAACATTCATTATCTATTTTACAATCTTTTAAGTAGAATTGTCAAGAAATATTATTATCAATTATATTTTTTTATATTCAGTTATATTCAGTAAAAAAGCACCCTTTAAGGGCGCTTTTAAATATATTTTTTATTTGTCGCTTTGTTTACGCCGGCGATTCCGCCGATTACCGAGGCGAGCATTATAATTATAAAATGAAAAAGCGTATTAAAGGAAGCGCCGTTCTGATTTATTATCAGCGATACCGCTGTTATAATAAGAAAAGTCACTCCCCCTACTATCATTCCGGCAAGCCAGCCCTTGCTTCCGGTTTTTCCCGCAAGAAAGAATGACGCCGCAAAAGCTCCGGCGGCGACAGATACCGTTGCGAAAACCGAAGCATAACGGTAAGCTGAGCCGGTCATGTATATTACAAGCGCAAAAAGCATTATAAATACGGCTGATACGGCGATTTCAATTAAAAACGCGCCTATATAAGTCATTCCTTTGCTCATTCCCCTGCCGGATCCGCTTTTTTTAATAATATCTTTACTCATAAAAATCCCTCCCGATCAGTAAATTATATTCGGGAGGGACAAAACTTATTCTATTTACTTTGACGCAGTATCGTCATGCACCGTGAGATTTGTCTGAAGCGCCCATCTCGCTACTGTCAGCTTGCTGTGGTCGCTTGCCGATTCGATTACAAGTGAATCCTCTTTAAGGGAAATTACCCTGCCGTAAATACCGCCGATAGTAACTATTTCGTCACCCACCTGAAGGTTCTCGCGCATTTTCTTTTCTTCCTTCTGCTTCTTGCGCTGAGGACGGATAAGCAGAAAATACATGGCGCCGAAAATAATAACTATATAGCCTATCATTACGATAATGCTCATACCGCCGCTCTGCGCGCTTGACTCTGCCGCTTCAAGTGTATAAAAATTAAAATTCATAAGGTTAAACCTCCAAAATACTAATGAGAACATTATATCCTATATTTTACACTTTTGCAAGATTTTTATATCCTCATGGACAAAATAATTTCTTTTTCCGCCTTGAATTTCGCAAACTCGCCTTTATCAAGCGCGTTTCTGATGTCTTCCATAAGATGATTGTAGAACCAGAGGTTATGCATTACCGCAAGACGCTGGGAGAGCATTTCCTGACTGCGGAGCAGATGCCTGATATATGCCCTGCTGTACTTCTTACATACCGGACAGCCGCATTCATCGTCTATCGGGGACATATCGGTTTCGTATTTTTTGTTGTTGAGATTTATAATTCCCTTTGAGGTAAAAAGATGTCCGTGGCGGGCGTTGCGGCTGGGCATAACGCAGTCAAACAGGTCAATACCGCGTTCTACGGCGTTAAGGATATTCGCCGGAGTACCCACACCCATAAGATACCGTATTTTTTCCGCAGGCATATGCGGCGTGACCTTTTCTATTATATCGTACATCACCTCGGTAGGCTCTCCAACGGCGAGGCCGCCTATCGCATAGCCGTCAAGGTCAAGCTCGGCGATTCGCTTCATATGCCCGACACGAAGGTCGCCGTAGGTACAGCCCTGATTTATCCCGAAAAGCATCTGTTCGGGATTTACGGCATTACCTGAACGGTTCAGCTCCGCCATTTTGTTTTTACAGCGGACAAGCCAACGTGTAGTACGTTCGCATGAGCTTTTGGCATATGAATATTCAGCCGGATTTTCCACGCACTCGTCAAACGCCATCGCTATCGTAGAGCCGAGATTTGACTGTATAGTCATGCTTTCCTCAGGTCCCATAAAAATACGCCGTCCGTCCACATGGGAGGCGAAAGTGACCCCTTCCTCGGTTATGTGACGGAGCGTAGCAAGCGAAAAAACCTGAAATCCGCCGCTGTCGGTAAGTATGGGACCGTCCCAGCCTGAAAATTTATGTATTCCGCCGCAGGCTCTCACAACTTCATCTCCGGGTCTTACGTGAAGATGATATGTGTTTGAAAGCATTACCTGACATCCGAGCGTTTTTAAATCTTCAGAGGATACCGCGCCCTTGATCGCCGCGGCGGTAGCCACGTTCATAAACGCCGGTGTCTGCACAGTGCCGCGGTTGGTTTGAAATTCCCCGCGCCGCGCTCCGTTTTCTTCCTTTATCAGTCTGTACATTTTTTTCTCCTTGAATTTTGCTTTACAGCGTAGTTTTTTTTACTGTTCGGGAGCTTTCTGTTTGTGGATAACATATTATTCAATAAACATTGCGTCGCCGAAGCTGAAAAACCTGTATTTTTCCTTTACGGCGATTTTATAAGCGTTCATTGTGTTTTCATAGCCCGCAAAAGCCGATACAAGCATTATCAGCGTGCTTTCCGGAAGATGGAAATTGGTTATAAGACCGTCCATACAGCGGAATTTAAAGCCTGGATAAATGAAAATATCGGTGTCTTCCGAGCATGACTTTATTCCGCCGTATTTTGCCGCGCAGCTTTCAAGCGTTCTGCAAGATGTAGTTCCGACGCAAATAACCCGCCCGCCGTCTTTTTTGGTCTGATTTATGGTCTCCGCGGCATCCTCGGTTATATAATAATATTCCGAGTGCATTTTGTGATCGGTTATTTCCTCCGCCTTTACGGGTCTGAATGTGCCGAGCCCGACATGAAGGGTGACATAAGCGATTTTTATACCCGAACGTTCTATATCCGCGAGCATTTCCTTAGTGAAATGAAGTCCGGCGGTAGGCGCGGCGGCAGAGCCTGCCTCGCGCGAATATACAGTCTGATACCTTTCGCGGTCATCAAGTTTTTTCTTTATATAAGGCGGCAGCGGCATTTGTCCCACCTTGTCAAGCGCGGTATAGAAATCTTCATCACAGGAAAAAAGAAGCATTCTGTTGCCGTCTTCCTTAACCTCGGTCACTTCGGCGGTTAATTCCTCAGAAAACCTGAAAGAGGTACCGGTTTTCGCTTTCTTACCCGGACCCGCGAGACACTCCCAGAGCATATTCCCGCGCTGTCTTAAAAGTACAAATTCCACGACAGCACCGGTATCTTCCCTTGTTCCGTAAAGCCTTGCGGGTAACACACGGGTATCGTTGAGAACAAGGCAGTCCCCTTTTTTAAGAAATTTCGGCAAATCACAAAAATGATTATGTGAAATCTCACCGGTTTCTTTTGAGAGCACCATAAGCCTTGACATATTTCTCGGTTCAATAGGTGTCTGCGCTATGAGCTCTTCCGGTAAATCGTAAAAAAAATCACTTGTTTTCATAATAAGTTAAACTTTCCTTTATATTGAGCATAAAATAAATTGACAAACATTGTTTGCAATGTTATGATAAAATATAAAAGTATTGTCGTAAACGCGGTACTTTAAAGCAACGGTTTAATTATATTGCAATTTTCAATATATATCAAGCCCGAATTTGCAGATATGTTTGCGGAAGGATTGTGATAAGCAATGAAAAAGTATAATGTAGGTATCATAGGAGCCACCGGAATGGTCGGTCAGCGTTTCGCCCTTCTTTTAAGCGACCATCCGTGGTTTACAGTCAGAGCGCTTGCCGCCAGCGCCAACTCGGCAGGAAAAAGCTATGAGGACGCCATAGGCAGCCGCTGGGCAATGAAGGCTCCGATACCTGAGAATTTAAAGAAAATGGAAGTATTTGACGCGGAGCACGATATTGATAAAATAACAGCCGCCGTGGATTTTGTTTTCTGTGCCGTTAATATGAAAAAGGACGAGATAAAGGCGCTTGAGGAAAAATACGCGAAGCACGAGTGCCCTGTTATTTCAAATAACAGCGCTCATCGTTTTACGCCTGATGTTCCGATGATTATTCCGGAAATAAACGCAGATCATGCCGAAATAATTACAGCTCAAAGGAAGCGTCTCGGTACAAGACGCGGATTTATCGCCGTAAAATCAAACTGCTCGCTTCAGAGCTATGTTCCGGCGCTTTATCCGCTTGATGAGAAATTCGGTGTGGAGCGCTGCCTTGTCTGCACTTATCAGGCAATTTCCGGAGCCGGAAAAACTTTTGAGAGATGGCCTGAAATGATTGACAATGTTATCCCCTACATCGGCGGTGAGGAAGAAAAAAGTGAGAAGGAGCCTCTTAAAATCTGGGGCAAGGTTGAAAACGGTGAGATAGTTCCGGCGGACAGTCCGAAATTTACCGCCCAGTGCATCAGAGTACCTGTGTCTGACGGACATCTTGCGGCTGTTTTCGTTGATTTCAAAAAGAAGCCCTCAAAGGAAGAAATAATCGATATCTGGAACAGCTATTCAGGTGAGCCGCAGAAGCTCGGTCTCCCCCACGCTCCGAAGCAGTTCCTTCACTATTATACCGAGGACGATATGCCGCAGACAAAGCTCTGCCGCGACCTTGAAGGCGGTATGGCTGTATCTGTCGGCAGGTTGCGTGAGGATACGCAGTACGATTATAAATTTGTCTGCGTGTCACATAATACATTAAGAGGAGCGGCAGGCGGTGCCGTTCTTTTAGCGGAGCTTCTCTGCGCCAAGGGCTGGATGGACTGATTCTCTTTTTAAAAAAGGAGGTCACTTATGAAAAAACGCATTTTCAAAGGCGCGGCAACCGCGCTTATAACCCCTATGAACAGTGACGGAAGCGTTAATTTCGACCGGCTTGCCACGCTTACCGACGAGCAGATTAAAAGCGGTATAGACGCGCTCGTAATCTGCGGGACTACCGGTGAGAAATCGACACTCGGCTACGAGGAACACGTAAAGGTCATTGAGGTCGCCGCAAAGGCGGACGGAGGCCGTGTTCCGCTGATTGCCGGTACGGGCAGCAACGATACGGTTTATTCTGTCGGGCTTTGCGCTGACGCTGAAAAAGCCGGCGCTGATGCCTTTCTTATGGTTACACCCTATTACAATAAAACATCGCAGACCGGTCTTGTCGCCCATTACAATTATATCGCCGACAGAGTAAACAAACCGATTATTCTCTACAATGTCCCCTCGCGAACCGGAGTGGCTATAAAACCGGAAACATATAAGGAAATAGCGAAGCACCCGAACATTGTAGCCACAAAGGAAGCCAACGGCGACTTATCGTCGGTTCTCAAAACAAGATATCTTTGCGGTGACGAGCTTGATATATATTCGGGAAACGACGACCAAACCGTTCCGATTATGTCGCTTGGCGGAATCGGCGTAATTTCCGTAATGTCAAATTTCCTGCCAGAAGTAATGCACAGAATCTGCGCAGAATTTTTCGCAGGAAATACCGATGAGGCCGCACGGCTTCAAATTAAATATTCAGGTCTGATGAGCGCTTTGTTCAGCGATGTTAACCCTGTTCCGGTAAAAGCGGCAATGAATCTTCTCGGCTTAAATGCCGGTCCCTGCCGTCTTCCGCTTTATGATATGGAAAAACCTGCTCTTGAGCTTATAAAGCAAAAGCTGACAGAATGCGGGCTTGAAATTAAAAGTTAATCACAAATTTTCAGGAAGTGAAAAATATGATAAGAGCTATTTTATGCGGCGCGTCCGGAAAAATGGGCGGATTTGTCGCTTCAGCCGCTGAAAACGACAGTGAAATATCGATCGTTGCGGGCGTAGACAAGGTAAACAACGGCGAAAAATTCCCTGTTTTTTCTTCTTTTTCCGATATCAATGTTGATGCGGATATTATTATAGATTTCTCTAATGTCGCGCTGCTTGACAGTATGCTTGATTATGCCCTTTCGCAAAATATTCCGCTTGTAATCGCCACAACAGGTTATACAGAGGAGCAGACCGGTAAGATTAAGAAGGCTTCTGAGAAAATACCGGTTTTCTTTACATTCAATATGTCGGTCGGCGTAAATCTTATTGCGGCTCTTGCCAAAAAAGCCGCGTCAATACTCGGTGACGGCTTTGATATTGAAATAATAGAGCAGCACCATAACCAGAAAATTGATGCTCCTTCCGGTACTGCCATAATGCTTGCGAATGCCGTAAATTCGGTTTTCGGAGACAGTCTTAATTATGAGTATGACCGTCATTCGGTGCGCCGTAAGCGTCCTAAAAACGAGATAGGAATACACTCTGTACGCGGCGGCACTATTGTCGGAAAGCATGATGTTATTTTTGCGGGACACGACGAGGTTATAACAATTTCGCATGAAGCACAGTCAAAAGAAGTGTTCGCCGTCGGTGCTGTCAGAGCGGCAAAATTTCTTTACGGAAAAAAAGCCGGACTTTACGATATGAACAGCATGATGAGCTTTGAATAATTTTTAAAACACCAAAAGCGCGGCTTTTTAAGCCGCGCTCAGTCTGTCGATAAACCTCAAATTTAATTTTTCAGCGGCGGTCAGCCGGATTTTGTTTTTTCGGCGACAGGTGCGTCGAAAAAACACCTTGTAAGCGAAAAGCCGATTAATAAGCGGCTTTTCAAGAACACTGAGGTGGTATTGGCGGGGATAGAGTGCAGTCCGAAAATCTTTGATTTTCGAGCGAACGGCATTCCCACGGGGAAGAGTGTCGACTTTTTCGACACTCTCTAAAACCGTGGATTATTCCACGGTTTTATTATTTTTATTGTTACCGCAGTTGGACAGCACTGATACAACAAGCGGGAAGCACATAAACAACGCGCATACATACCGCATAAGAATAATAGGCGTAAGCGCGGTAAAAACGCAGTAAAATAAAAGAAGTCCTATCGGAAGCAATAAAGCGTATCTTCGTTTATAAATCACAAACAAAAACGTATTTACGATCATCCACAGCTGAAAACCAATTGAAAAAAACATTGAAAAAACAGGGACTTTTTCAAACGAAATAAACAGAGCTATTTTACTGTAAATCTTCCCGAACAATTTATTCAGGTCATTTTGCTCGTAACCCCATCCGCTTTTATCGGTTTCAAAATAAAACCAGCATTTATCGTAATTTTTATATGACGGCACACATTGATTATACCCGTCTACAATAGCATTCGGATACCAGAAGTCCACTGTCGATTCAAGGAAAGCGGTAAGATACAGTCCGGTATATTTTTTGCCGAAATATTTCCATATTTCCCAAAAATGCTGCCATTCCTCGTCGGTTTCCATTGAAACGGCGCCTTTTGCCGGATCTGAAAGACCCGGATAATATTTGGCTCCTCCCGGAAAAATCCAATCAATTTTCTCCTGCTCTTCTTCGTTTAAATCACATGAAACAGCAATTTTCGCTACCTGCTGAATCGGAAGAGAAAATGTTGTATTAGTGCTTGGCTTTTCAGGTGTATACGCCGCCGAAAGCGAGCCTTGAACTACGCAGTAAATTAACAGAGCGGTCAAAGACATCGCCGCGGCTTTTTTCCTGTTGTTTTTTTGCAAAAAACAAAAATAGTAAGCATACGGCCGCAAGAGCAATTAAAAAAGTAACTTCCTAACTGTTGTTTCTCGAAAGAAGAGTAAAAGCGAGAACTGCCCCGAAAAGACAGTATTTACCGTTTTTCCAAAAGTCGTTCTTTTTGGTAACCATTTCATACAGAAATGTGACGCAAAGCGTAAATAAAGCGCCGAAAAAAACATCGCGGACAAGTGATACAGCCAATATCGCTATTGCCGGAGAAAGAGCGATATACAATATACTCAGCGCCAAAAAGACAGAATTTACTCCGTTTCGGTAAAAAACCGTTATCATATACGAAAAAATAAAGGCGAGCAATATCGCCTGCGCCGCGGTCAGAACCGCGATACCGCAGACAGCCGAACCGGTAATGTTTTTTGAAAAAGAAAGGGCATTAGTGACCAGAAAAGAATGTATAAGCGGAAAAATCGGAGGTAAAACCGGTCGTGATCTGATTATATTCATTCGCTGAATCATAAACAAAATTTCCCGGAAAAGCACCGATATATGCAGGAATCCAAAACAAAAGAAATACAATGGCTTTTATCAATGTCTTTTTAAAGAAATAATCAAGCCATACGGGAAAACGCATATTGCTGAAATCTGTTTTTTCAATCAAATCCCATATAAGATAAAGAAGAACCGTGAGGAAATACATATATACAAGATTTGAAAAAAGAAATGTTAAACTGGTATACGGCACTCCGGCGGTTTTTGTTATTGAATATCCGAAAGAGAGACAAACCGCAAAAAAAGCGCCGCCTATACCGCAGCATATCCATTTTCGAAGCTGCATTACCCTTTTGAAAGCAGCGTTCTGAAGCAAATATCCGCAGGCAAAAAACAGGATTGCCAATATATTATTGGTGAAATCCGTCGTCCTGACCGAAAAAAACGAATTAAAGCATACGCACGCCAAAAAATCGGTGATAACATATATGATTTTCCTGTACTTTTTTATGCCTTCCATATCAGACCTCTTTTGAGAAGATCCATATTCTCTGAATTTGGAAACTTATTAAAAACAAAACGGTATCTATTATAACCTTTGACCAAAACTCGGGAAGTCCGATTCTGCAAATCAAATAAACTCCTGCCGCGGAACAGCACATTTGCAAAAAGAAGAGTATATAATACTTTATAAAAGTGCTGCGCTTTTTATTGCTTTTAAAAACAATATTTTTGTTAACAGTATAATTGTAAATTGAAGAAATGATTCTTGCAAGAACAGTCGCGACGCCTATTTTTACGGCGAGATCAAAATTGTGCAGCAAAGAAACAAACAATCCGAAGAAAAGAAAGTCAATCAGTGCGGAGCTTATCGACGAAAGCAAATATTTAAAAAACGTTCCGAATATAAGCTTATAAATTTTAAGTGAGTCCTGCAAAGGCTTAAAATGCGTCTCACTGTTATCATTTATATATATTGTCCGGATTTTGACTTCATGAATGTTGATTTTTTTTTGCAGCGACTCTATCAGCATTGTTGTCTCGTATTCAAAACGTTCACCGAAAAGAGTGATATATGAATTGATGAGCTTATTCGGAATTCCTCTCAAGCCGGTCTGAGTATCAGATATATTTCCGCCGTATAATAACTTCATTACAAATTTTGTTATTTTATTTCCGAATTTGCTTTTAAAAGGAACGTTATCCCGATCAAAATCACGCACTCCCAAAATAAGCGAGTCAGGATTTTCATTCAGCGCTTCGGTCATTTTAATTACATCTTCGACACAGTGCTGGCCGTCTGAATCAACCGTAACTATTCCGGTATATGAATCGGCAAAATAAAGCTGATAATAATTGAACGCGTCCTTCAGTGCCCTTCCCTTGCCCATGTTTACGGCATGACGGAGTATGACACATTCTTCATAATTTTCAAGCTTATTAAAGACCTCTTTGCTTTCGTCTTTATTGCTTCCGTCATCTATCAGTAAGATTTTACCGAAGCCGTTTTTTATAAGACTGTCAACATATTCTAAAAGCTCAGCCGTCGGGTTAAGTGATGGGATTACAATCAAAACGTCATTCATTTTATATCACTGCTTTCTTTTGTGTTTGAATCTGCAGCCACTGTAAAATTTTATTTTAACCTTACTTTTACATACTGTCAAGTCTTTTCGGTAATATACATTCAAATGCTGTTTTTCTAAAAAAATACCGGAACTGAACGAATCAGTTCCGGTATAAAATACGCTTTAAAAATTATCAATACATTCCGCCGGCCTGTGCAGCAGCTGCGGCAGCCGCGTTAGCGGCAGCGGCGTCTTCCTTCTTGTCGGCGACAAGGCTTTCGGTCGTGAGAACCATGGCCGCGACAGAAGCAGCGTTTTCAAGAGCCGAACGGGTAACCTTCGTCGGGTCAACTATTCCGGCGTCTATCATATCTGTGTAAACTTCCTTGTAAGCGTCAAATCCGTAATTGATTTTTCCGCTGCTTACTATCTTGTCAATAATGACAGAGCCCTCAAGTCCGGAGTTATAAGCTATCTGTCTGATAGGAGCCTCGAGTGATTTGAGAACGATATTAACACCGGTCTTCTCATCACCTTCAGCCTTGTCAAGAAGAGCCTTAACAGCAGGCATAGCATTGATGAGAGCTACACCGCCGCCGGCGACAATGCCTTCCTCAACCGCGGCTTTTGTAGCGGAAAGAGCGTCCTCAATGCGGAGCTTCTTATCCTTCATTTCGATTTCGGTAGCAGCACCGACTTTGATTACCGCAACACCGCCGGCGAGCTTCGCCAGTCTCTCCTGCAGCTTTTCCTTGTCAAAATCAGATGTAGTAACGGCAAGCTCGTTTCTTATCTGAGCTACTCTGTCCTTTATAGCGTCTGAATCACCGGCACCGTCAACAATAATAGTGTTTTCCTTTGATACTTTTACCTGACGCGCACGGCCGAGCTGTTCAACAGTGGTATCCTTAAGTTCAAGACCGAGCTCCTCGGAAATAACCTCGCCGCCGGTAAGAATAGCAATATCACGGAGCATTTCCTTACGTCTGTCACCGAAGCCCGGAGCCTTTACGGCAACGCAGGTGAAGGTGCCGCGCAGCTTGTTGACGATAAGGGTTGAAAGCGCTTCACCCTCAATATCCTCGGCAATTATGAGCAGCTTCTTGCCAGACTGAACAATCTGCTCAAGAAGCGGGAGAATTTCCTGAATGTTGGAAATCTTTTTGTCGGTTATAAGAATAAGAGCGTCATCAAGAACCGCTTCCATCTTATCCGAGTCAGTAACCATGTAAGGAGTGATATAGCCGCGGTCGAACTGCATGCCTTCAACTACTTCAGAATAAGTCTCGGCAGTTTTTGACTCCTCAACGGTAATTACGCCGTCGGCTGTAACCTTGCTCATTGCCTCGGCAATAAGCTTGCCTATAACTTCGTCGCCTGATGAAACGGTGGCGACACGCGCAATATCATCGTTACCGCTTACCTTTTTGGAATTCTTTATAACAGTATCGATAGCGGTATCAACTGCTGTTTTTATTCCCTTTTTAATAACCATCGGATTTGCGCCTGCCGCGACGTTTTTCATGCCCTCGCTGATAAGAGCCTGAGCCAGAACCGTAGCGGTGGTAGTACCGTCACCCGCAGCGTCATTTGTTTTTACGGAAACTTCCTTAACAAGCTGCGCGCCCATATTTTCAAACGGGTCGTCAAGCTCAATTTCCTTTGCGATTGTAACACCGTCGTTAGTGATAAGGGGTGAACCGTATTTCTTGTCAAGAACAACATTTCTGCCCTTGGGTCCCAAAGTAACCTTTACCGCGTCCGCGAGCTTATCAACGCCGGTCTGGAGCGCCTTGCGCGCGTCCTCACCGAAAATAATATTCTTAGCCATAATATTAAACCCTCCTGTTACTCAACTATTGCAAGAATGTCAGACTGGTGAAGAATCGTGTATTCCTCGCCGTCAATCTTTATATCGGTTCCGGAATATTTGGCGGCGATAACCTTGTCGCCCTCTTTAACGGACATGACAACTTCCTTACCGTCAACAGTTCCTCCCGGACCTACAGCCACTACTACCGCAACCTGCGGTTTTTCTTTTGCAGCAGATGTAAGAACTATCCCGCTTTTAGTGGTTTCTTCTGCTTCGGTCGCCTTAATAACAACATTGTCAGCCAAAGGCTTGATTTTCATAATATTTCCCTCCAAAACATTTTAAAAAACGGTCAGAAAGGAGGATAAACAACACTTTAAATCCCCGTTTTCTCCGTTTGCAAGCTATATTATACACCAAAGTCAGGAAAAGTCAATACTGTAAAATAATTTTTTAATTTTTGTTAATATTTGCATCGGATTTTTGTTAATAAATTCTTTCAAACTAAAAATCTGACGAGATTTTTTCAATTATATTTTTAATAATAAACGCTTCTTCCGGAGTGATTTTTCCGAAGATTTTTTCAAAAAATTTTTCCTGAGCCGAGATAATTGATTTTCCGGCGATTTCTCCCCTGCCGGTAAGTTTGATAACGCCGTCATTGTCAACCGCAGCCAGCTTTGCGCTTACAAGCGCTTCAGCTTCGCTTGTAAGACCGCGGACCGAAATGGTATCGGCAGTCATTCTGTCACCGCAGAAAAGCTCTGCGAGCAGAGCCGCCTCTCGCGGAGAAATACTGCACCGGCTTGCTGCTCCCGCCGCCGCTTCGCACAGCGCGTTATCAAGTTTCGCTTTATACTTCAAAAATTCTGTAATATTGAAATTATGCATACTATCACCCGAAAAAATATTGTGCCATAATATATTACCGCACCGTAAAAGAAAAGTAAATCCTTTTTTGTTATTAAAATTGAATTGAAAAAATTATTCGAAAATAGTATATTAAATTTGAGGTGAGAAGAATGCCGGCTGTTTTTACAAAGGATATGAAAAGTACCCACACGATTTATCTGCCTGAAATGCTTGAGTATCATTTTCCGATATTAAAATCCGCGCTGACAGCCGGAGGATACAGGGCGGATATTCTTTCAAACCGCGGAAGAGAAATATTTGATGCCGGAAAGCGTTTTGTACACAATGATATGTGCTTTCCAGCGATAGCAATAATAGGTCAGATAATAAACGCGCTCGAAAATGGTCTGTGCGACCCGAGACGTTCCGCTTTTCTTCTCCCGCAGACCGGAGGGGCGTGCCGCGCCTCAAATTATCCGGAGCTTTTGAAAAAAGCGCTTGAAGCCGCCGGCTACGGAAGTGTTCCGGTTATATCACTTAACGCTGCATCAGTAAACCTCCGTTCCGGATTCGGGATAACGCCTGCCATGATAAAAGCGGCGGTAAAATCTGTTCTGACCGGCGACCTTTTAATGCATCTTGCCCAGCAGACCGAGCCGTATGAAAAGCAGGCCGGCGCTGTACAGGCGCTTGTTGAGAAATGGCAGAAAAAGCTCTGCGGTATGTTTTCCGCGGAAAAGTTTTCTTACAAAAACAAAATCAAAAAAATCTGCGAAGAAATTCTTGAAAGTTTTTCTGAAATTGAAATCACTGAAAAATCCAAACCGAAAATCGGAATTGCCGGAGAGCTTTATATAAAATACTGCCGTATAGGAAATCTTGACACTGAGCGTTTTCTCGTCAGTCACGGCTGTGAAATCAGGACAACCGGATTTTCGGTATACTGTCTTTACGTTTTAAAATCGGTTGTTTTCGACAACGGCGCCGATGAATTTTCAAAGCGTGCGGCCGCATTTCTTTGCACGTATCTTTCAAAGAAATACGATGAAGTATGCCGGATAGTCGACGGCTTTCCGCGTTTTACCCGTATGCCGCGTTTTTCCGAATTTATGTCCGAATCAGGCAAAATAATCTCGCCTGACTGCATAACCGGCGACGGCTGGCTTATTTCCGCCGAAGCGCAGGTATTATATGAATGCGGATATAAGAGACTTTTGTTTTTAAACCCGTTCGGCTGTCTCGTCAGCCATATTAACTGCAAGGGCGCCGCCGCGGAAATAAGAAAAAAAATTCCCGAAGCGTCCGTTACATCAGCCGAATGTGACTGTGACGGCAGTGAGGCGCTCTTTTATTCCCGCCTTCTGCTTGCGGCGGGAAATGGCAAAATTTTCGGCGGTTGTCACAATGTTTAAAATTTTCAGTTTTTTCGGCATATTTTTTTATTTGCCGCGCAGTATCGGTATGATTGACAAAATATCGGGTATATGGTATAATTCTCACATACAACATATCGTTCTTTGGGACTGACGGATAAGTGGAGCACCACATGAATCAAAGAACTGTTTAAGCCGACCGTCTGGGCGCCCTTATCTTTTGCGGATAAGTGCGCCTTTTTACATTTTAAGGAGTGTGAACAAAATGAAAAAAATCGCCGTAATTATGGGAAGTGACAGTGACCTTCCGGTTGTTTCAAAAGCCGCCGATACCTTAAAAAGCCTCGGTATACCTTTTGAGATGCACGTTTTCTCGGCGCACCGTACACCGGAGGAAGCAAAGGAATTCAGCGCAAACGCCCGAAAGAACGGGTTCGGCGCTATTATAGCCGCTGCCGGTATGGCGGCGCACCTTGCCGGCGCTATCGCTGCTAATACAACTCTTCCGGTTATCGGTATACCGATGAAATCAGGTAATTTAGGCGGTATTGACGCCCTGCTCTCCACCGTTCAGATGCCCTCAGGTATTCCTGTCGCAACTGTCGCTGTTGACGGGGCAGTCAATGCCGCTTTGCTGTGCGCGGAAATTCTTGCCGTAACCGACGATGTGATTGCCGCGAAGCTCGATGCCAAGCGTGCCGCTGACACCGCGAAGGTTCTTGAGAAAAACAAAGCTGTCGAAGATCAGTTCAATATTTAATTTACGGAGGAATTCAAAATGGAAAAGACAACTCAGCTTTACGAAGGAAAGGCAAAGAAAGTATATGCGACCGAAAATCCGAATTATGTCATTGTTTCATATAAAGATGACGCAACCGCGCTTGACGGTCTTAAAAAAGGAACAATAACCGGAAAAGGCGTAATAAACAACAGAATGTCTAATTTTCTCTGCAAGCTGCTTGAAAAGCACGGCGTGCCGACCCACTACGTTGAGGAGCTCAACGACCGTGAAACAGTTGTAAAAAAGGTTTCAATCGTTCCCCTTGAGGTAATCATCAGAAATATATCCGCAGGCTCTTTCGCCAAGCGCTACGGCGTTGAGGAGGGAATAGTATTCGACTCTCCGACAATCGAGTTTTCCTACAAGAACGATGAGCTTCACGATCCGCTTATAAATGAATACCACGCTCTTGCCCTCAAGCTGGCGACAAAGGAAGAAATAGATAAAATCAAGGAAATGGCGTTCAAAATCAACGATGTATTAAAGGAGTATTTCCTTTCACTTAACGTAAAGCTCGTTGATTTCAAGCTCGAATTCGGAAGACTCAATGACGGCTCAATAGTTCTCGCTGACGAAATTTCTCCGGATACCTGCCGTTTCTGGGACGCCGATACAAATGAAAAACTTGATAAGGACCGCTTCCGCCGCGATATGGGCGGAGTTGAGGACGCTTACAACGAAATGATGAAAAGAGTATTCGGCTAATAATTCTCGGAGGTTAAAATGAGCAGTTTAAGAGAAGAATGCGGGGTTTTCGGCGTCTTTTCACCGTCGACCTCAGATGTGGCGCACACCACATATTACGGACTTTTCGCGCTTCAGCACCGCGGTCAGGAGTCCTGCGGAATCGTAGTAAACGATGACGGCGTTTTCGCTTCTTTTAAGGATACGGGTCTTGTGAACGATGTTTTCACACCTGACATTATAGCCCATTTAGGCGAGGGAAATATGGCGGTAGGCCATGTGAGATACGGCACTACCGGCTCAAACGATCGCAATAACGCGCAGCCTATGGTTATAAATCACGTAAAAGGCAGAATGGCGCTCGCTCACAACGGCAATCTCATCAATTCGGGTGAGCTCAGGCGTGAGCTTGAGCTTGAAGGCTCAATTTTCCATACCACAAGCGATACCGAGGTTATTTCCTACATTATCACAAAGGAACGTCTCACCTCCCCGTCTATCGAACAGGCAGTCAATAAGGCGATGAACCGTATCCGCGGCGCTTACTCGCTTGTTATAATGTCGCCCTCAAAGCTGATAGCCGTAAGGGACGAAAACGGCTTCCGTCCGCTTTGCTACGGAAAAACAGAGGACGGAAGATATATCGTAGCATCCGAAAGCTGCGCGCTTGACGCTGTAGGCGCTTCGTTTATCCGTGATTTAAGACCCGGCGAAATTGTCGTGTTCGATAAGGACAGTATACGCTCGATAACCGACCACTGCGATAAGTCCCCCTGCTCCCTTTGCGTGTTTGAATACATATATTTTGCTCGTCCGGACTCGGTCATAGACGGCTGCAGCGTTCACAGCGCGAGACTGCGCGCGGGCGCTTTCCTTGCGCTTGAACACCCGGTTCAGGCTGATGTGGTAATAGGCGTACCGGATTCGGGACTTGACGCGGCAATAGGATACTCAAAGCAGTCGGGCATTCCGTATGAAATCGGATTTATCAAAAACAAATATATCGGCAGAACATTTATAGCCCCCGGACAGAAAAGCCGTGAAGACAAGGTCCGCATAAAGCTCAATCCAATCGCGCAGATAGCAAAGGGAAAGCGGATTGTTATGATAGACGATTCCATCGTTCGCGGAACAACAAGCGCAAGAATCGTAAAGCTGCTGCGTGACGCCGGCGCCAAAGAAATACATATGCGTGTTTCGGCTCCGCCGTTCCTCAATCCCTGCTATTACGGCACCGATATCGATTCAAGGGATAATCTTATAGCCTGCAAGCATACTGTTGAGGAGATAGCGCAGATAATCGGTGTTGACTCGTTAGGCTATCTAAGCGTTGAAAGCGTAAAACAGATTGCCAAAGGCATAAACGGCTCCGGATACTGCACCGCCTGCTTTGACGGCAATTATCCCACCGAGATACCGAAGGCACCGTTGAAGAACCGGTTTGAAACCAAAATTTCCGAAAATAAGGAGTGACTTTATGAATAATTCACAGTCAAAATCCTACGCTGATGCCGGTGTTGACATTACGGCAGGATACAAAGCGGTCGAACTTATGAAAGCTCATATTGCTAAAACTATGACAGCGGGAGTCTGCTCCGATGTAGGCGGCTTCGGTGGTCTTTTCGAGCTTGATGTGAAAAACTATGAGCGGCCTGTGCTTGTAAGCGGTACCGACGGAGTTGGAACAAAGCTGAAAATCGCCTTTTTGATGAATAAGCACAACACAGTCGGTATTGACTGCGTGGCAATGTGTGTAAACGACATTATCTGCTGCGGTGCCAAACCCCTGTTTTTCCTTGACTACATTGCGTGCGGAAAAAATGTCCCCGAAAAAATCGCCTCTATTGTCGAGGGTGTAGCCGAAGGCTGCGTTCAGAGCGGTGCGGCTTTAATAGGCGGCGAAACCGCGGAAATGCCCGGCTTTTATCCCGAAGACGAATATGATCTCGCCGGATTCTCGGTTGGAGTTGTGGACAAGCCTAAAATAATAGATAACAGCACTATGTCGGAAGGAGACGTTATTATCGCGCTTCCCTCAAGCGGCGTACACTCAAACGGTTTCTCGCTTGTAAGAAAGGTTTTCGATGTTGAAAACTGCGACCTTACCTCTCCCCGCGCCGAACTCGGCGGAGTATCACTCGGAGACGCGCTGCTTGCTCCCACCAAAATTTACGTTAAACCGATGCTTGCGCTTTTTGAGGAAGTAAAGGTCAAGGGAGTTTCGCATATTACAGGCGGCGGATTTTACGAAAATATCCCGAGGAGCATACCCGACGGACTGGGCGCGGAAATAAGAAAATCCGATATAATAATTCTCCCGATTTTCGATTTGCTCGCCAAGATCGGAAACATTCCTGAGCGCGATATGTTCAACACATATAATATGGGCGTCGGAATGAGCGTTATCGTTTCCGAAAGCGATGCCGGAAAAGCGCTTGAAATTTTAAGGGCAAACGGCGAGGACGCCTATATAATCGGCAGAATTATTAAATCAGACGAAAAGGTACGTATCATATGAGCGCAAAAATAAACATCGCGGTTCTGGTTTCGGGGGGCGGCACAAATCTTCAGGCGCTTATTGACGCGGAGCGCTCAGGTATTATCAAATCCGGAGAGATAAGGCTTGTTGTTTCAAACAATCCGGACGCTTACGCCCTTGAAAGAGCAAAAAGCGCCGGTATAAAAACGGCCGTGTGTCCGAAAAAGGGCGTTTCACAGGAGGATTTTGAAAACCGTCTTACCGGACTGCTTGAGCAAAACGGTACAGAGCTTATTATCCTTGCCGGATTTATGTGTATTTTAAGCGAGAAATTCACTTCAAAATACGAAAAAAGAATAATAAACGTACACCCGTCACTTATACCGTCCTTTTGCGGCAAAGGCTTTTACGGTCTTCATGTGCACGAAGCGGCTCTTGCCTACGGCGTAAAGGTGACCGGTGCTACGGTGCATTTCGTAAACGAGATTCCTGACGGCGGCGAGATAATAATGCAGAAAGCCGTTTATATTGAGGACGGAGATACGCCCGAAACTCTCCAGAAGCGTGTTATGACCGAAGCGGAATGGAAGATACTTCCCCTTTCGGCGGAAAAAGTATGCGAAAATATGTTAAAGGAGCGCGGATAATGGATATTTACAATATCAATGACATCGGCAGTCTGATAAAGGACAATTCGTATGTCGGAAGAGGAATAGTGATAGGCACATCAAAATCAGGCGATAAAGCAGTAACCGCCTACTTCATAATGGGCAGAAGCGAAAACAGCCGCAACCGTATTTTTACAGAAAATATCGGCACGGTAAAAACCGAGCCTTTTGACGCATCAAAGGTAGAAGACCCGTCGCTTATAATTTATTCCGCCGTAAGACAGCTTGACAATAAGCTGATAGTCACAAACGGCGACCAGACCGACACAATATATAATCTTATGTCTGACGGCAAATCCTTCAAGGAAGCGCTTGAGACCCGTGAGTTTGAGCCGGACGCGCCGAACCTCACGCCGAGAATAAGCGGCATTGTTTATTTCGGAGACGGAAAATTCAGCTATGAAATGAGCATTCTCAAAAGCATCGATGCCGACGGTTCCGACTGCTGCCGCTATATCTTCTCGTATCCGCAGAAAGCCGGTCTCGGTCATTTTATACATACATATGTCTGCGACGGAAATCCGATTCCCACATTTCAGGGTGAGCCTGAGCGCGTGGAAATTCCGGACAGCATAGATGAGTTTACCGATACTTTATGGGCAAACCTTGATAAGAACAATAAAATATCGCTTTATGTGAGATACACCGATGTAAAAACCGGAAAATATGAGCAGAGGCTTATAAACAAGAACAAATAAGGAGATAAAGAGATGCCGGACAATAAGGATATTTATATTTCACCTTTCTCCACACGTTACGCGAGCAAGGAAATGCAGCATGTTTTTTCCGAGAACTTCAAGTTCAGAACATGGCGCCGTCTATGGATAGCACTTGCCAAAGCCGAAAAAAAACTGGGTCTTAATATTACCGACGAGCAGATCGAAGAGCTTGAAGCGCATAAGGACGATATAAACTACGATGTTGCCGAAGAACGCGAGAAAAAGGTGCGCCACGATGTTATGTCGCACGTTTACGCCTACGGAATGCAGTGCCCCCATGCCGAGCCGATAATACACCTCGGCGCTACAAGCTGCTATGTCGGCGACAATACCGATGTGATAATTCTCCGTGAGGCATCCGGGATCATTCAGAAAAAAGCCGCACAGGTGCTTAAAAATCTTTCCGAATTTGCCGATAAATACAAGTCTCTCCCCTGTCTCGCCTACACTCACCTGCAGCCGGCACAGCTTACCACGGTCGGTAAAAGAGCTACACTGTGGATGTATGAGCTGTCGCAGGATATTGACAATCTTGACTATCAGCTTTCACGCTTAAAGCTGCTCGGCTCAAAGGGCACTACCGGCACACAGGCGAGCTTTATGGAGCTTTTCGGCGGAGACGAGAAAAAGGTCAAAAAGCTCGAAGCCCTTATAGCACAGGATATGGGATTTGAAGCCTGCGTTCCGGTTTCCGGCCAGACCTATTCGAGAAAGGTTGATTCTTATTTCCTTTCTGTATTATCAGGTTTCGCGCAGAGCGCATATAAATTCTCAAACGATATGAGACTGCTTCAGTCCTTTGAGGAAATGGAAGAACCGTTTGAAAAGAATCAGATTGGCTCTTCGGCAATGCCCTACAAGCGAAATCCCATGCGCTGCGAGAGAATTTCGTCGCTTGCGCGATATGTTATAGCAGATTCGGTCAATCCCGCCATGACCGCCGGAACACAGTGGTTTGAGCGCACGCTTGACGACAGCGCGAACAAGCGTATTTCTGTTGCCGAGGCGTTTTTAGCGGTTGACGCGATACTTAATATCTATATAAACGTCACTTCCGGTCTTGTTGTATACGAAAACGTTATTAAGAAAAGAGTTATGGAAAAGCTGCCGTTTATGGCAACCGAAAACATTATGATGGAATCGGTAAAGCGCGGCGGTGACCGTCAGGAGCTTCACGAGATAATAAGGGTATATTCGCACGAGGCGGCGGCGCGTGTCAAGCTGCACGGCGAGTCAAACAACCTTATTGACCGTATAGCCGAGGACGACAGGATTCCTCTTACAAGGAAAGAAATATTAAAAGAGCTTGAGCCTTCAAAGTATATAGGCAGAAGCGCATCTCAAACCGAGGAATTTATTAAAGACGTTATAGAACCTATACTTAAAAAGCACTATACCGAGCCGGTTGACGCGGTACTCAACGTATAAGGAGGATACCAATGAAAGAATTTGAACTTAAATACGGCTGCAACCCGAACCAGAAGCCCGCAAGAATTTTTATGGAAAACGGAAGCGAGCTGCCAATAAAAATTCTCAACGGAAAGCCGGGATACATAAATTTTCTTGACGCATTCAATTCTTGGCAGCTTGTAAAAGAGCTTAAGGAAGCCCTCGGTCTTCCTGCTGTAACCTCGTTCAAGCACGTCAGCCCCACAAGCGCCGCCGTTGGCACCGTTTTGCCCGAAAAGCTCAAAAAAGCCTGCTTTGTGGACGATATAGAAAATCTTGACGATTCTCCCCTCGCCTGCGCCTACGCGAGAGCAAGAGGCACCGACCGCATGTGCTCCTTCGGCGACTGGGTCGCCCTTTCAGACGTATGCGACACTACAACCGCCCTTCTGATAAAGCGCGAGGTATCTGACGGAATTATCGCTCCCGGATATGAGCCGGAAGCGCTTGAGATTCTCAAATCAAAAAGAAACGGGAATTATAACATCGTGGAGATTGATCCCGATTATGTTCCCGAAGAAAAAGAGCGCAAGCAGGTTTTCGGAATAACCTTTGAACAGGGCAGAAACAATTTCAAAATTGACAGCTCTCTGCTTGAAAATGTAGTCACCGAAAACAAAAATATACCCGACAGCGCTAAACGCGACCTTATTATTTCGCTGATTACGCTTAAATACACACAGTCAAACTCTGTATGCTTTGCCGTAGACGGTCAGGCGATAGGCGTCGGAGCCGGTCAGCAGTCAAGAGTTCACTGCACGCGTCTTGCAGGAAGCAAGGCGGATACTTGGTTTATGCGCCAGCATGACAAGGTTCTGAATCTTCCCTTCAGGGACGATATAAAAAGGCCCGACCGCGACAATATAATAGACGGCTACATCAACCGCAATGAAGAAGACGTTTGCGCTGACGGCATCTGGCAGAAATACTTTAAAACACGCCCCGAGCCGCTTACAGACGAGGAAATCAAAAATTATCTCTCCGGCATTTCAGGCGTGGCGCTCGGTTCGGACGCTTTCTTCCCGTTTGACGACAATATTGAACGCGCTTACAGAAGCGGTGTTTCTTATATCGCCGAGCCGGGCGGTTCGATAAGAGACGACATAGTTATAAACTGCTGCAACAAATACGGTATCGCTATGGCGTTTACCGGAATGAGACTTTTCCACCACTGATATAACTGTAAAAAAGGAGAAAAAACCGATGAATTTTTTTGACGAGCTTAAAAATTATGACGCGGAGGTTTACGAGGCGTGCAACAAGGAGCTTGAGCGCCAGCAGCACAATATAGAGCTTATCGCGTCCGAAAATATCGTTTCAAAGGCCGTGCTTTTAGCCGCAGGAAGCGTTCTTACAAACAAATACGCCGAAGGCTATCCGGGCAAGCGCTATTACGG
>CALWDJ010000007.1 GCA_944376655.1 uncultured Clostridia bacterium
CACTGTATCGCTATGTCCGTAGTCGTTCTTAATCTCAGAAAGCTCATGCTTTCTTTGCCTCACTTTTTGAAACAGCACTTTTTATATTTCGGATTTTTTGAGTTTTCTTTTATTCAGTAGACATTATATATAAAACAAATTTTTTTGAACGGTATATCAAATAAAACACGTAATATAATCGGTTTTTTAATATCTGTAATTAAAGTAATTATATAAATCCGTAAAGAGGCGATATAATAATTGCTTTAGGTATGGCGGAACATCACTTTTTACATGCAATTATTTTATCGGCAAAGCATGGAGATGATATTATCAATATGTTTTGGGAGTGATGGTAATTGTGGTCTATAATTTATAGAATTTTATATCCCTATATTTTTTGTTTCGTTTTAATGGGTATATTTGCAGTCGTTTCATTTCATGGGTATTATAAGGTTAAAAACAAGAAAAAAGAGATAAAAGTAAAAAACACACGGTATAATATGGTCGGTTATTGCCGCGTTCAGCTTGATTTTTGCGATGTATTGCAGCTTTGATTTGATTTTAAAGGACTTTGTTACACGGTACGGAACATATGAGTATTCAAACAGAGACAAGGATTTGCTGATACTTTGGTTTTCGGTAAGCGACGGTCAGGATTCCTGCCATACGTTTTTAAAAAACGGTAAAAATATTGAAGAAGGAACGTGATATAAATTTGTATACAGCAAGCGAACGCGAATGCTGATTTATATTGAGGAAATATAAATTTACGGAAACTCAATTTAAGTATAAAAATATACGGCGGACGGTTTCTCTTTGTTTCGGTAACCGTCCGCCGTATTCGTGTTTCCTGAATGCCGATCACAATTAAAAATATTCTGTCAGGCAGTTTTTTTCTTCCTGCGGCTCGGGGAGCAGTGAAATTATCTCGTCAAACCGGTCTTCTATAATTCCCTTCGCCTTTTCTCTTGAGTAATTATATTCGGAAAAACCGTTTTTTCTGCTTCCGGCGATGCTGTCTTCCTCGATTACAAAGAGCTTTTCCGCACGGCTGTAAAGCGCTTTGGCCGCCTGCTCGCTTACGTCTTTATCCTTGCTGTCAAGCAGCAGTGCCATATACGGCACCGCCGAGTCCGAAAGACCGCCGAGGTGATTTACGTCTATTTCACTGAGCTTTTCAGACGTGTACCACTGCGTGTTGCAGCGGGCTATTGTCCGGTCGATATCGCAGTAGCCCGACGCTACGGCGATGCAGGCGAGAACCGTTACGGCGTATTTTATTACGGGAAAGCGCGGCCTGAACATATAAACGGCGGCGCCGGCGAAAATAAGCAGCAGTGCCGCCATAAACACGCTGGTCATAAGTCGCAGCCGCGTAAGCCCGAAGGAATCGATATAAAGAAACATTTTTGAAAGCGCCGTTACGGCAAATACGGCGGAAAAAAGACATACCTGCAATGAAAGCAGGCGGACCGCCAGCGGTACTCTGCCGCTTTTGTCCCGCCTGGCGGCGCAGACGCAAAAGACTATAACGCAGAGATTTATTCCGGCGACCGCGCACAGCTCAAAAAATCCGCGCCGCGCGTATTCAGAGGCGGTAAAAGAATAATTTTCCGGCAGAAAACCCGAAAAAGCGCTGAAAAAGTAGGCGAGCTGCGAAAAAAGATAGGCGGCGTAAAAGACCGAGAGAACAGTCAAAACGGTCACGGAGGTAGCGGCTGGCAATCTGAATGAGGACCCTGAACCCTCGCGTTCGGCTCCGACAAGCTCTTTTTTCACTGAAAAGAGCATGGCAAACAGGAAAACAAAAAGCACTGCTCCGATAAATATTTTGACCGCCGTTTCGAAAAATCCGGAAAACATACTGCCCATCATATGCTCGAACGCCGCGTCAGAGCGTATAAGCAGGGGCAGTATAACCGCGAGCAGCGGCACGGAAATCGCGAGTCCGGCAATTATATTCTTGTCGGGACCTCTGCGTTTTTCGGCGGAGTAATATTTACCGTATGAGCGGAAGGGCTCGCAGACATTTGTCATCGGGACGGCTGTGAGAATTTCGGCGGCGGGCAGCAGCACCGAGCCCGCTTTTGTATAGGTCTGCGAAACAAAAACCCCGTAAAGGCATACCACGGCGGCGAAAAGCAGAAAATTTACCGCCGGGTCGTTGTATAGTGCGAAAACTCCGGAAATAAGCAGGGAAGCCGCGCCGCAGAAAAGCGGGAATAATTTGGGGTGCGTGCCTTTTCCCGAAAGATATACGGCGGTGAGCGCGAAAAGCACAATGTACGAAACGGTAAATCCCGCCGCGAATCCGCCGAAAAGCGAAAGTGAAACGAAAAAAACCGAAGCTACAAAGGTTATGACCGCGAAAACAGTATCGCGGGTCTGCCATTCGGCAGGTTCGGGCTTTGAAGCATAACGTTCATAGCTGTCTGTCAGCACAGGCTCGTTTGTGTCGGATACTGTATGAGTCTCGTTCATATCTATTCCTCCCTGTATTCGAGAATGTCGGCAGGCTGGCAGTCAAGCACGCGGCATATGCTTTCAAGCGTGGAGAACCGTATCGCCTTTGCCTTTCCTGTTTTGAGAATGGAAAGGTTGGCCTGTGTAATGCCGATTTTTTCCGCAAGCTCGCCCGATGAGATTTTTCTTTTTGCCATCATTACGTCAAGATTTACAATTATAGCCATAGCAGTCACCTATACCGTAAGCTCGTTCTCGGTTTTAATCTCTATCGCCGCGGCAAAAACATTCTTTATCACCCTTAATATCAGGGTGAAGAAAACTGCCGCCAGACCTACGAGATAAAAGGGCAGATAAAAATAACCGGCGGCGAGGGTGATAAGCGCAACCGCGGCGCAGTACCACGAAAGCAGCCGCAGGTGCAGCACGTTTCCGTGAATAAAAATTTCACCGTCAAGAATATTCTTAAGCAGTCTTATCAGTGAATAAAGCGCGGCGAGCGCCGCCGGCAGGCATATATAGCATACTGTCATTATAACGCTGCGCAGCTCCTTGTTACGTCCGGTTTTACAGATGTACCAGTCGGTAAGCCACGGAAGCGTAACCGCGGCGGCTATCACGGCGATTAAAATCAAAAACGTAAGGCAAAGCGTCAGGCGCGCCGATTTTGTGTGAGCATTCATATTTTTTCCTCCCCAAATGTCATTATCTGCATATTACAGCATTTTTTATCGTTTGTCAATAAAAATATACCAAAAAACAATATTACAGTTTTGTAACCGCTTTTTTTTAACAATGTATTTCAGAGAGAATAAGGTAACATGAAAACGGATTGTTTCAATGAGTACGGATAAATCGCGTCAGCCGGGCTGCGGGATAAGCCGCTTTCGCACGCTTGACAATAATAAGCGTTATAGGTTATCATATTTTAAGACGGAAAGACAAATATTAAAATTCAAGGAGCGTGCGGACCGCTTTTTTCTTAAATCGGCAGAATTTATAAATTGTGTTGTTCAGTTTCGGACGCAAATCCCTTATGATATAAGTGTCGTGAATACCGGCAAGAAAAGAATAGGGAGATTTTAATATGAACACAGACAGAATTTACGCCGAAAGAGTAGCGGGCGAATACGCCCCGAAAAAAGCATCAAAGGTTCAGGCGCTGAAAAAGCTGGACCGCAGGGCAAAAAAGCCGGCAAATATTTTTGCGTATACCTTCGGCACGTTTATGACGCTTTTGCTCGGATTCGGAATGGCTCTTTCGATGGGAGCGCTGGGGGACGCGGGAACCGAGGGGTTTGTTCTCGGAATAATAACCGGTATTGCGGGAATGGCGGGTATCGGTGTGAATTACCCGATTTACAGGGTGATACTCGAAAAAGGCAGGCAAAAATACGCTTTTGAAATCGTGCAGCTCGCTGAAGAAATTACCGGAAACGAAGACTGAAATAATCGGAGGGCGGAAAATGAATAGGTCTGAAAGTAAATATTTCAATACCGCTCTTAAAATGGATGAGGCGCTTATATCTTTGCTCGAAAACAAGGATCTTGAATATATTACTATAAAGGAGATATGCGAAAAAGCCGGCGTGAACCGTTCGACGTTTTATCTGCATTATGAAACGGTAGCGGAGCTTGTGAACGAGACGGCGGAAACCGTCAACGAACGCTTTACGGCGTATTTTACGCAGATAAAAAGGAATATATTTGAAAAATTGGGCGAACAGGAACTGAGCGACCTTGTCCTGATAACTGAGGAGTATCTTCTTCCGTATCTTCAGTTTATAAAGGATAATCAGAAAATTTACAGAGCGGCGTTCCGCAACCCTGCCGGTATGCAGTCTCATATGCGTTACGGCAATCTTAAAAAGTATATTCTTATTCCGATTCTGGAGCGCTTCGGAGTACCGCCCGAATACAGAGAGTATTATATTTCCTATTATATAGAAGGCATAGCCGCTGTTATCCGCGTATGGCTCGGAAGAAACTGCGAGGACAGTACCGAAATGATAGCCGCCGTGATTGAGGAATGCGTAAGACCGAAAGGACACAAATATGACAGGGAAAAATAAATCCGGCACTGTAAAGAGTTTTTTAAGCAGCCGGAAAAACGACTACGCATTCAAGACGGCGGCGGGCAGCTTTGTATCTATGGCTGCTACGGCTCTGTTCGCGCTTTACAACGGATATTTATGTATTGCTTTTCTTTCCGTATGGCACGGAAGCATCTGCGTTTTTTATCTGCTGCTTGTCGCCATACGCGGAATTATACTTTATTCCGAACGGAAAAGCATAAAATCAGAGGCCGAAAAGCGGGAGGCGCAAAGGCGCAGAACCTATCTTATCAGCTGCGTAATGTTGCTTATGCTCGACCTCGCGCTGATTGTTCCTATATCCATGATGGTTATGATGATGAAACCTGTGTATGTCGATCTTGTGGCGGCTATTGCCATGGCGGTATATACAACCTATAAAATAACCGTCGCCTCTGTCAACGTAAGAAAAAAGACGAGAAATCAAAGCGGGGATATTCTGATAGCAGAGCTGCGGACTATAAATTTTATCGACGCGCTGGTTTCAGTCCTTACGCTGCAGAATACACTTATAATGGTGAAGTCATCGCCCGGGGAGGCAAGAGATATGCTGACTTTGTCGGCCGTCACAAGCGGGGCGGTTTATGTTGCGATAGTCCTTATATCCGTAATCATGCTGATACAAGGGCTCAAAAAGGGAAAAACCGGCGGTTTTTAAGCCGGCCGCGCCGAAAATCCCGTTATCAAGGCTCCGCTTATTTTGATAAGACAGGTTTATTTTTTTTTAATAACGCCGTCCGGTTTCGTGTAAAGCTCTGCTGAACCGGACGGTCTTATTATATCTGCACGCCATGATGCCGTGTACGGCAAAAATCACTGTTTAAAAACAAAAATGACAAATTAGTAAATAAGAGAAAACAAGAGAAAAAACGAGAAAAAACGAGATATTAAAATGCAAATTAAAATTTTTCAAAATAACAGTTGACAAAGGAAAAGGTATGTGCTATTATATTTTAGCTGTGTAATAACATCAAATTTTTGGAGGTTTTGAATTATGTCAACATTTATGGCAAAACCTGCTGAAATTCAGCGTAAATGGTATATAGTAGACGCCGCCGGCAGACCGCTCGGCCGCACCGCCGCCAAGGTCGCGGATCTTCTCCGCGGAAAGTTGAAGCCGGAGTTTACTCCGCATGTCGACTGCGGCGACCATGTTGTTGTTATCAACGCTGATAAGGCAGTTTTAACAGGCAAAAAGCTCGAAAAGAAGTTTTATCGCCGTCACACCGGATATATCGGCGGTCTCAAGGAAGTAAAGTACGCTTCCCTTATGAAGACCCGTCCTGAGCTCGCTATGGAGCTTGCGGTTAAGGGAATGGTGCCGGACACCACTATCGGCCGTAAGGCTCTCACAAGGCTTCATGTTTACAGCGGCACTGAGTACGCTCAGGTTGCCCAGAAGCCCGAAAAGCTTGAATTTTAAGAAAGGAGCGAGTCACAATGTTTGAAGCAAAGCCTTATTTTTACGGAACAGGCAGAAGAAAAAGCTCTGTTGCCCGTGTTCGTCTTTACGCAGGTACCGGAAAAATCACCATCAACGACAGAGAGATGGACGATTATTTCGGCCTTGAGACCTTAAAGCTCATAGTTCGTCAGCCGCTTGCGCTTACAGGCACCGCTGATAAGTTTGATATCGTCTGCCGCGTTGCCGGAGGCGGTGTTACCGGTCAGGCGGGAGCTATCCGCCACGGTATTGCCCGTGCTCTGCTCCAGTCAGACGCCGAGCTTCGTCCGGAGCTTAAAAAAGCCGGCTTCCTCACACGCGATCCGCGTATGAAGGAAAGGAAGAAATACGGCCTCAAGGGAGCGCGCCGCGCACCCCAGTTCTCCAAGAGATAATTTCTGTTATCAGGGAGAAACCGAAGAAAAATGTGTCCGCACAGCTTTTGCCGTGCGGACGTTTTTTGTGCGGACATTTTTTTGCATATTCGCAATTTATTATCCGCCGAAGCGGTTGCAATAAAGTATGTGCTGTGGTATCATTACAATGTAAATTTTTGCTTGGAGGACTGAAATGAGACTTCTTATAATACGTCACGGAGATCCGGATTACAGTATAGATTCCCTCACCGAAAAGGGAAAGCGCGAGGTACAGCTGCTGAAAGAGCGGCTTTCAAAGCTCGATGTAAAGGCGGTTTACTGCTCGCCCTTAGGCAGGGCGAGGGATACGGCTCAGCCGACCCTTAAGGCGCTCGGAAAAACCGCCGAAATCTGCGGCTGGCTCGAGGAATTTTCGGGTTACATAACAGACCCCGATACAGGTGAAAGGCGCATACCGTGGGATCTTCTGCCTTATTTCTGGACAAATGAGCCGCGCTTTTTCGATAAGGACAAATGGATTGACGTTCCGCTTATGCAAACCGGAGATGTAAAGGAAAAATACCGCGCGGTATGCGACGGAATCGACGGACTGCTCAAAAAACACGGATATGTGAGAGAAAACAATATGTACCGCGCCGAAAGAGAAAACAGGGATACTGTATTGCTGTTTTGCCATTTCGGGGTTGAGTGCGTAATACTTTCGCATATTCTGAATATTTCGCCCGTACTGCTGTGGCACGGCTTTGTAGCGCTGCCATCGTCGGTTACCACACTTATAACAGAGGAACGCGAGCAGGGGAGGGCGTATTTCCGCTGCAACGGATTCGGGGATATTTCGCATCTTTACGCGGGAAATGAGCCGGCTTCCTTTCAGGCGAGGTTCTGTGAGAATTTTTCCGAAACCGAAGAGCGGCACTGATTATGAAAAACGATGTTATAATAATAGGCGGCGGCGCGGCGGGTCTCTGCGCGGCGGTCGCTCTTAAGAAAAAATCGCCGCGGCTGTCGGTGCGGCTGCTTGAGGCGATGCCGAGAGTGGGTAAAAAGCTGGCGCTTACCGGCAACGGGCGCTGCAATATAACAAACAGAGATATAAAACCCGGGAGGTACCACGGTAAAAATCCGGAGTTCTGCCGTTACGCGCTTGAAAAATATTCGGGATATGAAACCGAGTGTTTTTTTTCAGGTATAGGCGTGAGCTTTTCCTATGAGGGGGAAAAAGCGTATCCGTCATCGTTTCAGGCAGCGTCGGTCGTGGACTGCCTGCGCTTTGCTGCGGACGAGGCGGGCGTAACCGTGATGACCGAAACAAAGGTCACGAAAATCCAGACGTCAGGCGGACTGTTTAAGGTTATTGCCGGCAATATGAATTTTATGGCGAAAAATGTTATAATCGCCGCCGGACTTTTGTCGGGCGGCGACAGGCTCGGCTGCGACGGGGAAATGCTTGAGCTTTTAAAAAAGGCGGGCTTTAAAGCGGTTAAGCTCAAACCGGCGATAGTGCAGCTTAAGACCGGAACCGATACCGTAAAACAGCTTAAGGGCATTAAAACCGACGCGCTTGTGACCCTTGAAAAAGACGGAAAAGCGCTGAAAACCGATTTCGGCGAGGTGCTTTTCTGCGATTACGGGCTTTCGGGGCCGCCGGTGCTTCAGGTTTCGGGCGCGCTGCCGGAAAATCCCGCCGGCTGTACCGTATCGCTTGACCTGTATCCTGATATAAGCGTCGAAGAGCTTGCGGATACACTTTTTAAAAGGGCGAAGAATCTCGGCGCAAGACAGCTTGACGAATTTTTTACCGGTATGCTCAACAAGCGGCTCGGTCAGGTTATACTCAAAGCCGCGGGTCTTAAATTAAGCGATTATGTATCGTCGCTTGACAGCGGCTCGGTTTTAAAAACGGCGGACTTTTTAAAGAAATTCCGCTTTAATGTTACGGGAACCACCGGATTTTTGAATTCGCAGGTCACTTCGGGCGGACTTGACACATCACAGTTTGACAGTAAAACAATGATGAGCAGGGAATGCCCCGGGCTTTACGCGATAGGAGAAATACTCGATATCGACGGCGACTGCGGCGGCTTCAACCTCCAGTGGGCGTGGTCGAGCGCGCTCTGCGCTGCGGACGCTATAACCGGGAGGAAATAAATGCTGCTTATAAATAATGTCACGCTGCCGCTTGATACTGATTTCTCAAGTCTTGAAAAGGCGGCGGCGGAAGCGCTCAAAACCGATGTGTCACGCATTGCTTCTGCGGAACTTTACAGAAAATCGCTTGACGCGAGGCATAAAAACGACCTTCGTTTCTGCTGCTCGATTGTCGCCGAGATTATCGGAAACGAGGAAAAAACCGTAAGGAAAATCAAAAACGCGCAGATATATTCCCCGAAAATCTATGTATGGAAAAAATCGGTCAAAAAGCCGGAGAAAAGACCTGTCATAATCGGCTTCGGACCCGCGGGAATGTTCGCGGCGCTCACCCTCGCGAGGGCGGGGCTCTGTCCTCTTGTTCTGGAAAGGGGAAGGGATGCCGACAGCAGAGCCGCCGACGTGGCTGATTTTTTCGCGGGCGGAAGGCTCAATACCGAGTCGAACGTTCAGTTCGGCGAGGGCGGCGCAGGTACTTTCTCGGACGGAAAGCTCAATACCGGAATAAAGGATTACCGCTGCCGGGCGGTGCTTGAGGAATTTGTCAAGCACGGCGCTCCGGCCGAAATCCTTACCGACGCCAAGCCGCATATAGGCACCGATATACTTATAAATATCGTAAAAAGCATACGGCGTGAGATAATATCGCTCGGCGGAGAGGTGCGCTTTGACACACGGGCGGACGATATCGGAATAAAAAACGGCAGGCTCTGCTCGGTTACGGCAGGCGGAGAGGAAATCTGCTGTGACCGGCTTATAATGGCTGCCGGTCATTCGGCGAGAGATACTTTTTTAATGCTTAAAAATCGCGGCGCCGCAATGATAAGAAAGCCTTTTTCAATGGGTGTCAGAATAGAGCATCTGCAGGAGGACATCAACCGCGCGCTTTACGGCAGCTTCGCGGGGCACAGGGCGCTCAAGGCGGCGGACTACAAGCTGGCGGCACATCTTGAAAACGGCAGGGGAGTCTATACCTTTTGTATGTGCCCGGGCGGCGAGGTTATAAACTCGTCAAGCGAGCAGGGCGGAATCGCCGTAAACGGAATGAGCCGGAGCCGGCGTGACGGCGTAAACGCCAACAGCGCGCTGCTTGTAGGCATAGACCCCTCGGATATACCGGGCGACGATGTGCTCGGCGGCTGCGCCTTGCAGCGAAAGACCGAGCAGGCGGCATTCCGGGTCGCCGGAGGCGCGGTGCCTGTAAGCACTGTCGGCAGCTTTGTTTTCGGTGAGCCGTTTTCTGTCACAAAGGTAAAGCCTACCGTAAAGCCGGATTACGCTTATGCGGAATTAGAAACGCTGTTTCCTGAGTTTGTAAGCGATAGCCTTAAAGAGGGAATACTTCTTTTTGATAAAAAAATACACGGCTTTGCCGACAGGGCGGCGGTGCTTACCGCTCCCGAGACAAGAAGCTCGTCTCCGGTCAGGATACTGCGGGGCGAGGACGGGCAGAGCCTTCTTATAAAGGGTCTTTACCCCTGCGGCGAGGGAGCGGGATACGCCGGCGGCATAATGTCTGCCGCGGCGGACGGTATTAAGTCGGCAGAAGCTGTTATAAACAGTATTTGAATGTTTTATAAAAAGCCTTCTCCCGCCGCCTTTGAGAACCAGATATTAACAGGGGAAAAGCGGTCGAGGATCTGGCACCACTCGTTTTCGACACATTCGGGCGCTTCGGCGGTTCTTTTTGCGGGCAGTACTATTACTGACCGCTTTTTTTTATTTTCCTTAAGGCAGAAGCCGCCCGCCGCCCTTACAAGGCGCTCAAGCGTTGCCGATACGGCGAATCCCTCTGATACAACGCTGACAGTTCCGACCTTTGACAAAACAAGTATTCGGTTGTTTTCTCCTGCGTAATTGCTCGCAAGCTCCATTAAAAGGGCGGTAAAAATTTTTCTGTTCAGAAGAAAAACCCCGCCGCCCGAAAATGAAACCGAGGTTTTCACGTTTTTCTGGAGCATTATTATCACCGCGGCGCCGAGCAGGGAGCCGCAGAATTCATTTATGTCAAGCGCGCATACGCTGTCTCTGTAATAAAACGCTTCCGCAAGACTTATTTTTTTCAGCTGATTAAGACGCTTCCGGCTGGTGCCGCCGCGCAGCACCGAAATCTGCACATAAAGCCGCAAAGCTGAAAAATATCTCTCAAAAGCATTCGGCAAAAATATCATATTGCATCCTCCGCACATTAAGATATTATGCCAAAATAAATAAAAATTAAAAAAGTTGTTAAAGTTTAAACAAATAGCTTGAAAAAATGTCAGTAATGGGTTAAAATATAGTAGTAAAAATAAAGGAGGTAATTCCAATGGTTAAAGTTGCTATCAATGGTTTCGGCCGTATAGGCCGTCTCGCTTTCCGTCAGATGTTCGGAGCCGAGGGCTATGAAGTTGTCGCTATCAACGACCTGACAAGCCCCGCTATGCTCGCTCACCTTCTCAAGTACGATTCCGCTCAGGGCAGATATGCTCTCGCTGATACCGTTACCGCCGGTGAGGACAGCATCACTGTTGACGGAAAGACCATCAAAATCTATGCTGAAAAGAACGCTGCCGATCTTCCGTGGGGAGAAATAGGCGTTGACGTTGTTCTTGAGTGCACAGGCTTCTACTGCTCAAAGGAAAAGTCTCAGGCTCATATCGATGCAGGCGCCAAGAAGGTTGTTATTTCCGCTCCTGCCGGAAACGACCTTAAGACTATCGTTTACAGCGTAAACGAGAAGACCCTTACCGCTGACGATAAGATCATCTCCGCTGCTTCCTGCACCACAAACTGCCTTGCTCCTATGGCTGACGCTCTTAACAAATACGCTCCCATCGTAAGCGGCATTATGACCACTGTTCACGCTTTCACAGGCGACCAGATGGTTCTTGACGGTCCCCACAGAAAGGGCGACCTCCGCAGGGCGCGCGCTGCCGCTGTAAACATCGTTCCTAACTCCACCGGCGCTGCAAAAGCTATCGGTCTTGTTATTCCGGAGCTTAACGGCAAGCTCATCGGTTCGGCTCAGCGTGTTCCGGTTCCGACCGGTTCAACCACAATCCTTGTTGCCGTTGTTAAGGGCAAGGATATCACCAAGGAAGGCATCAACGCCGCTATGAAGGCTGCTTCTTCAGCTTCCTTCGGCTACACAGAGGAGCCGCTTGTTTCTTCCGATATTATCGGCATTACCTACGGTTCTCTGTTTGATGCTACTCAGACTATGGTTACCAAGATCGACGACGATACCTATCAGGTACAGGTTGTTTCCTGGTACGATAATGAGAACAGCTACACCAGCCAGATGGTACGTACTATAAAGTACTTTGCCGAAATTTGATTTTAAACCTGAAAAGCTCTCCTTTGCTCAAAGCAAGGGAGAGCTTTTTTATCGCATATATAAATGAATCTGATTTTCAGCGGCGGAAAGCCGCTTTTTATTTTACATTTTTTCGGTTATACAGACCTCTTTTACGGTGCTTTATACTGCCTTTTTAATTATAGCCGCCATTACGGTTATATCGTCTTCGTGATTGTCGCTCCTGCGGCGCTTCGCGCCGTCGCATATGCGGCTCGCAAGCTCGTCCGCGGTGCCGTCGGTCCAGTTTTCAAGCTCCTCGCGTATCCAGTCGGTGCCGTCGCATACCGCCCCGTCAGACATAAGAAGAACTATATCTCCGGTTTTGCATTTTACCGTTGCCTTGTCAAAGCCTATTTCACGCAGTATGCCGGCGGGCAGGGAGGTGCTTTCCGCTTTTCCGGTGCGGCCTGAGCGGCGTATCAGCGTGGGAGCGGCTCCTGCCTTATAAAGCTCGACCTGACCGGTATACAGGTCTATGCTCGCTATATCCACGGTGGCGAGAGATTCGTCGGTAGATTTGAACAGCATTGAGGAATTGAGGATTTTAAGCGAGCAGTCATATCCGAAGCCGGCTTTTATAAGGCGGCACATAAGCCCCGACGCCATAGCTCCGTCCACAGCGGCTCTGCCGCCCGTGCCCATACCGTCGGACAGTATCATTATAAAGTGGCCCCTGCCGTCAAAAAAGAATTTGTAAGCGTCTCCGCACATGGACGATTCCGAGGCGCAGCGCTGTTCTATACCGGCGTCGACACGCAGCGCCGCGTGCTCGCTTAGGGTTATAAATACGCTGCCGCCCGCTTCGCTTACGGTCGGAACATCAAAATCACGCTCGCAGACAACCGAAATCAGCTTCATTATCTGTAATTTGTTGAATACGGAATCCGGCTCCTTTTTAACCTTCAGCTCTATCGTCATTCTGCCGTACCTGTCGGTTTTGCTGCTGCATTCCTCAGTATGAATATTAAGATTTTTAAGAGCTGCAGCCGCTTTTTCGGCTGCCGAATTGTCAAAATTTCCGTCGCTTTCAAGGTCGCGCGCCAGCTCTGTGAGCATAAATGAAATGCCGTCGAACTGGTCTGATACCACCGAGCGTACCTCGTCGATACGGTTTTCGGCGGCAATTCTTGAGGTATAATCCGAATAACGCTTATAGGCGGCGTTGGCTACCTGCGACACCCGAAGGCATCTGCCGCGGAATTCTTCCGGCGCTCCGCTTTCGGGCGAGCGGCTGCCCTCCTTTATTGCCTTTGTCATTCCGAGCAGCGCTTCCACCGTGCTGTCGCGGCGGCTTTCCCAGCAGTGAAGCCTGAGCTTGCAGCCCGAACAGGCGTCCTGCTCGACGGCGGAAATGACCGTGCTGAAATCAGGGGAATTTATTTTCGCAAGCTCCGCAGATACCTGTTCCACCGTTTCCGAAACGTCGCACAGCGCGTTTGCCGCCGAATTGAGACGTATGGTGAGCGATTTTTTAAAGCCTTCGGGAGTTGCGAGCTTGGGATATACCGAAAACAGCCTGCTTATATATATTCCGGCTTTCCTCGGCAGGGCGAGGAAAAGCGCCGAGCCGAGAGCGGTTTCGATTACGGTCTGCGCTATGGTTATCGGGCTGCCCGAGGTTACCGACCCCGCAAGGCTGAAAATCAGCGGCACCGCTATCTGAACATATTTGCCGAACGATGAGAACACTCCCGCCACAAGACCGATAAAGGCGTATATAACCGCGGTTTCTCCCGAAGCTCCGCTTAACATAAGCGCCAGCGCTGCTGTTATTGAGCATATGGAGCCGGAGAGTGTTCCGCCGTATTTTGCCGCAGTCAGAATAAGGGTGATGCTTAATATATGCCCGAGCGATATTCCGTTGAAGGCGATACCGTTTATTCCGGTCAGCAAAATTCCAGCTGTGATGAAAACCGAGGCGAGCTCGTCCGGTGTAAGTCCCGACGAGGCGCGCGGAAGCGCCTTAAAGCACCGGCAGACAAAAAAAGCGCCGCCCGCGGCGAGCAGTGATTCTGCGGCGGCATTTAAAAAATTAAAATTCAGTCCGCTGAAGGTTACCGCAGATGTGAGAAAATCGGCAAGCAGTGTTATAAAGGCTAAAAAAACCGGATTGCCCGTGATTTTTTTATATCCGCCCAAAAGCAGCTTTATCGCGAGCACTGCGAACATCGCCGCAATGTATCTGAAGCCGCCGCTGCCTAACGCCGGAATAAAATAGCTCAGAAAAACACCTGTCGCCGCGGCAGGCGTAAAAGTCATCGAGCTGCCGGCGAGAAAGGCGAGTCCGAACGGCAGCAGCTTGTCCGCTACTACCGCTCTTGCCGCAATAAATCCTGCTATACCGGCTAAAATATGCGCCGCGCCGGCAGAAATAAGCTCCATATGATTGAATTTTTCCGTTTTGCCTGATATTTTTACAATATCCTTCAATTATAATCACCGCCGTATTATTCTTCAAAATAATTATAAATCGGACAATGTGTATTTTTTGTCACATCACGGCAGTGTAAAACGGTTGTTTTTGACGAAAAAAATAATTTTTCCGAAAGAATAAAATAAGCTTGCGCGGAAAGGATATAAATATAATCTGCATAAGGGTGATATTTATGAAACGCGCAATGGGAATAATGCTTGCCACACTGCTTATATTATGCACCTTCGGAGTATCGGTAAGCGGACTGTCAAAGGTCGGCTCGCGTTCGGACGAGGTTGTGGCGATTCAGCAGAAATTAAAGGAAAAGGGATATTACAATTATACGGTAGACGGGATTTTCGGCACACGAACCAGAAACGCCGTTATCAGCTTCCAGCGTGACAACGGGCTTGCCGCCGATGGTATTGCGGGAGTAAACACACTTAAAGCTCTCGGAATATCAGGTAAGGACGACAGCTCCTTCGGCGGGTATTCTTCTGCTGACTATGAGCTGCTTGCAAGGATTATTTCCGCCGAAGCGAGGGGAGAAAGCTATATCGGGCAGGTAGCCGTCGGAGCGGTGGTGCTTAACAGGGTAGAGCACCCTTCTTTTCCGGATACCGTTTCGGGCGTTGTATATCAGAGCGGCGCTTTTTCCTGTCTTTATGACGGTCAATTCTATGAGCCGGTGGCGGAAAGCGCTTACAGCGCCGCGCGTGACGCAATAAACGGGCTTGACCCGAGCGGCGGCGCGATTTACTATTACAATCCGAAAACCGCCACAAGCCAGTGGATATTCTCACGTCCTGTAATCACAACGATAGGAAATCACAGGTTCTGCAGTTAAATTAAACCGCGCAAAGTTTCTTAAACTTTGCGCGGTTTTCTGCATATATTCAGTTATCCGGATTGTCGCCGCTGTCTACAAACTCGGCTATATCCTCCAATTTGCAGCAAAGCACACGGCAGAGTCTGTCCAGCGTTTTTGTCTCAATATTTTCGTTCGCTTTAAGCCGCCGCACAGTCTTGCTGTCTATCCCGCATTTTTCACGCAGGGTATAAGTGGAAATATTTTTGCTTTTCATCGTTTTCCACAGCCGGTCGAATACTATCATTAAAACATCTCCTTGACATTTTTAATTATGGGGGTTATAATCTTAATTATTAAGGGGATATAATCCCCATATTTTCCGTATGCCGCACCTGCTGCCGAAAACGGTTGCAAAAACCGCCGTAAAATGTTAAAATATAGCCCGTGCAGTAATAAGCGGTGCCGCCGCTTACAGAAACGGGAGCGGGATTATATGCAGCTTAAAATTCAGAACGGTGTCGTTGAGCTTTCGGGTCAGCCGGTTTTAAGCTCAGTTAACATTGAGATAAACGACACAAGCAAAATAGCGGTGGTCGGGCGCAACGGCTGCGGAAAAACCACGCTTTTGAAGCTGATTGCCGGCGAATACAGTCTTACAAGGCTTGACAGCGATACCGACAGCTTTTTCGCGGTGTCGGGCAAGCCTCATATAGGCGTGCTTTCACAGATGACCTTTGACGATGAGAGCCGGACGCTTATCGAGGAAATACGCTCGGCGTATACGGAAATACTCTCCGTTAAATATGAGCTTGAGGACGCGCAGGAAAAAATGGAAGCGGAGCAGAGCGAGGATAACATAAAAAAATATACCTCCCTGCTTGACCTTTTCACGAATCTCGGCGGTTTTTATTTCGAAAAGGAATACGAGGCGGCAATAAAGCATTTCGGATTTACCGAGGAGCAGAAATACCGTCCGTTAAGCGAGTTTTCGGGCGGTCAGCGCACAAAGATAGCGTTTTTAAAGCTGCTGCTCTCAAAGCCGGATATTTTACTGCTGGACGAGCCTACAAACCATCTTGATATCGAGGCGGTGGAATGGCTTGAGGGTTACTTAAAGGAATATAAAAAGGCGTTTGTCGTGGTCTCGCATGACCGTATGTTTCTTGATAATGTGGCGGAGACCGTGTATGAAATAGAGTACGGCGTCACCCACAGGTACGCCGGAAATTACACCAGCTTCACAATACTTAAAAAGCAGCAGAGGGAACAGCAGAAGAAGGAGTACGACGCGCAGAAAAAAGAGATAGAACGCCTTACGCAGCTTGTTGAAAAATTCAGGTACAAGCCCACAAAGGCGGCGATGGCGCAGTCTAAATTAAAGCAGCTTGAGCGTATGAAGCCGGTCGAGGCGCCTGAGGCTTACGACACAAGAACCTTTCATGCCTTTTTCGAGCCGGAGGACGCGGGAGTAAAGGACGTTCTTTCGGTAAAAAAGCTGGAAATAGGCTACGACAAACCGCTTTCGGTCGTTGACATAGAAATGCACAGGGGCGACAGGGTAGGAATAATAGGCGGAAACGGACTCGGAAAATCCACCTTTATAAAAACGCTTATGGGCAAGGTGCCGCCGCTGTCGGGCGGGTATAAATTCGGGCCGAGGGTCACGGTAGGATATTTTGACCAGCAGATGGCGCTTTATTCAAGCTCTGATACGGTTCTTGACGATTTTTTGAAGTCCTACCCCGGTATGACCGACTTTGAGGCGCGCAGCGCCCTCGGTGCCTTTATGTTTACCGGTGAGGAGGTTTTTAAGAAGGTGGATATGCTGTCAGGCGGTGAAAGGGTAAGGCTGGCGCTCTGCAAGATATTCGGCAAGCGTCCGAATTTTCTCATTCTCGACGAGCCTACAAATCATATGGACATTGTGGGCAAGGAAACGCTTGAGGATATGCTGCTATCCTATACCGGAACGCTGCTTTTCGTTTCGCACGACCGGTATTTTATCCGCAAAATTTCAGACCGTCTGCTTTCATTTGAAAACGGCGGGGTAACGGAATATCCCTACGGCTACGCGCAGTATCTTGAAATGCAGTCGTCAGAGACAAAAAAAGAGCAGGAGAAAAAGGAAGAACCGGCAAAAAAAGCCAAAAAGAGCTTTACAACACCGGCGAAGGAGCGTTCAAGATATGAACGAGCGATCGCGAAAGCCGAGGAAAAAATCGCGCTGCTTGAGGAAAAAATCGGAGGAGTAAAGCAGGAGCTTTCCTGGGAGGAAAACGTCTCTGATTATATGAAGCTGTCAGAGCTTCAGGCGGAAATAGACTCGCTTGAGACTGAGCTTGATACTGCAATGAGCGAGTGGGAAAAGCTAAGCGATGAATACGCCGAGCTTATCGGGCAACAAAAAAATTAAAATTTATGACAAATTTTTATGCTTGATTTTATGGAGTTTGAATGATATAATAGTGACGCTGTGTGTAAAAACCACGTAAAGGAGATAATATAATTGCTTTTTGATTTTGTACCGCAGGCGGCTGATGTTGCTTCGAGTATAGGCGATTGGTATCCTGCGCTGAAAATTATATATACAGTTATCGGCTCTGTTTTTTCGGCGGTTGTCGCATATAAAATCGTTTACCGGGTCATAGGATTCTTTTATACCCGTAAATTCAAGCCGGCAAAGAAAAACCATAAATACGGAGTGGTGATAGCCGCCCGCAACGAGGAAAAGGTCATAGGCAATCTGCTTGACAGCATAGCAAAGCAGGACTATCCGAAAGAGCTTGTTACGATCTTTGTGGTGGCGGACAACTGCACCGATAAAACCGCTGAAATAGCGAGACAGCACGGCGCCGTCTGCTACGAGCGCTTTGACAATGAGCATAAAACAAAGGGATTCGCGCTTCAGTATTTGTTTGAGAGAATAGGAGAGGATTACGGCAGGGAGAGCTTTGAGGGATATTTTGTTTTCGACGCGGACAACCTGCTTAAATCCGACTATATTTCCCGTATGAACGATTCGTTCGACGCAGGCGAGAAAATCATTACATCTTACAGGAATACAAAGAATTTCGACGAGTCGTGGGTGGCTTCAACCTACGCGCTGCACTGGCTGCGCTCGATAAGAACAAACCACCGCGGACGTTCCGTGCTGAGACTTGCCACAAATATACAGGGGACAGGATTTCTGTTCTCAAGCGAGATAGTGAGAGACGGCTGGAAGTATACTTCTCTTACTGAGGACCGTGCCCTTACCGCCGACGCTGTGGCGCAGGGGTACGCTATATCGTATAACGATGCCGCCGAGTTTTACGACGAGCAGCCTACAAGCCTTAAAATAGCGCTGCGCCAAAGGCTCAGATGGTCTAAAGGGCATTTGCTTGCCTTTGCCGAAACAGGTCCTTCACTTTTGGTGAATGTGTTTTTCGGCAAGCTGTTTCTTAAAAACAGCTGGAACAAAAAAGAGAAAAAGAAAAACAGGAGCTTTAAGGAAATCTGTCTTGATGTGCTTGAGTCGGTACGCCACCGTGTAGCGTCATATGATACGCTTATGCAGCTGACGCCGTTTTCGGTTTTCAATGTGATACGCTGGCTGCTTGTTTCTGTACTGGCTTTCGGTTTTTACAGCTATGCTTACGGTATAGACGGTATGTACCTTTTTACCAAAAGCACATATCTGGCGCAGTTCCTGCGGTTTCTCTTTCCTGTCAGAGTCACTGTTGATACCGGCATTGAAGCCTTATTTCTCGGAATGCTCCTTCAGATATGGCTCAGACTGCTTTACCGTGCAGGTATGTATATTGAAAATATGGCGACCGCGGTTTATGTGCTCATTATGGAACGCAGGCATATAAAGAAAATGCCTTTAAGAAAAATTCTTGTTTCTGTTATCGCTTGGCCAACATTTGATATTATCGGCAGATATACCCAGTATGTGGCGCTCTTTAAAAAGGTAACATGGAAGCCGATACCGCACGAAAGCAAGGTTACTATTGACGATCTGAAACAAAAGAATAATAAAGCAAATTCAGTTGAAGTAAAGGCAAAGCCGGTTGGAGCTTTACAGAGATAACGGTAGAATTTACTGCGATTTTGTCCGTTTTTATAATATGTATATATTACCGCCCCGGAACATAAAATATTTCCGGGGTGATTTTTTTTGATAATATACCGGAAAAAGCTGCTGGCTTCACTTGCGGTGCCGCTTGCGGTGGGCGGACTTTCGGCGCTGCTTACAAAGGACAGCATGGAAAAGTTCGATTCGTTAAGCAAGCCCGCTCTTTCGCCGCCGGGGTGGCTGTTTCCCGTGGTGTGGACCGTTCTGTTTGTGCTGATGGGGTTAGCCTGCTACCTTGTTGTCACGTCAGGCAGAAGCAACCGCGTCACCCTGACGCTTTACGGCGTACAGCTTTTCTTCAATCTGCTCTGGTCACTGATATTTTTCAGAGCCGAAGCGTATCTGGCGGCTTTTGTATGGCTTGTTCTGCTGTGGCTGCTTATTTCAGCGACAACGGTTCTTTTTTACCGCATTTCAAAACCGGCAGGGCTTCTTATGCTGCCGTATCTGTTATGGGTTACATTCGCCGGCTATCTTAATCTTTCAATATATCTTCTCAACTGATTTTTATACCGTGCCTTTTTGCAGGGCGCGGTTTTCTATTGTAAATCAAACTCCAAAATCTTTTGAAAAAAATTTGAAATTTCTGGTTGACAAATTCCGTTTAGTGCATTATACTGTTATATGGTTAGCCGAGACTAACTATATTTTTGATTCAAAGGTTAGCTTACACTAACTGATTTTTATGATCTGGAGGAGCAGACATGACGCTTGAAACCGCAGATGTGGGAAAAGAGTACATTATAAGCCGGATAGACACGGACGACGACGAGCTGAACGCCTTTCTTTTTTCACTCGGCTGTTATACCGGTGAAGCCGTAACGGTAGTTTCCCGCCGCGGCGGAGGGTGCGTTATCTCGGTAAAGGACGGCAGATATAATATAGATATAGCTCTTGCCGCCGCGATTGCCGTAAGCTGATTTTCGTACCGATGAGTTAGCCTATGCTAACTTTTTGAGTATATATTTTAAGTGAGGAACACGGAGGAAACAAAATGAGAATTGCTTTGGCAGGCAACCCGAACTCGGGAAAAACCACAATGTACAACGCCCTGACCGGCAGAAACGAAAAGGTCGGAAACTGGGCGGGCGTAACGGTGGAGAAAAAAACGCACCCGATCAAAAAAGCGTATTATTCCGGCAGTGAACCGGCCGTCGCCGTGGATCTGCCCGGCGCTTACTCGATGTCGCCATTTACAGGCGAGGAAAGCATAACAAGCGCTTATGTAAGAAAAGAAAATCCCGATGTAATAATAAACATCGTGGACGCGACTAATTTAAGCCGCAGTCTGTTTTTCACAACCCAGCTGTTAGAGCTCGGAATACCGGTCGTGGTGGCGCTCAACAAAAGCGATATAAACGAGAAAGCGGGAAATAAAACAGACGCTGAAAAGCTGAGCGGGATTTTAGGCTGTCCGGTTATAAGGACCGTCTCGACATCGGCGGAGGGCCTTTCGCAGGTCGTCGCCGCCGCCTGCTCGGCGGCAGGCAAAAAGCAGACAGCGCCGTACAGGCAGAAGGATATCGACCTCACCGACAAAAAGGCGGTCGAGGCGGAGGACAGGCGGCGATTTGAATTTGTCGGCCGTGCGGTAAAGGAAACCGAAACCCGTAAAACTTTTACAAAGGACGAGAATACCGGTGACAAAATCGATAAAATCATCACTAACAAATGGCTCGGCATACCGATTTTCGCCGTCGTTATGTTCCTTGTCTTTCAGATTTCACAGGTCTGGGTGGGAACCCCGATAGCCGACTGGCTCAGTGCTCTGCTTGAGACCTTCAAGGAGTTTGTGGGCGGACTGCTTCAAAACGCGAATCCGGTGCTTTACGCTCTGCTTGTCGACGGCGTTATAGGCGGCGTTATCGCGGTTGTAGGCTTTCTGCCGCTTGTAATGGTGATGTATTTCCTCATAGCGCTGCTTGAGGACTGCGGCTATATGTCACGCGCGGCGGTTGTGCTTGACCCGATATTCAAAAAAGTGGGGCTTTCGGGCAAATCGGTCATTCCGTTTGTTATCACTGTCGGCTGCGCCGTGCCGGGAATAATGGCGAGCCGCACGATAAGAAACGAGCGTGAGCGCAGGGCTACCGCGATGCTGGCGCCGTTTATGCCCTGCGGAGCCAAAATTCCGGTTATCACGCTTTTTGCCGGCGCGTTTTTCGACAATGCCGGCTGGGTAAGCACGGTTATGTATTTTTCTGGCATTGTCCTCATTTTCCTCGGCGCTCTGCTTGTGAATAAAATAGCCGGATATAAGTCGCGCAGGTCATTTTTCATAATCGAGCTTCCCGAATACAAGAGACCGTCTCTTCTCGGAGCGGTAAAATCGATGCTCGGACGCGGAAAAGCGTACATAGTAAAGGCGGCGACAATAATACTCCTCTGCAACACCGCGGTACAGATAATGCAGACCTTTGACTGGAGCTTTTCGGTGGCGCAGAGCTCGGATTCATCTATACTGGCGTCGGTAGCGAGACCGTTCGCTTATCTGCTCGTTCCCGTTGTCGGCGTGCTGTCGTGGCAGCTTGCCGCGGCGGCGGTCACCGGCTTTATAGCAAAGGAAAACGTGGTGGGCACGCTGGCTGTATGCTTTGTGGGACTTGAAAACCTTATCGATACAGACGAGCTCGCGCTTTTAGAGGGCGCCGGAGCTCAAGCGGCGGGCATTATCGCCATCACAAAGGTCGCTGCGCTCGCGTATCTTGTGTTCAATCTTTTCACCCCGCCCTGCTTTGCGGCTATCGGCGCTATGAATTCCGAAATGAAAAGCGCAAAATGGCTGATGGGCGGAATAGGTCTCCAGCTCGGTGTGGGCTATACCGCCGGATATCTTGTTTACACCGTCGGCACGCTTATCACCGCTCCGCAGACGCTTAATGTCACGGCGGCTCTGGCGGGTCTCGCTGCGGTACTGGTATTCGCGGCAGTGCTTGCGGCACTTATTGTAAGAGCCGGCAGAAAGGTGCAGTCAGATTATGCGCTTAATAAAAGCGATGTAGCCGCAAAGGAGGCGGCAGCAGTCAGATGATCGAAAACATAATAATTACAGCGGTAATTCTGTGTATTATCTGTGCGGCGGGAATATACGTTGCACGGAAAAGAAAAAAGGGCGGCGGCTGTGCCGGCTGTCCATGCTCCGGAAGCTGCCATTCAAAAAAATGCGGTAAACAGTAAATTGAAAAAATGGGCTGTCGCTCGTGATTTTATCACCTGCGGCAGTCTTTTTTTATGAAAGATGTCGGTGAATGTCGCATTATAAAGGGTTATTATCTGATAGCCGGGAGGGAGAAAAATGCGTGAGAATGACAAGCTGCTTTACAAAACGCTCAAAACGCTGCTTAACGAAAGGCTGTCTGAGACGGAGGCACAGTCGCTTAAAGACGAGGGATTCGAGGTTAAAAATCCCACAAGAAAAACCGCGGTAATGGTAGCGCTTTACAAAAAAGCGGCGGCGGGCGATTTATCCGCGATAAAGGAGCTGCGTTCTATCGTAAGTGAGAAAGAGCCGGAAAAAACGGGAGGTGTAAGGGCGGTGACTATTATTGACGACCTCTCAGGTCAGACTTTCTGAAATAACGGGCGGCGGGTATGACGGGTTCTGGAGCTGCGAAAAAAGATACAGGGTATTAAAAGGCGGCAAGGGCTCCAAAAAATCCGCCACGACCGCGCTTAATTTCATTTTCAGGCTGATGAAGCTCGAAAACAGCAATCTGCTTGTAGTGCGGCAGGTGATGAACACCCACAGGGACAGCACCTTCGCTCAGCTCAAATGGGCGCAGGAGCGTTTAGGCGTTGCCCATCTGTGGAAAAATACCGTATCGCCCATGGAAATGACCTATCTGCCTACGGGACAGAAAATTCTTTTCAGGGGATTCGACGATGTTTTGAAGCTCGCCTCAACCACCGTATCCGCCGGATACCTTAATTTTGTATGGATAGAGGAAGCGTTTGAAATATCCTCCGAGGCGGATTTCGACAAGCTCGACTTATCTGTGCCGAGGGGAACGGTAGAGCCGCCCTTATACAAGCAGACCACTCTTACCTTTAATCCGTGGAGCGGCACGCATTGGCTTAAAAAGCGTTTTTTTGACAGGCCGGACGACCGCACGGCGGTATTTTCGACCAACTATCTTATAAACGAGTTCCTTGACGCGGCGGACAGGGCGGTGTTTGAGCGTATGAAAAAGGAAAATCCCCGCAAATACGAGGTTGCCGGTCTTGGTAACTGGGGGATTTCCGAGGGGCTTGTGTACGAGAACTGGACGGTCGGGAAAAAGGAGATACCCGAAAGCGAGCGCTACAAGTGGAAGAGCTTTTTCGGACTTGATTACGGCTACACAAACGACCCTACCGGCTTTGTGGGATTTGCGGCCAATCCGGTTGACAGAGAGCTGTATATTTACTGCGAGTTCTGCAAAAAGCGTATGCTTAACAGTGACATCGCCGAAGCAATCAGAAAACTCGGCTTCGCGAAGGAGCGTATCAGGGCTGACTGCGCGGAGCCGAAGTCAAACGAAGACCTTCGGCGTATGGGAATAAGCAGGATAATCCCGTCAGTCAAGGGCAGGGACAGTATATTAAACGGTATCGCCGCCATAAACGAATACCGTATCACCGTGAATCCGGACTGCGTCAATATGATAAGGGAGCTGTCCTCCTATGTATATGATGACAGGGCTTCGGAAAACGGACTGCGCCTGCCCAAGGACAGCGACAACCATCTCTGCGACGCCTTGCGGTACGCTTTCGAGGACGTAAAGCATTTCCGGCCGCACCGTGAGGAAATAAAAAAAGCGGACGATATTTCCGCAATAACAGGGTCGGACATTAACGGAGGCTGGGATATATGATGTTGTTTGTGATTTTTATCTGCGCCGCGGCGGCGTTTCTTACCGGCTTTGTGATAGGAAGCACATCGCCTGACACAGGCGCGGAAAGGAAAAGCAGGGTACGTCCGCGGGACAGTGAGGAGCTTGAGCGGCTCCGCAGGGAGTACAGCAATTTTCTGTCCTACGACGGGACAAAACAGGAGTAAAGCAGAAAGGAAGAATAAATTTGGATAACGAGAGTTTGAATTCCTTACCGCAAACCGGCGGAGAGGAAATAAACGAAACGCCGGCTGAAGAGGATACCAGACCGACAGCCGGAAAGGAAATATTCGTTCCGGTAAAATACAATAAGGAAATACGCAATCTCGCGCTGGACGAGGCGGCGGTTCTCGCCCAGAAGGGACTGAAATTCGACGCCATTTCGGAGGATTACGAGAATCTGCGCCGCATTGCCTCAAAAAGCGGCAAAAGCGTTCCGGAGTTTATCCTCGAGCTTGACAATGACCGCACCGAGGCGCGAAAGAAGGAGCTTTCCGACAAATGCGGGGGCAACGGTGAAATGGCGGAATATATAATCGGTCTTGAAAAAGGCGGGGAAGGCGATATGGGCTTTAAGGAGCTTAACAAGTATTTCCCCGATATAAAGGAGCCGTCCGACCTGCCCGAAACGGTGGTAGAAAACGCCGCCATGAAAGGTACCTTGCTTCTTGACGAGTATTTAAGATACCGTCTTGACGCAAAGCGGGAGGCGGCGAGGGCGTCAGCCGAGCGGCAGAACGCCGCTAAATCCGGCATAGGGCCGCAGACCGACCGCGGCTCGGCCGTAAATCCCGAAACCGCAGAATTTTTAAAAGGTCTGTGGCGATAAAATGAAAGGAAGAAAAATATGTCAATAAATTCAATAGAAAACGCTGTAAGATATTCAGAAGAGCTTGATAAGATGTTCGCCCAGAAGAGCGCGACCGGATTTTTCGCCGACACCGCTCTTGCCTCGAAGTTTGTCGGGGCGAAGACGGTCATAATCCCCGATGTTGATTTTCAGGGGCTTGCCGACTATGACCGTGACACCGGCTTTACAAAGGGCGCCATCACGGTTGCGAACACCTCTTATACAATGGCGATGGACCGTGCCCGCTCGCTTCAGATAGACCGTGAGGATATGAGCGAAACCGGAATCGCCAATCTCGCCGGAAAGATACTCGGCGAGTATGTTCGCACAAAGGTTGTTCCCGAGTGCGACGCTTATGTGATTTCAAAGCTGGCCGGTCTTGCCGCTACCCGCGCCAATCTTGTCGAGGGCGATACCGAAAAGCCTTACGAGGCGCTGTGCAAGCTGATAAACGAGGTGCAGTCCAAGGTGGGCTACGACGAGGAGCTTGTAGCGTTTGTGGACAGCTATATGTACGCCGCGCTTCAGAACAGCGCCGAAATCTCGAGAATGATAACCGTTTCAGATTTCAGACAGGGTGAAATTACCCTTAAGGTGAAATCCATAAACGGTGTCGCCATTATTCCGGTCGTGTCCGAGCGTATGAAGACTGCCTACACCTTCAACAGCGGAGCCGCCGGCGGCTTTACACCGGCGGAGAACGCGAGAGAGGTATACATGCTCGTATGCCCGAAGAACGGCGCGCATCTCGTCAAGAAAACCGAAAATATGAGGATTTTCACTCCCGAGCAGAATATCGACGCCGATGCGTACAAGTTCGATTACCGTATTTATTACGATGTATTCGTAAACAAGAGCGGTCTTGACGCAGTATGGGCATGGATTGCTCCGCAGATAACCATTTCCTCTCAGCCGACCGATAAGACCGTTACAGCCGGAAGCATAAGCGGCTCGCTCAGCGTAACCGCCTCGAGCACCGCCTCGCTTACCTATCAGTGGTACACCTGCGCCGACGAAAACGGAAAGTCGCCGGTTAAGATAGGTGGCGCTAATACCTCTTCCTATACCATTCCGACAGGGCTTGAAGCCGGAGAGTATTACTTCTTCGTAAAGGTTATCGCCGATTCAATGGGCGGAATCGACTCTGACGTAGTCAAAGTTACCGTAAACTGACAAACCCGAAGCTCCGGGGGAGGAAACTCCCCCGCGAGCGGTTTTAAAGGAGAAATGACCGTATGAAAAATACACCTTATGAAATTTTCGGCGAATACCGTGAAGCCGCCGATTTCAAGGCGGCGCTCGGAAAGCGCGGAATGTACGAGCAGAACCGTATAAACGAACGGTTTTACATAGGCGACCAGTGGTACGGAGCCAAATGCGGAAACGACCGTCCGCTTGTTCGCCACAATATCATTAAAAGAATCGGCGACTATAAAATGTCGCAGATTTTAAGCAATCCGCTTACGGTCACTTTTTCGGCGGAGGGTGTTATGTCTGCGCCGGCGGATTACAGGACATTAAGCTCTGCCGGATACAAAAACGAGACAGAGGAAATAAACAGCGTTATGTCGGCACTGAGCGATTATTATGACGTTACGGCGGAAAGGGTAAATCTCACAATGCTCAACGAAAGAGTGCTGAGAAACGCGTATGTGACGGGCACCGGCGTGCTTTACACCTACTGGGACCCGTCCGTAAGCACAGGGCTTTACGCCGACGCGGAAAAGAAAATACCCATAACGGGCGATATAGCCTGCGAGGTGCTTGACATAGATAACGTGTTTTTCGCCGACCCGTATCTTTACGAGGTTCAGAAGCAGCCCTACATAATAATATCAAGCCGGCGTGAGACAGACGACGTCCTGCGTGAGGCTAAAGCGTTCGGGGCTGACAGGATAACCCTGCGTATGATTGAGAACGGCTCGTCCGACGGAAAAATTACCGTGCTTACAAAGCTGTATAAGGAATATAAAGCCGACGGAAGCTATACAATTAAAAGTGTAAAGGTAACCGAAAACGCCGTTGTCAGAGAGGAATACGAAACGGGACTGAGGCTTTATCCGCTGGCGCTTTTCCGCTGGGAGCGGCGCGGAAATACGGTTTACGGGGAAAGCGAGATAACCTATCTTATCCCGAACCAGATTGCCATAAACCGTATGATCACCGCAAATGTCTGGTCGGCGATGACGGCGGGCATGCCGATGATGGTAATAAACGGCGATACCGTGCCTGACGGCATTACCAACGAACCGGGACAGATAATAAAGGTGTTCGGCAGCAGCGACGAGGTGAACGGCGCAGTGAGATATGTCTCTCCGCCGGATTTTTCGGCGAATTTTGACAGCAGCGCGCAGTCACTTATAAACAACACGCTGACCCAGAGCGGCGCTAACGAGGTGGCTCTCGGCGACAGCCGCGCCGACAACGCGACGGCGCTTATGACTATGCGTGACGCGGCGGTTATGCCGCTTCAGATAGTGAAAAACCGTTTTTATTCCTTTGCCGGAGAGGTCTCAAGGATATGGGCGGATTTCTGGATAACCTGCTACGGAAAAAGAAAAATCAAGCTCAGTGACCGTAAAGGCACATGGTATATGCCGTTTGACTCGGGCAGATACAGAGGCCTTATAATAAATGCCAAAATAAGCGTGGGAGCGGGAACGGTATACAGCGAGAGCGAATGCGTTAACACTCTGGTGACACTCTACGAAAAGGGGATAATAGACCGCAGGCAGTTCCTTGAGCGTCTGCCGGACGGCATAGTTCCCGACAAGGACGGACTTTTATCGGAAAATACGGATACGGAGGCGGATTACGGTGACGGGATTTGATATACTTAAAAAGGCGGCGGTTCTGTGCGGCTACGCCGTCGGGTCTGACGGCGCCGCTTCGCAGAGGAGCTTTGAGGCAAGGGGAGCGGAGCTTATATGCAGGATACTTGCGGACCTTAAGCTGAAGCCTGTAAGCGGTCTTTCCGACGCTCTTGAGCTGACAGCGGCGGAGGCGGATGCCCTTTGCTACGGGACAGCAATGCTTTTGACCCTTACAGAGGGCGATACGGGCAAAAACGGTATTTTTACCGATATATACAATTCAAAGCGTGCGGCGGCGCTTGCTTCGGTTTCAGCCGTAAAGGACTGCCTGCCGACAGTTTATGAGGGGTAAGCGCTATGAAATTCAGTTCGTTGCAGCATACCTCGGTTAAAACCTTTTCAGTCCCCCGGCTGGACGGGGGTACAGATCTTTCCCTGCCGCCCGACACTATATCGGACAGCGCGCTGTCTGACGGAGTAAACATATGGTTCGATAAGGGAATTTTGAAAACAAGACCCGGTCTTTTGTCAGATTCCGGCAAAGTTATTATGAGCGAAAGCAGTACTTATGACGACACGCTGAATTACAGACTTACCGACGCCGGATTTTTTTCTGGCGGGGAATACAAAAGAATCGCAGTAGGCGAGTACTGCGAGTCTGGAGCGCACTATTTCTGCCGGATATTTCTTATAAGCGCTGACGGCTCGTCCTCGCAGGCGGGGTACTTATTATTCAACCGGATTTCAAACGATGAATTCAATGTGCCGGAAAATATTCTTTTTTACAGCGCTGAGGCGGTGAGCGGAGCCGGCGTCTTTGCCTTTGTTACGACGCATAATATTTACAATACGCAGCAGAAAGGTTACCGCATATACGAATTGAGCGACGATATGCAGTCCTGGAGCGAGCATATATCGTATTACACTCCGGTGGTCTATATAAACGGCAGGGGAACCTGCTATGAGCAGTCAAGGTCGCTCGGAATAGCCTATACCGGCACTCCGAAGGTCATTGAATCCGAAAACATACTCACCAACAGGTTCAAGGCATATTATACCTCGGACGCCTATTCGTCCACCTTCAGGCTGCCTTTTTCGGGGCTTGACAGCGATTCGGTAATATGCCGGGTATATTATGAGCCCGCCGATTACTGCGAATGGGTTATACCGCAGGGGCAGAATAATGTGACGGCGACGTTTTATACCGCTCAGATAACCCTGAATATTGACAGGGAAAAGGGAATATTCTATTTTACCGGAGAGGAAGGCGAATATCCCGTACCGAAAATGAGCAAGTATCCTGAAAACAATATAAGCATAACCGCAGGAAAGAATACGGGATTCGATATAGGCAGCGCCGTTTCCTGCACCTGCACAGCCGACTGCGGCTCAAGACTGCTTTTTTCGGGCGGCAGGGACAAAGGGAGGGTGTTCAGCGTTCCGCGCTCCAATCCCCTTTATTTTCCGGCTGATTCCTGCTTCGACGCGGGAGGAAACGACAGCGGCATTAACGCTCTTGTTCCGTGCAGCGACGGCGTGGCGGCATTTAAACAGAATGAAATTTACCTGCTTAAAATCAAGGAAGGCGGAAAAATCAATACCACCTCATTGCTCGCGGACGACAGCTCAACGTTTTATAACGCCGACTCGTTTACGGTCAAGCGGATAAGCGCCGACACAGGCTGCGCGGCAAAAGAAACCTGCGCCGTATACGCCGACAGACCAGTCTGGCTCGGAAGTGACAAAGCGGTATATTCTCTTAACGTTTCTTCAAACAAAATATCAAAGCTGTCCTCTCCGGTCGGCGATTTTCTCAGGACGAAAGCGAAAGAAAAGGCTTATGCTGCTATATACGGAAATCATTACATATTGATATCGGGAAGCAAAGCGGTTATAATTGATTGCGGTTCAGACGCGGAAAGCCCGGTATGCTATATCTGGAACTTCGGTGAGATTTCACCGGTCGGCGTATTTGTGAACAGCGGCGAAATCTGCTTTTTGTGCGTGAGCCTCGGTGGTATGGCGATGTATTCGGCGGGACTCGGCGGAAATACCGACACTCTGGTATCAGAGGGGGAGGACGGCTTGATTTTTGAGGATTTCTCTTTTTACAGCCGCGCGGTCACAAAGCATTACAGACTCGGCAATATCGGTAAAGGCAAGCATATTCAGAGCGTATTTCTCGCCTTTGAGTCTGACGGGCAGACAGAAATAGTGCTTAACGGCAATATGCTTCACGGGGATATTACGGAGAACGGCGGCGGTCTTAAAACCTTAAAGCTGATACCGGAAATGCCGTCTGTAAATAAAATGTCGCTTGAGATTTCCTCGTCCGGCAGCTTTTCGGCGGGAGGATTTACGGTTTATTACAGGGAATCTGTTTAAAAACAAAAGCAGTTCTGAAAGCGGTGATAAAGTGAAGAAAATCATAATAACGCTGCTCTGCCTGTACCTCGCGCTGCTTAACGGCTGTACTCCGGCGGGTAAGGACGGCGGCGATTCATCGTACGGCGAAAAAGCAGCGGATTATTCCGGCAGGGCTTCAGCCGGCATATGGATTTCATACAGTGAGATTAACTCAATGCTTAAAAGCGGGAACGGGTTTAAAGCAGAATTTGATAAGGCGCTTGATAACTGCGAATCGGTCGGTACAGATGAAATTTACGTTCATGTAAGGGCGTTCTGCGACTCGCTTTACAAGTCTGAATTTTTCCCGCAGACCGCTGCCGCAAGGGAACTGGATTATGATCCGCTTGAATACATAACCGAGAAATCCCATGAACGCGGAATAAAGGTGCATGCATGGATAAATCCTTACAGGGTGCAGAGCGGGTCTGAGGATATTACGGCGCTTGACCCTCAGTCTCCGGCGTACATATGGCTTACCGACGACAATACCGATAACGACGTCAATGTGCTTAAATGCTCGGGAATATACTTAAACCCCGCTGAATACGAGGTCAGGGAGCTTGTTATAGACGGTGTGCGCGAGATACTGGAAAAATATGATGTGGACGGCATTCATTTCGACGATTATTTTTATCCGTCCGATGACCCTGAGCTTGACGGGCAGAGCTATGAGAAATATACCGGAGAATCCGAAAATCCTCTCCCGCTTGACGACTGGCGGCGCGCCAATGTAAACGCTCTGATTTCCGGAGTGTATACCGCCGTGAAGTTCCACAGCAAGGATACTGTTTTTTCGGTAAGTCCGGCGGCGTCGGTTGAAAATAATTACAGCCGGCTTTTCGCGGATGTTAAAAGCTGGATTGAAAGCGGCTGTGTCGACTGTATTATTCCTCAGCTATATTTCGGCTTTTCTTATCCTGACGATGAATATAAATTCGGGAATCTTCTTGAGCAGTGGACTCAAATGGCGTCATGCGGTAAGGGCGCACAGCTTAAAATCGGTCTCGCGTTCTATAAAACCGGAACCGACCAGCAGCCGGACAGTGAGGAATGGGGAACCTCGGACGATATTATAGCGAGACAGGCGGAAATATGCCGTGATAACGGCGATACGGCAGGATATGTTCTGTTTTCCTATTCGTCTGTATTTTCTGACGGGGAGCTCAATATAAAACAGCGCGAAAACCTTAAAAAAACTATAACTCAAACGGAAAATGACTGAAACAACGCGGTCTGATACCTATAAATATCAGGCCGCGTTTTTTATAATAATTTTGATTAATTTCCTGAAAAAGAGCGAAATAAGTTTTATTATAGCTGATTATATGTCGTTATTTGTTGAAACTAAACAAATACAGACGATAAAGTTTTTTGTTTGTTTCAGAGTTTTAACAAAAATATCTTGAAAAATTAAGATTGAATTGATATAATAAATTAAGAATATATATTTTACGCGGCAAGGGCTGTGCGGCTGCACTGCCGCGCAAACGGAAGAAGAGGTGCAGAATGAAGGACTTTTACAATAATTTCTCGTCGGGTATAACGTCGGAGGCGTACAGGTATTTCGGCTCATTTGAGAAAAACGGCTCGGTAACCTTCAGGGTCTGGGCGCCGGGCGCTTCGGCGGTCAGCGTTGCGGGAGACTTCAACGGATGGGATAATGAAGCAAACCCGATGAAGCAGTGCGGTAACGGAATATGGGAGGCGAAAATCAAGGGCGCTAAAAAGTTTGACTCCTATAAATACGCCATAACCGGACCCGACGGTATGACGGTGCTTAAGTCCGACCCTTACGCGAGGCATTTCGAGACTGCGCCGGCAAACGCTTCAAAGATATACGGGTCAGAGTATGTATGGAATGACGGCGAGTGGCTTGAGGCACAGAAAAGTAAAAATATTTACGAATCACCCGTAAATATTTATGAGGTTCACGCCGGCTCGTGGAAAAGATTTTCAGACGGAAACACCTACGATTACGTAACGCTTGCCAATGAGCTCTCAAAGTATCTTAAAAAAATGAATTATACCCATGTGGAGCTTATGCCGGTTACCGAGTATCCGTATGAGGGCTCGTGGGGATATCAGGTGTCCGGTTACTTTGCGCCGACCTCACGTTACGGCAGTCCGGACGATTTCAAGAAATTTGTGGATATAATGCACCGCAGCGGTATAGGGGTTATACTTGACTGGGTACCGGCGCATTTCCCCAGAGACGGGTTCGGACTTTACAGGTTTGACGGAACGCCGTGCTATGAGTACGCCGACCCGAGAAAGGGCGAGCACAAAGAATGGGGCACCGTGGTTTTCGATTACGGAAAGCCGCAGGTAAGAAACTTCCTTATTTCAAGCGCGGTATACTGGGTTAAGGAGTACCACGCGGACGGTTTGAGGGTAGACGCGGTCGCGTCAATGCTTTATCTTGACTACGGCAGGCAGAACGGGGAGTGGATACCCAATTCCTACGGCGGAAAGGAAAATCTTGAGGCAGTGGCGTTCCTTAAAGATATGAATACCGCAGTATTCGCGGCAAATCCTTCGGTTATGATGATAGCTGAGGAGTCTACGGCGTGGCCGCTGGTCACGAAGCCGCCGCAGGACGGAGGGCTCGGATTTAATTTCAAGTGGAATATGGGCTGGATGAACGATATGCTCCGTTATATGTCGCTTGACCCGTATTTCAGGAAAGACAATCACGACTGTCTTACGTTTTCATTCTTCTACGCCTTTTCCGAAAACTTCATAATGCCGATTTCGCATGACGAGGTAGTGCACGGAAAGTGCTCGATGATAGAGAAAATACCCGGTGAGTACGAGATGAAGTTTGCCTCGCTGCGCGCTTTTTACGCTTATATGACGGCGCATCCGGGCAAAAAGCTGCTGTTTATGGGTCAGGAGTTCGCGCAGTTCACCGAGTGGAACTATCAGAAGGAGCTTGACTGGATGCTGCTTGACTATGATATGCATAAGCGTATGCAGCAGTATGTGGCGGAGCTTAATAAATTCTATTTCAAAAATCCGGAATTCTGGGAGATAGACTATTCGTGGGACGGCTTCAACTGGATATCAAACGACGACAATACGCAGAGTATAATCGCTTTCAGACGTATAGATAAATCCGGAAATGAGATTATAACGGTCTGCAATTTCGTACCGGTCGCGCGGGAAAATTACCGCATAGGTGTTCCGAAAAAAGGCAGCTACCGGCGCATATTCTGCTCTGACAGTGTGAATTACGGCGGAACTACTGAGGAAACTGCGGTGAGCGTAAAGAGCGAGAAGGTGCCTATGCACGGATATGACAATTCGATAAGCATAAGCATACCGGCTATGTCGGTCAGCTTTTACAGGGTTCCCCACCAGAGAAAGGCGGGTCAGCGCGAAAAAAAGTAATAAACGGAGCTTTGATTTAATATTATTTTAAAGTCTCTGAAAAATAAAAGGTCAGGAGTGTTAATTTTGAACAGCAAAAAATGTGTAGCAATGCTCCTTGCAGGCGGACAAGGCAGCAGACTCGGCGTTCTGACAAGTAAAATCGCAAAGCCCGCCGTTCCGTACGGCGGAAAATACCGTATTATTGACTTTCCTCTTTCAAACTGTGTCAACTCCGGAATTGACACGGTCGGTATCCTTACGCAGTACAAGCCGCTTGAGCTTAATGATTATATAGGCTCGGGCAAGCCGTGGGATCTCGACCGTTCAAGCGGCGGAGTACATATACTGCCGCCGTATCAGGGCCAGCACGGAGGAAATTGGTACAAGGGAACAGCTAACGCCATATACCAGAACCTTGAGTTTATAGAGCGGTATAATCCGGAGTATGTGCTTATTCTTTCGGGCGACCATATTTATAAAATGGATTATTCCAAAATGATAAATCAGCACTCGGAAACAGGCGCCGCCTGCACGATAGCCGTGCTTGAGGTGGAGCCTGAGGAGGCGAGCAGATTCGGAATAATGAACACAAGAGAGGACGGTACGATATACGAATTTGAGGAGAAGCCGGCAAAGCCGAAAAGCAATCTTGCTTCCATGGGAATATATGTGTTCAGCTGGGATAAGCTCAAAAAGTACCTTACGGAGGACGAGGAGAATCCGGATTCCTCAAACGATTTCGGAAAGAATGTAATACCGGCGATGCTTGAAGCCGGCGAGCTTATGAAGGTTTACCGCTTTAACGACTACTGGAAGGACGTAGGTACGGTGGACTCGCTGTGGGAGGCTAATCTCGATTTGCTCAATCCCAAGATAGATCTCAATCTTGCCGACCATAACTGGCGCATATACTCCCGCACGACAGGTATGCCGCCGCAGTATATTTCATCTACCGCCAAGGTTGAAAATTCGCTTATAACGGACGGCTGTGAGGTATCCGGAGCAATAGATTATTCGGTTCTGTTTGAAAATGTCACAGTGGAAAAGGGAGCGTCTGTCGAGTATTCGCTTGTGATGCCCGGAGCCGTGATAAAAAAAGGCGCAAAGGTAAGATATTCGATAATCGCGGAAAATGTTATTGTCAGTGAGGGAGCGGAGATCGGAACCGACCCTGCGGTATCAGGTACAAAGGACTGGGGCATAACCGTTATAGGCGCGGGGCTTACAGTAGGCAAGCAGGCAAAGGTTGGCCCCAAAAAAATGATAACCGGAAATATCGGAGAGGGGGAGAAAATATGAGAGCGTCTGCTGTCGCTGGAATTGTTTTTGCCAATATAAACGATTCCCTTATGAAAAAGTTAACTGCGATGCGTTCAATGGCATCGGTGCCCTTCGGCGCGCGCTACCGTCTTATAGACTTTACGCTTTCAAATCTTGTCAATGCCGGAGTTTCAAGCGTAGGGGTCATTATAAAGGAAAATTACCGTTCCCTTATGGACCATATAGGAAGCGGTGTATACTGGGACCTCGACCGTAAAAACGGAGGTATTTATCTGCTTCCGCCTTTCCTTACAAGCGGCACGAAGCGTTATAACGGTACGCTTGACGCGCTTTACGGCGCCACTGATTATATAGAGCGCTGCGGCGCGGATTACATTGTTTTATGCAATGCCGATACTATCGCAAATATAGATATAAGCGCCGCCGTGGAAAGCCATATCGATAAGAAGGCGGACGTTACGCTTGCTTATCACAAAGGCAAAGCGCCCCGCAACAACGCCGATATAATGTTTCTTAATGTGGGAAGGAACAAAAAAATCGAGAGCATAGATTTTGAGATTGAGGCTGACGGTACCAACGCATTTTATGCAGGGGTCGCGGTGATTTCGCGCGATGTTCTTCTTAAGCTGATAAATGAAGGCTATTCTTCGGGAGCGCTGAGCTTTACAAGGGATGTTCTGGCATGTATGACCGGAAAACTTAAGATATACGGTTTTGAACATAAGGAATTTATTGCGGTGCTTGACGGAACCAATGCATACTATAACGCCAATATGGCGCTGCTTGATTCAAATATACGCAGACAGCTTTTCAAAACCGAACGACCTATCTTTACAAAAACCCGTGACGATATGCCTACGCGCTACGGTACAAAGGCCGATGTCACAAACAGCATAGTGGCTGACGGCTGTGTTATAAACGGAACGGTAAGGAACAGTATACTGTTCAGAGGCGTTACGGTCGAAAAAGACGCGGTTGTGGAAAACTGTATTCTTATGCAGGAAACAGTTGTTAGCAGCGGTGCCGCTATAGATAATGTCATTGCGGACAAAAATGCCGTTATAGGAGAGAATATGGTTCTGCGCGGCAGATCGGACAGGTGTGTCTTTGTAAAGAAAAATCAGATACTTTAAAATCAGCTGTAAATCAGCAGAACGGAGAAAAAAATGAAAGTTTTATATGCTTCAAGCGAGGCATTCCCATTTGCGATGTCAGGAGGACTTGCCGACGTGGCGGGAGCGCTGCCCAAGGCGCTTCGCCGCAGACTTATAGGCTGCCGTGTGGTTATGCCGCTTTACGGCTGCATTTCAGAGGAAATGCGCGCTAAAATGACCTTTATCACGAGCATAACGGTTTCGGTGGCGTGGCGGCGTCAGTACTGCGGTATATTCGAGGCGCATATGGACGGTGTAATATACTATTTTATAGACAATCAGTATTATTTCAAGAGGGACGGGCTGTACGGCCATTATGACGACGCGGAGAGGTTCGCTTTCTTCTCGCGCGCGGTGCTTGATATAATTCCGCATATCGGCTTTACACCGGACATCATTCACTGCAACGACTGGCAGACGGCACTGGTTCCGGTGTATCTCAATACCATGTACCGCGGCAGTGAGCCGTACAGTAACATTAAAACCGTATTTACCATTCATAATATTCAGTATCAGGGAAAATACGGCAAGGAGCTTAACGGCGATGTGCTCGGAATCCCGTATGAGTCTGAGAGCATAATTGAGTACGATGACTGCGTCAACTTCATGAAGGGCGCTATCCAGTGCGCGGACAAGGTTACAACCGTGTCACCGACCTACGCGCGGGAGATACTCGACCCGTATTATTCGCACGGGCTTGACAATATACTAAAGCAGTTTACCTATAAGCTGACCGGAATAGTTAACGGCATAGACTACGACGTTTACAATCCTGAAACCGATAATCTTATTTTCAAGAATTACGGTGTTGACGATATAGGAAATAAGGCTTATAATAAAAAAATGCTGCAAAGAGAGCTGGGGCTTCCCGAAAAGGACGGGGCTCCGCTTATCGGAATGGTCACTCGCCTTGTGAAGCATAAGGGACTCGATCTTGTCAAACGTGTTTTCGAGGAGCTTTTAAGAGCTGACCTGCAGTTTGCCGTGTTAGGCTCGGGTGAATGGGAATTTGAGACCTTCTTCCATGAGATGGCGGCAAAATATCCGGATAAAGTCGGTCTTAAACTGGGATTTAATCCGCAGCTCGCGCATAAAATATATGCGGGAGCGGATATGTTCCTTATGCCGAGTCAGAGCGAGCCCTGCGGTCTTGCTCAGATGGTGGCGCTGAGATACGGCACGATTCCGATAGTGAGAGAAACCGGAGGACTCAACGATACTATTTCCGACAGCGGAGACGGCTGCGGAAACGGTTTCACCTTCAGGAATTACAACGCTCACGAGATGGAAGAGACCGTATGGCGCGCCTTTGCGGGCTATCAGGACAAGGACGGCTGGGATATACTGAGAAAACGCGCTATGGAGTGCGATAACAGCTGGGGCGTTTCCGCGAACGCATACATCAGGCTTTATAAGGAAATAGCCGGCAGATAAGCCGGCATTTTCTTACGGTCGGCAACAGGGGGCTTTTATGTCAGATATCATCAAATCAATTATTTTAGGTATAATAGAGGGTATTACCGAGTGGCTGCCCATCAGCAGCACGGGACATCTTATTCTCGCGGATGAGTTTATCCGTCTTGATATGAGTGAAGAGTTTATGGAGATGTTCAATGTAGTGATTCAGCTGGGCGCCATACTCGCGGTGGTAGTGATATTCTGGAAAAAGCTCTGGCCGTTCACGCTTGATAAAACAAAGGGATACAGCTACATAACAAAAGGCGGCGGCCTTATAAAAAAAGACATAATGGATATGTGGTTTAAGGTTATAGTCGCCATGCTGCCTGCGGCGGTAATCGGTATCCCGTTTGACGATGTTCTTGACAAATATCTTCATAATTATATAGTCGTTTCGGCGGCGCTTATAGTGTACGGCGTGCTTTTCATAGTGATTGAGCGTCGCAACCGTTCCAAAACGCCGAGATATAACGGTATTTCGCAGATATCCTATCAGATTGTCTTAGCGATAGGACTTTTTCAGGCTCTGTCGCTGGTCCCCGGTACCTCGCGCAGCGGCTCGACCATACTCGGCGCTATAATAATAGGCGTTTCAAGGGTAACGGCGGCAGAATTCAGCTTTTATCTCGCGGTGCCGGTAATGTTCGGCGCGAGCCTTATAAAGCTGCTGAAATTCGGCTTCAGCTTTACAGGCGCGGAGGCGGCGGTGCTTGCGGCCGGAATGATTACGGCGTTTTTGGTTTCGCTCGCGGCAATAAAGTTCCTTATGGGTTATGTGCGCAGACACGATTTTTCGGCATTCGGCTGGTACAGGATAGTTCTGGGCGCGGCGGTGCTCGGATATTTTCTGATTTTCGGGTGAGGTGCAAGACGTATGAAATTTTTTATAGCTTCGGATATACACGGCTCGGCATATTACTGCCGTATGATGCTTGAGGCGTTTGAGATAGAAAAGGCCGACAGGCTTATGCTGCTCGGCGACATACTTTATCACGGCCCGCGCAACGACCTGCCGCGCGAGTACGCTCCGAAAAGCGTGATTTCAATGCTCAATCCGCTCAGGAACAGAATATTCTGCGTGAGAGGCAACTGCGATACCGAGGTTGACCAGATGGTGCTGGACTTTCCGCTGCTGGCGGACTACGGAGTGCTTGAGAGCGGCGGCAGAATTATTTACGCCACGCACGGGCATATCTACAATGAGGACAGGCTTCCTCCGTTATGCTCGGGAGACGTGCTTCTTCACGGGCATACCCATATTCCGGTCTGTACCGAGCATAAAAGCTATGTCTGCATAAATCCTGGCTCGGTGTCGATACCCAAGCAGGATAGTCCGCACAGCTATATAACGCTTGAAGACGGGATTTTTATATGGAAAAATCTTGAAAACGGCGAAACATATAAAACGTATTCGCTTTAACTGTAAAAATAAGAAAAGAGCTGTTAAAAAAACGGCTCTTTTTTTATACTATGACACGCGGCTTTCACACTCGCCGCGTTTTTATCATAGTATGTTGTGTAATGTTGAACAATTTTGATTATTTTAAGGGAAGACAGGCAAAAATATAAATAGCCTGACGGATTTATTTTCCGTCGCCAAAATCAAATCGGAGTGTGAAATAAAAATGAATATCAAGCGCGGAGAAATTTACTATGCTGATTTAAGTCCGGTGGTCGGCTCCGAGCAAGGCGGCGTCAGACCTGTACTTATCATACAGAACGACGTGGGGAACCGTTACAGTCCTACTGTAATAGCCGCCGCTATAACAAGTCAGCGGGATAAAACCAACCTGCCCACACATATATCGGTCAATGCCGACGGCTGCGGCCTTGCCAAGGATTCCATAGTGCTTCTCGAACAGGTCAGGACGATAGATAAGCAGCGGCTTAAAGAAAAGATGGGCAGTCTTGATACAGACTCAATGGGTCTTGTCGATAAGGCGCTTTCGGTCAGCTTCGGTCTCGGAGGCACAATGTGATATAACAAAAATACCGGCGGCAGTTTTTGCACCTGCCGTCGGTTAATTTTTTGCTTAATTTTCTAATCCGTATTTTGATTCAAGAATACTTTTAATTTCTTTGGCGGAAGCGAGACCCTCCGAAAACGCGGTGGCGCTGCCTGCCGCCGAGCCGAGCCTTAAAGCACAGCCGTAATCCTTGCCGCTTTCTGTCGCGGCGAGAAACCCTGCCACCATAGAGTCGCCCGCGCCTACCGAATTTACCGCTTTTCCCTTTGCAGCGGATATTCTGTGGCATTTGTCGTTCGCGTCGATAAGCATGGCGCCCTTTTCCGCCATAGATACAAGGACATTCACGGCGCCGAGCGCTTTGAGACGGCGCGCATATTTCTCGATTTCCCCATCTGTGTCGGCTCTGACGCCGAAAAGCTCTCCAAGCTCGAAATTATTGGGCTTTATAAGAAACGGTTTGTATTTAAGCACGTTCATAAGTAGGCTTCCGGTAGCGTCCACCGTAAAGCGCACGCCTTTTCCCGACAGCATAGCCAGTATTTTTTCGTATATGTCAGGCGGAAGAGTGTCAGGCACGCTTCCTGCAAGCACTAACATATCTCCGCTTTCAAGGCGGGAGAGCTTTTCAAACAGCAGCTTTATTTTTTCGTCGGGTATTTCGGGTCCCCTCGCGTTAAGGTCGGTTTCGCTGTCTGATTTCAGCTTTACGTTTATGCGTGAAAATCCGCTGTCAAGCCGGATAAAGTCGCATTTTATACCTTTTTCCAAAAGCAGACGCTCAATGTGCTCTCCGGTAAAGCCGGCTGTAAAGCCGAGAGCGGTGGAGGAAAGCCCCAGCTCCCTTAATACGACCGAGACGTTTATTCCTTTCCCGCCGGCGGTTATTTCCTCGTATACAGAGCGGCATACGCTGCCCGGCACTATTTTATCGAACCGCATTACATAGTCGAGCGCCGGATTGAAGGTAAGAGTGTATATCATGGTATCATTCCTCTGTCTTTTCGGTTTCGGTGACTATTTCGCCGTTTTCAATCAGAAATGTTATATCGCCGTCGGTATCGGTGCGGAATATTTCGGCGCCGCGGTACTCAAGAGCCGAAACCACTTCTTCGGACGGGTGCGAATAAATATTGTCCTCGCCTACGGATATAGCCGCGTATTCCGGAGCCGCTTTCGCGAGAAATTCGTCGGAGGTCGCCGTAGAGCTTCCGTGATGACCGACTTTTAGCACATCGCAGCTTACATCGATGTGCTCGTCGAGCAGCTGTTCCTCGGCTTTGCTTCCCGCGTCACCCGTAAAGAGAAATTCAAGGTCCTGAACCTTTGCCATAACTATTACCGAGCGGTCGTTTTCGTCAGACATATCGCCGTAGCTCGCGAGTACTGTTATTTCAAACTCGCCTATCGTGAAATTCATTCCCTGCACAGCGGTATAAATATTTCCGCCGTTTTCCGCTACTGAATTTCGCGCGCTCATAACCTCGGTGTCTGCCTCTCCGTCATAGGGCGGTTCAGGCAGAATTAGATTGTCGATTTCATATCTGTCCGCTATGTATTCAATGCCGCCGGCGTGGTCGGAATGAATGTGGGTTATTATAACCGCGTCGAGCGCTTTAATGCCGGCTGCGTCAAGCTCTGAAGAAATATCCTCTCCCGAGGAGGGCAGCCCCGCGTCGATAAGCAGCGAATAACCGTTTGAATAAATAAGAATACTGTCCGCCTGACCGACATCGAGGACTTTCACGAAATCCCTTGATGTGTCCGGTGCGGCAGGATTGAACACCCTTTGCAGGCGGTCTCCGAAAACGCCTCTGTAAAAGGCGAGTATGAAGATTGCGGCGGTGAAAAAACACGCCGCCGCAATAAAGCGTACTGATTTTTTATTCCGCTGTCTCATCTGCACCCGCTGCCTCGCGCTCCATAAGCTGTTCCTTTGTTATAAGCACCTTGCGCGGCTTTGAGCCCTCGTAAGGTCCTACGACGCCGCGCTGCTCCATTTCGTCAACTATTCTTGCGGCTCTCGCGTAGCCGAGCTTCAGCTTGCGCTGCAGAAGCGAGGTTGACGCCTGTCCGCTTTCCACAACTACCCTGATAGCGTCCGTAAGCATCGGATCCTCATCGGGGCCGTCCTCGGCAAGTCCGGTCTTCTGCTTTTTCTCAACCGCCGCCTGACGCTCGATTTCCACCATTACATCATCGTCATAATCGGCCTTGTGGTCGCCCTTTATGTATTCTACAACCGCTTCTACCTCGTCATCGCTTACAAAGCAGCCCTGTATGCGGCGCGGCTTTGTGGAGCCTACCGGACTGAAAAGCATATCGCCCCTGCCGAGCAGCTTTTCCGCTCCGGCGGAATCGAGTATGGTGCGGCTGTCTATCTGTGAGGAAACCGCGAAAGCGATTCTCGTCGGGATATTCGCCTTGATAACGCCCGTCACAACGTCTACCGACGGTCTCTGCGTGGCGATTATCAGGTGCATACCGGCGGCACGTGCTTTTGCGGCAATTCTGTTTATGGAGTCTTCGACCTCGTTGGGAGCGGTCATCATAAGGTCGGCAAGCTCGTCTATTATTATCACGATGTGGGGCATTTTAAGCACCTCGGGGTCGCCGAGATTTTCGACAAAGCGGTTGTAGCCTGCGAGGTCGCGCACGCCCCTGTCAGCGAACATCTTATAGCGCTTTTCCATCTCGCTTACCGCCCAGCCGAGCGCGCCCGAAGCCTTTCTCGGGTCTGTTACGACCGGCACGAGAAGGTGGGGTATACCGTTGTATATGCCGAGCTCAACCACCTTCGGGTCTATCATTAAGAGCTTTACCTCGTCAGGCGTAGCCTTGTAAAGCAGGCTTATTATTAGTGAATTTATGCAGACCGATTTACCGGAACCTGTGGCACCGGCTATAAGACCGTGCGGCATTTTTGCAATGTCGGTTATAACTACGTTTCCGCCTATGTCCCGGCCTAAAGCTACCGTCAGCTTGCTTTTTGAAGATGTAAATTCGGGCGACTCAAGTATTCCTCTGATTTCCACTACCGCGCTCGCCTTGTTCGGCACCTCTATTCCGACCGCCGCCTTGTTGGGAATAGGAGCCTCAATGCGAACTCCGGCAGTCGCCAGATTAAGCGCTATATCGTCGGCAAGGTTGGTTATTTTGCTGATTTTAACTCCGGCGCTTGGCTGAAGCTCGTATCTCGTTACGGTAGGCCCGCGGCTGATATCAACTATTCTTGTCTCAACGCCGAAGCTCTTAAGCGTTTCCACAAGATGTTCGGCGGTGCTGTCAAGCTCGGCGGAAAGGGCGGCCGCGTTCCGGCGCTCGGACGGCTTGAGAAGACTGAGCGGCGGGAATTTGTACCCTTCGGACTGCGTCTCGTTTTCAAGCAGGTGCTCGGTGAATTTTTCGGTTTCAGCCTTTACATCGGTCTTTTCCGTCGGCTTTTCCGCAGCTTTGACGCTTTCCTTTTCGTTGAGCGCTTCTTCTCTCGCGGCTTTGAGCGCGCTGTCGATATCCTTGCGCTCTTCGGTTTTTACAGGCTCCTTATGCTCGGCACCGGCAGGCTTCGCGGGCTCGTCGGCTCCGGCGTAATAGGCGGAAATAACCTTTTTCTGCTTTTCGTCCAGAGTTTCCGCACCGTGGGTGCGTTTTTCGGGGATATCGTCAACCGGAATATCAACATTAAAGCCCTTAAGCACTTTAAGCGTTCTTTCCTCTTTTTCTTCTGTCATACGGTCGATACGGCTCTGATAAGCGGTTTCCGCCTGCTCAGATATCGATTTCACGGGCTTTGCTACGGTTTTGAAAAGCGAAACGAGCGTGGTTCCGGTTATTATCATAATAAATACGAAAATAAGCAGTATAACCGTAATAGCCGCGCCGGTCTTTCCGAAGGCGAGATACAGCGGCTGACCGATAAGGGCGCCGAGAAATCCGCCGCTTTTCAGGTTTATGCCGGCTTTGTACGCTTCGGTAAGGTGCTGCCAGAAGGAAAGAGCTGTGTCATGCTTTACGAATATGTCCACTGCTGCTCCTATCAAAATAACAAGTATGCCGGATTCGATTATTTTTGCGTTTATCGAGCCTCCGATTTTGTCGGCGGCTACAAGCACCGCGACCGCTCCGAGCAGAAACGGATAGAAATAGGCGGTAACTCCGAAAACACCGAAAATAAAATTATGTATCGCGAGCCATACGTTCTGCCCCCTGATAAATACTATAAAGAGCAGGAATACCGCTACCGCGAACCAGATTACGGATAAAAGCTGTCTTCTGCCCGCCGCCGTTTCCTTCGCTTCCGATCTGTTCTGCATTTTTGTGGCGGTTGCGCTTGAGCGCGGTCTTCCGCCTTTTTTTGACGCTGCCATTTTTACTCTCCTTGATATGTATTGTTTTGTTTGATGTTCGTATATTTTGAATTTAAGGCTGGATACTGTTTTTTATGTACATATGGCAGCGCCGCGCGCTGCCGTTTCCGGCTCAGCTTTCGTCAATCAGTCTGTAAAGCCCGTCAATTACCGTGCTGAGCGTGCCTATGCTGTCAATAAGTCCTTCGCTTACCGCTTTTTCGCCGGACAGCACCGAACCGACGTCGGTCACCATTTCACCGGTGTTCATCATAAGCTCGGTAAAGCGCTCGGCGGTTATGGACGAGTTCCTTACCACAAAATCGGTAATCCTCGCCTGCATACGGGCAAAGTGGTTCATCATCTGCGGCACGCCTATTACAAGACCGGTAGTCCTTACAGGATGTATCGTCATTGTGGCGGACGGCGCGATGTATGACCTTTTGGCGGAAACCGCCAGCGGAACGCCTATTGAATGTCCGCCGCCCAAGACAAAGGAAACGGTGGGCTTTTTCATTCCCGAAATCAGCTCGGCAATGGCGAGCCCCGCTTCCACGTCTCCGCCCACCGTATTTAGAATGATAAGCAGACCGTCAATATCCCGGCTCTCCTCAACGGCCACAAGCTGTGGAATCATATGCTCATACTTTGTGGTTTTGTTCTGCTCGGGCAGAACGCTGTGACCCTCTATTTCGCCTATTATGGTAAGACAGTGTATTTTGTGCTTGCCGTCGGACGCGGAAACAGAGCCTGTCTCTTTTATCTCGTCAAGCACCTCGGAACGTTCGGTTGCTTTGCTGTTGTTCTCTTTGCTGTTGCTGTTCATTTTTTCTCCCTCCATGCTTATTATGAGGGAAAAACAGCAAACAATACATATTATACCTTTTTTTGAATAAGTTTTCAAGTCGAAATGCCTGTTTCGGGGCATTTTGGTGTTTACAGTAATTTTCGGTGTTGATAGATTCATAAATTTATGGTATCATATTATAAGTTCACCAACAACACGATAGGATGATAGAATGAAACTTTTGTCGAGCGTTGTATATGCGGCTATCATAGGCATTCTCGCTCATTATATCGGCGAGTCGCTTCCGAGAAGCTGGTTCTGCGAGAAAAAGTTCCCGTATGCGGTGTACGTATGGGAAAAAGGCGGCAGGATATACGAACGTATAGGCATAAAGGTGTGGAAAACACGTTTGCCCGATATGAGCAGGATAATGCGTGATATGTTACCGAAACGTGTGTCGCCGGGGAATACCAGCGACAGTGTTACTGCGCTGATAAAGGAGACCTGTGTGGCGGAGTGCGTTCATTACGGGCTCTGCTTTCTGGCAATCGGGATTTATCTTATCTGGAAAAATTATATAGGAATAATTCTTACGGCGGTTTTTATAGCCGGAAATATTCCGTTTATACTTATTCAGCGGTATAACCGTCCGCATCTTATACGGTTCAGGGACAGACTGTTAAAACGGGAGGAGAGAAATAATTGCGGTTCCTGATTTTATCATGCAATACCGGCGAGGGGCATAATTCGGCGGCAAAAGCGGTAAAGGAATATTTCGAGAGCTTCGGCGATGAATGTGATATCAAGGACGCGCTCGCGTTCTGGTCGCCGGAAAAGTCAAAAATAATAAGCAAGGGTCATGTTTTCATTTACCGGAAAATGCCGAAGCTGTTCGGCGTGAGTTACAGATACGAGGAAAATCATCCGCCTAAAGAGGGGGACGAGTCGTTAATATATGAGCTTGTCATCAAGGGCTGCGATTCTCTTGAGGAATTTCTCGCCGGCAGCAGTTATGACGCGGTGCTCTGCACCCACGTTTTTTCAGCGATGATGATGACAGAGCTTAAAAAGCGGCGCAGGTGCGGCATAAAGACCTATTTTGTGGCGACGGACTACACCTGCTCGCCCGGCGTAAACCAGACCGCGCTTGACGCGTATTTTATCCCTCATAAAAAACTTATAGACGAATTTGCGGCGAACGGTATTCCGCGTTCCAAGCTGATACCTACCGGAATACCGGTGCGTATAGCTTTTTACGGCAAGGAAGACCCTGAAACCGCGAAATCGGAGCTTTCGCTTCCCGCCGACAGAAAAACAGTACTTCTGATGTGCGGAAGCATGGGCTGCGGGCCTATTAAAGCGCTCGCGGAATGCCTGCCGTACCAGATGCCGCCGGATTCGGTTCTGGTAGTGATATGCGGCAATAATACAAGGCTTTATAAAACGCTTACAAAATATCCGCAGCCTGAAAACCTGCGGATAATAGGCTATACCGCAAAAATGCCGCTTTATATGGACGCGGCGGATCTCATACTTACAAAGCCGGGAGGACTCAGCACCACAGAAGCCGCCGTAAAGGGACTCCCCATGCTTTTCATAAACGCCGTTCCAGGCTGTGAGACGAGGAACTACGAATTTTTCCTAAAGGGCGGGGGAGCGGATATGCGCGGCACGGTAACAGAGCTGTGCGACGCCGTGTGCGACTGCCTTGAGGACAGCGAGCGGCTTAGTCGGATGTCAGAGACCCTGAAAAGCGATTTCCCCGCCTGTGCGGTTGAGGCTATCCGAAATTATGTGCTTAAGGATGTAGACTGCGTATATGGTAAACTATAAAAATTTAAGACCGTGGAATCTCAATTCTCCGGAGTACAGGCATTTGCTGCTGCTTATATACTGGCCGGTTTACGGGCTTACCTTCTGGCTGCTCGAGCGCGGGCTTAATCTTACATATCATCCGGTTGAAGTGGCTTTTGACGCGAAAATACCTTTCTGCGAGTTTTTTGTCTTCCCGTATTATTTCTGGTTTGCGTTTCTTTTCGGCATACATGTATATACGGGACTGTATGATATTCCGGCGTTTAAAAAATTGATGTATTTTATAATGATAACCTACACGGTTACAACGGTGATTTACCTTGTTTATCCAACCTGTCAGAATCTCCGTCCGACCGAGTTCGCGAGGGATAATTTCTGTGTTGATATAGTAAAGGCGCTTTACAATTTCGATACTAATACCAATGTCTGTCCATCACTTCATGTTATAGGCTCCTTCGCGGTGCTTTTCACCACATGGAACTGCAAAAAGCTGCGCAGCTTTAAATTTCAGGCGGTGCTTGTGCCGCTTACGGTGCTTATCAGTATCTCCACCGTCTTTTTGAAGCAGCACTCGATAGTCGATATTTACGCCGCACTTATTCTATGCGCGGTTGCTTATCCGTTTGCGTATCTTCTTCCCGGCAGGGTAAAAAAAATCAAAACCGGCGGACTTGAAACCGTGCGGTAAATAAATGACAAACAAAAAAGTCCGGATAACCGGACTTTTTTGTTTAAGCGAATTTATTGAAAACCTGAAAAATTACAGCTTCAGGTATTTTGAAAGAGCCTTGGCGCAGGGAAACGCCACAACAAAGCCGCAGATTATTTCCACAAGGCCGTTTATACCGACAAAGAGGACGACAAACATAAACGGATTCGCCGCGCCGAGCTTTTCGGCCAGTGTCTGAATGGTATCGGTATTGTAAAACGAAAGCACTAAAGCCGCCATAAAGAAAAGGGTGTTGAAAACCGGAGCGGCAAGCGACGCCGATAAAAGCGCAGGTATATCCGATTTAAAAGATTTCCGCAGCGCCTTGTAAATCACGCCCGCCAAAAATCCGGCGAGAATTCTTGTGGGTATGCAGACAATAACCATCAGCAGCGGGTTTATTCCGAGAAGCGTGGCGCCGAAAGGGCTGTACCCGAGGCACTGAAGAAAGGAAATAACACCGAAAACGCCGCCGAGTACGGCGCCGCCGGACGGACCGTACAGAATTGCGCCGACCGCGACCGGAATCATCGTAAAGGTGATTTCAAGACCCAGCGTTTTAAGGGGAATGAACGCCACTATCGCCGTGATTGCGGCAAGGACGGATAAAACCGTCAGCTTTTGGATTTTCTTTTGATTTGTTGACATAAAAATTACCTCCGATACTGTCCCGCGAAGGGGTACAGTTCATAATAATATGCAAATCCTCCGATTTTATCCGGAGGAATATTGCCGTCAGTTATTCTTCTCGTAAATTACGCGAAGACCGTCGAGCAGGAGATTCTCGTTGTAAATTATATTCCTGCGGCAGAGAGCTATAATTTCTTTTGACATTCCGCCCGTCGCGACAACGGTAGGCGTTTCGCCGAGCTCTTGCTCGATTTTGTCAAGCAGACCGTCAAGCATTGCGGCGGTGCCGTAAACAAGACCTGACTGCATGCATTCGACGGTATTCGAGCCGATCACCGCAGACGGAGCTTCAATAGAAATGGAGGGAAGCTGCGCGGTGTTTTCGGCGAGAGCCTTCAATGTGAGCCTTACGCCCGCCGCGATTGCTCCGCCCAGAAAGGCGCCGCTGCGGTCGAGCACGCTTATCGTGGACGCCGTGCCCATATCGATTACAACGCAGGGCATGGTGTATTCATCGATAGCGCCTACCGCTCCGGCAACAAGGTCGGCGCCGAGCTGGGCGGGATTGTCGATTTTAATGTTCAGTCCGGTTTTCACACCGGGACCGAGCATAAGGGGCACAATGTCGCACAGCTTAGCGACGGCTCCGCTTATACTGTGGCCGACAGCGGGAACGACAGATGAAATAATGCAGTCCTCAATAGCTTCGGGATACAGCCCGTAAAGCGCGAGAATATTTTTTATATCCACCGCGTACTGGTCGGCGGTTTTGGCACTGTCGGTCGCCATGCGCGCAGTGAAGGAAAGGATACCGGCGTCATACGCGCCGAGGGTGACGTTGGTGTTTCCGATGTCTATTGTCAGCAGCATTTTTCTCATTCCTTTGCCTCTGTTTACTTTATTATAATATGTAAACACGGTAAAATCAATAATTTTGTTGACAAGCCGGTAAAAGATTGATATAATACAAAATGCTGATTTATGAAATTAGCTCCTTGCTCCGGTTTTTCCGGGGCCAAAAGTCCAGAAGGAGGTGCAAAGAAAATGGCTAACAAATATGAGGCTGCCGTTGTTCTTTCGGTCGCGAAGTCTGAGGAAGAGACTCTCGCTTTAAAGGAGAAGTTCAACGAACTGATAGCCAAAAACGGTACAGTCGAGAATGTTGATGACTGGGGCAAGCGCCGCCTTGCTTATCTTATCAACGATGAGGCGGAAGGCTATTATGTATTCTACACATTCGAGAGCGAGCCGTCATTCCCGGCTGAATTTGAGCGTATCGCAAAGATCACCGAGGGTGTTCTCCGCGTTATGGTCATTAAAAAGTAAGGAGGAACAAGAATGTTCAATCTGGTTGTTTTAACCGGCCGTCTTACCGCGGATCCGGAGCTTAAAACCACACAAACAGGTATTTCTGTTACTTCTTTCTCCATCGCCGTGAGCCGCAGTTACCGTTCGGGTGAGGAGCCGCAGACTGATTTCATCAATATTGTGGCGTGGCGCAAATCGGCGGAATTCGTTGCCAAGTATTTCAAAAAGGGCAATATGATAGGTATAGAGGGCTCTATACAGACCCGCAAATATACCGATAAGAACGGAAATCAGAGGACCGCTTTTGAGGTCGTTGCGAATAATGTTCAGTTTGTCGAGTCGAAGCGTGACGCTTCGTCCGCTCCCGAAACAGAAACAGCACCCGCCGCTTCGTACAGCAACGCAGGCGCGAACGATTTTTCGGACATCGGCGATATGTCGGACGATGACCTTCCGTTTTAATACTTTGAACTGTTTTTAAAGGTTAGGAGGTTTGTCAGATGGAAAACGAGAGAAACGATAGGCCCGTGCACAGAAAGGCACGCAAGAAGGTATGCCATTTCTGCGTAGACCACGTTGAAGCCATTGATTATAAGGATGTAGCGCGTCTGCGCAAGTTTATTTCAGAGCGTGCGAAGATTTTACCCCGCAGAGCCACCGGCACCTGCGCGGCCCATCAGCGTGAGCTGACCACTGCTATCAAGCGCGCCCGCCAGATAGCTTTGCTTCCTTATGTGAACGACTGATAAGAAGCCCTTCGGGGCTTCTTTTTCTTTTTTTTACATAAAAACCCATTCCGGAGCCTTGTGAAACACGCCGTTTTTCTGATTTGTAATGATTTTGTAACTTTTTTATGTATTTTATCGAATACCGCTTGCAAAATGCTTCGGGATTGTGTAAAATAAATTTAATAGTATTTAACTAAATTTTAAGGGATGTGTATATCAATGTCTAACCGCCTTTTTCAGGGAGTAATTCATCAGATGAAAGACGCTGTGGACCGCACCTTCGGCGTTATCGATGAGAATTTTACTATTATTGCGTGCAGCGAGCTCGGCCGTGTCGGCGAGACTGTCGAGGCCTTTCCGGTCCCGTCAAACGACGTTTATGTTTCTTCGGGCTTTACTTATAAAAGCATAGGAATAACACAGGGCGCAAATTATGTCGTATTTGTCGAGGGAGAGGACGTTATAGCTTCAAAGTATGTTTCGGTAATCGCCGTTTCCTTTGCGAATATCAAATTCTATTATGACGAGAAGTACGACCGCAGCAACTTCATAAAGAACATAATCCTTGATAATATTCTTCCCGGAGATATTTATCTCAAGGCGCGCGAGCTTTATTTCAATTCCGATGTTACGCGTACTGTTATACTTATCCGTGCGATAGAGACACACGACGTATCCATATACGATATTGTTCAGAATCTTTTCCCGGACAAGTCCAAGGATTTTGTCATCAACATAAATGAGACAGATATTGCGCTTGTAAAGGAAACCAAGACCGGTATTGAGTCAAAGACGATAGAGAAGCTCGCTTCCACGATAGCTGACACTATTTCGGGCGAGTTTTATCTGCATGTCGTGATAGGCATAGGCACCACGGTTGACAATCTCAAGGATCTCGCCCGTTCGTTCAAGGAGGCGCAGGCGGCGCTTGAGGTCGGCAAGGTGTTTGACACCGAGAAGACCATTATTTCGTATGACAATCTCGGTATCGCGCGTCTTATTTACCAGCTTCCGACAACGCTGTGCGAGACCTTCTTAAAGGAAGTTTTCAAGCGCGGTTCGATTGAGAGCCTTGATCAGGAGACACTGTTTACGATTCAGCGCTTCTTCGAGAACAACCTTAACGTTTCGGAGACCTCGAGAAAGCTGTTCGTACACAGGAATACTCTGGTTTACAGACTTGAGAAAATCAAGAAGATAACAGGTCTTGACCTTCGTGAGTTTGACCACGCAATCATATTCAAAATCGCTCTTATGGTCAATAAATACCTCAAGAGCAACCCCATTAAGTATTGATCGAAAGAGTGAACTTTTTTAAATGGAAGAAATGCGCTTACAGGGCGGCGGCACTGCTGCCGCCGCTCCTATAATAGAATTTCGCGGCGTTTCAAAAACGTATCCCACCGGCACCCATGCCCTTGAGGACGTAAATATCAGGATAACCGGAGGAGAGTTTGTTTTCATAGTCGGTTCTTCCGGAGCCGGAAAAAGCACCTTTATGAAGCTGATAATGCGTGAGGAAAAGGCGAATACCGGAATTATCAGGGTAAACGGCTTTAACCTTACCACTATGCCCCGCAAGGAGGTGCCGATGCTCAGGAGAACCATGGGTATAGTTTTTCAGGACTTCAGGCTGATACCCACAATGAATGTTTTTCAGAACGTGGCGTTTGCGATGCACGTTGTGGGAGCGAGCGACCGTGACGTCCGCAGGGAGGTTTCGAGGGCGCTTTCAAAGGTGGGTCTCGGCAACAAGGCGCGTTCGATGCCGGCGCAGCTTTCGGGCGGCGAGCAGCAGCGTGTCGGCCTCGCGAGGGCGCTTGTGAACTCACCCGACCTTATAATCGCGGACGAGCCTACGGGAAACGTAGACCCGAATATGTCGTATGAGATAGTTTCATTGCTTACCGAGATAAATAAGCGCGGCACCACCGTGCTTATGGTAACGCACGACCATAACCTTGTAAGAGATTTCCAGCACAGAGTAATAATGCTTGAGAGAGGAAAAATTGTAGCAGACAACGCCGGAGGTAGTTTTCAATGAAATTCAGCAGTATGAGGTACCTCGCCGGCGAGGGAGTTAAAAACGCGTGGGTAAACCGGCTTATGACGATAGCGTCGGTCGGCGTGCTTGTCGCCTGTATGGTCATTATCGGACTTGCGATACTTATTTCCGAAAATGTGAACAAGGCAGTAGGAAACCTTGAGCAGCAGAATGTCGTAATGGCGTATATGAAGGATTATAACTGGGCGCTGTACGGAGGCGGCAGCGACGCGGATACATCATCAGGCACTGATTCGTCCGCGTCTGACGCTTCACAGGATACAGCTTCTGATTCAGAGGAAGCGGAGGCGGGAACGTCGGCTGAAAGCTCTGAGGGCAGCGAAAGCACCGAGAGCACGACCGACGACACCGACAAGGCTGACGAAAACGGGATAAAACCGAGCGACTATGTTATCCATAACGATGATGAGGCAAAGGCGCTGTGCGACGAGATAGCCAAGATTGACAATGTGGCGGCTGTCGAGTATATTACGAGCGAGGAAGGACTCGAAAGCGTCAAGGAGTCAATGATAGAGGGGCAGGAGAGCTATTTCACTTTCCTTGACGATGAATACGGAAACCCGATGTCAGGCGCCGCCAAAATCACTATGACGGATATGTCAAAGTTTGATGAGACCATCGATAAAATAATGGAGCTTGACGGTGTTGACACGATACAGTCGCAAAGCGACCTTGCCGATAAAATAGCCGCGATAAAGCGCGGCGTAGGAATCGCGGGCTTCTGGATTATCGCAATACTTATGGTTATATCGCTTGTTATCGTTTCAAATACGATAAGGGTTACAATGTATAACCGTAAGCTGGAAATAAGCATTATGAAAGCGGTCGGAGCCACCGATTCATTTGTCCGGATCCCGTTTGTGGTGGAGGGCATGCTGATAGGTCTGGTTTCGGCGCTGATAGCGGAGGGGCTTTTGTACTTCTGCTACCGTGTGGCTACCGAAACGATAATCGCCACACTCGGCACTACCGACATTGTGTATTATTCAGATGTCGCGTGGTGGCTGCTGCTTGTGTTTATAGGAATAGGCATTTTTGCCGGCGTGCTCGGAAGCGTTATTATGATAAGCAAATATCTGCGCCGTGAGGGCAGTGAGTTCGCCGCCATCTGACCCGTGTTTTTGGAGGAAAACAATGAAAAAAAGATTAAACAGAATTTTATCGGTATTTATGACATTTGCGCTTTTTGCGGGTGTTTTTATCTGCGCTCCGCGGACAGAAGCTCTTACTGAACAGCAGATTCGTGAAGAAATAAAAGACATACAGGCAGAGCAGGCTGAACTTCAGGAAAAAATAAATAAGATAAAAGAAGATAAGGCAAAGCAGGAAGAGCTTAAAGAGGCAATTGAAAAGCAGATGGCGCTTGTTCAGAAGGAGATTGACGCCTGCAATCAGCAGATTAACGGCATAAACGCAAAAATTGAGGCAAATCAGGCTGAAATTGATCAGAAAAACAAGGAAATAGAGGAAAATGAGCTTGCGTTCAAAAAGCGTCTGCGCGCAATATATATGAGCAATTCGGACAGTAACGTTCAGATACTGCTCGGCGCGGAGGACTTTTCGCAGTTTCTTCAGCTCTCACAGCTTACCGCTTCGGTTTCGGCGCATGATAAGCTGCTTATAGAGAATATAGTCGCGGCGATAGATGTCCTCAATGAGAAGCAGGAGGAAAACAATAAGCTGCTTAAAGACCAGATGGCGGTAAAGGAAACAATAACCGCCAAGCAGAATGAGCTTAAATCACAGAGCGATCAGATTCAATCTATTATTTCAAATCTTGAAACTCAGCAGGGAAAGAATGAGGCTGATCAGGCCGACAATGCCGCGCTGTTAAAGGAAATGCAGCAAGAGCTTAATAGTATGTTTAATCATGCCGATTCCGGTACAAATCAGGTATACGACGGTGGTCAGTTCCTATGGCCTGTACCCTCGATTACAAGAATAAGCTCATATTTCGGCTACCGCTGGGGCACCAATCATAACGGAATCGACATATCAAACGGAACCTACGGCGCGGCTATTGTCGCTATTGCGGACGGTGTTGTAACCAGAAGTATAAATCATTGTACCCATAATTACAGAAAATACAGTGACTGCTGTGGAAGATCGGGTTACGGCAAGGGCTACGGCAACCATGTTGTAATAGACCACGGAACAGATTCCAATAATAAGCATTACGCAGTCTATTATGCGCATATGTCTTCTGTTGCAGTTTCAAACGGTCAGCACGTTAAAAAAGGTCAGGTAATAGGTTATGTCGGCTGTACCGGATATTCTACAGGACCACATCTCCATTTTGGACTTATTGTTGGAGATAAAGTTGGAAATAAAGTTATAAATGAAAAATGGGTTGACCCGATGAAATATTATACGAAAGTAAAATAAAAAACCAAGCCGCTGCCGGCAGGCGGCGGCTTTTTTCGGGGGGGACTGCAAAATAAAGATAAAAGTATTCAGAACAGTAACCGCGCTGCTGCTTTTGTCGTGGATGGGAGTAATATTTTATCTTTCCTCGCAAACAGCTGAGGTTTCCTCAGAAACCAGCGGGAGCATTATTGAAACCCTATTTAAATTTTTTTATCCGGGATTTGACGGGCTTTCGGCATTCAGAAAAGAGGAACTCGTAGCCTCGCTGCAGTTCGCGGCGCGAAAATCCGCGCACTGCTCCATTTACGGCGTGCTCGGCGTTTTTTCATTTCTCACATTTGTGAGCTACCGGAGGATAGCGTATTCCGCGCGGATTTTTATCAGTCTGGCTGTCTGCCTTATCTGGGCGGTAAGCGATGAAATACATCAGCTTTTTGTTCCGGGCAGAAGCTGTGAGGCAAGAGACGTGCTGATAGATTTCTGCGGCTCTCTGCTCGCGGTCTTTGTAATGGCGTTGTTTTCACGGTGCGTAAAATCTATTTATAAAAGAATTAAAACGGTCACGCAAAACGGGAGTGACTTTCAGAAAAATACAGGTGGGTGCGGTATGAGTAAAAAAGAATTGCTTGAGCAGAATATACAGCTTTTTGATAAACTTACAGCTGCCGAGGAGCGTATTTCGGCGCTTGAAAAGCAGCTGGCGGAGCGTGATAATGAAATTATTGTGCTCAAAAACGAGAGGGAACGGCTTGAGTCAAAGCTAAACGCCACACCGCCGCTTAAAGCGCTTGAGGCAAAGGTGGAAAAGCAGGCTTCAGTTTCGCCGGAGATTGAGTACGGCGCGGCGGTTATAGGCAAAATTGTCGTGGAGGCGGCTAAATACATAAACCGTGTCACTTCACGCGGTGAACAGGAATATACGAAAGAGCTGATAAACCTTATTCTCGGCAGAACCGAAGTGGCAAAGTCGGAGATACTCGGCATTGTTTCTTCCGATGCCGCAGCGGACGAAAAAAAGCGCGGAGCGGACGTTCAGCTTGAGCAGGCAAAGGATTATTTTGAAAGTATAATAGCGCAGGTACAGTAATATAAATATACTAAATAAAACGGAGGGACGCTTATGTTCAGAGAAATAGCGGCAAAGGAAATTGATACGAATCTTATTAAGGCGATAGCTGACGAATGGATGCTGGTTACTGCCGGAGACAGGGAAAAATATAATATGATGACCGCGTCGTGGGGATTCGCCGGCGAAATGTGGGGAAACGACTGTATGATAACGGTTATAAGACCCCAGCGGTATACCCTCGAATTTATAAATAACAGCGGTTATTTCACCCTCAGCTTTTACGGCGACAATAAGGAAATACATAAGGTGTGCGGCTCAAAATCGGGCAGGGATACCGATAAGACGGCGCTCACCGGTCTTACTCCCGTGTTTTCGGATAATACGGTTTATTTTGAGCAGGCGAGAATGGTAATAATCTGCAAAAAGCAGTATGTCGGTCAGCTTGACCCCGCTGCCTTCACGGATAAGGAGCCCCTGCGCTGGTACAGCGATGATTTCCATTATGTTATAATAGGCAAAATAGAAAAGGTGCTGGTTAAAGAATAAAGCCTTATACGGAAAATAAATTCCGGCGGCAGTAAAATATGATTACATAAAGTGCCCGAACTGTACGGTTCGGGCGCTTATGCTTTTTTGCGTAAAAACCGTGTTTTTGTACGTAAAGGGTTAAGAAGCCGTAAGATGCGGATACACAGCCGGCGGTGCGTACAGGTTATGTATTTCTTGACATATCCAGCGTATAGTGGTAAAATTATTAAGATAATTCACTTTCTGGCAACATAACGGCATTTCCGTTTGTTATCACTATGTGACAGCTTTAAGGCGCCCCGGTATTGGCGAAACCGCGGCAGCTTTGGTTGACTATATCACGGGAGGGAAACGCACGGCTCCCGTTGCCTTTTATAAGGAAAATCCGTGCTTTATAATACAGGAGGTAAATAAAGGTATGCCCGATACAGCTTTATACTGGATTATTTCGGCTGTTGTCGCGCTTGTGCTTGCCTTAATAGGCTTTTTTGCCGGTTCCGTCTACCGCCGTAAGTCGGCGGAGGCCACCCTTGGCTCCGCCGAGGATGAGGCAAAGCGCATTTTGAGCGACGCCATGAAAAACGCAGAATCAAGAAAAAAAGAAGCATTGGTAGAAGCAAAGGAAGAGATTTACCGTCTCCGTCAGGATGCGGAGAAGGAAATCCGAGAGAGAAGGAGCGAGGTACAGCGTCAGGAGCACCGTCTTCAGCAGAAGGAAGAGTCGCTTGATCGTAAAATTGACAATCTTGAAGTCAAGGAGGAAAAACTTACCGCTCGTTCAAAAGAAATCGATGTAAAACTTGAAGAATGTGATAAAATCAAGCAGAGTCAGATGGAAATGCTCGAAAAGATTTCAGGTTTTACCAAAGAGCAGGCTAAGGTCCATCTGCTTGACCTGCTTGACGGTGAGCTGAATCACGAAAAGGCCGTCAAAATTCTCGACTATGAGCAGAGGCTAAAAGACGATTCAGACCGCATTGCCAAAAGCATCATAGGTCAGGCGATACAAAGATGTGCCGCCGATCATTCGTCTGAAATGACCGTCTCGGTTGTGGCGCTCCCGAACGATGAGATGAAGGGACGCATAATCGGACGTGAGGGACGCAACATAAGGGCGCTCGAAACGGCGACTGGCGTTGATTTGATAATAGATGACACACCTGAAGCGATAACCCTTTCGAGCTTTGACCCGATAAGGCGTGAAATCGCACGTGTGACCCTTGAAAAGCTGATACTTGACGGACGTATTCATCCGGCGAGAATAGAGGAAACCGTCGCTAAGGCTACTGCTGAGGTTGAAGCTACAATTAAGCAGGAGGGCGAGCGTGCTATGATAGAGGCAGGAATACACAACCTGCATCCGGAGCTTATCAAGCTACTCGGCAAGCTGCGCTACCGTACAAGCTATGGACAGAACGTACTCAATCATTCGCTTGAGGTCTGCCATCTGTGCGGCCTTCTTGCTGCGGAAATGGGAGCGGATATAACCCTCGCCAAACGCGCGGGTCTTCTCCACGATATTGGAAAGGCGCTTGACCACGAACAGGAGGGTACACATATTCAGCTCGGAGTTGAGGCAGCTAAAAAATACCGCGAGAGCGAAACTGTTATTCACGCTATCCATGCCCACCACGGAGATGTTGAGGCTAAAAATGTTATCGCCTGCATAGTTCAGGCGGCGGACGCTATTTCAGCCGCTCGCCCCGGAGCGAGACGCGAGAACATAGAAAGCTACATAAAGCGTCTTGAGAAGCTGGAGGAAATCGCCAATTCTTTCAGCGGCGTCGAATGCTCCTATGCTATTCAGGCGGGCCGTGAGGTTCGTATCATAGTAAAGCCCGAAGCGGTTTCAGACGACCAGATGGTGCTTATGGCTCACGATATTTCTTCCCGTATCGAAAACGAGCTTGAATATCCGGGTCAGATAAAAGTAAATGTTATAAGGGAAAGCCGCGTAGTGGATTACGCGAAATAATTGAAATAAAAAAATCTCCGGCAACTCAGCTTGCCGGAGATTTTTTTGCTACTGTAATAACAGAATATTTTTCGCACAGTATATGATACAGAAAAAGCCGCTGCAAAACACAGCGGCTTTTCAAATACAAGAATGTATTGCTGCTTATGCAAGCTCAACAGTAGCGCCGACCTCGGCGAGCTTAGCCTTCATAGCTTCAGCGTCTTCCTTGCCGACAGCTTCCTTGAGGGTCTTCGGTGCGCCGTCAACGATAGCCTTAGCCTCAGCAAGACCGAGACCGGTTATCTCACGAACAACCTTAATAACCTTAATCTTTTCAGCGCCGACTTCCTTGAGAACGACATCAAACTCTGTCTTCTCCTCGGCAGCCGCAGCACCGCCTGCTGCCGGAGCAGCAACAGCGACAGCCGCCGCAGCGGATACGCCGAACTCCTCTTCTACTGCTTTAACGAGCTCTGAAAGCTCAAGAACTGTAAGAGTCTTTAACTCTTCAATCATAGCTGTGATTTTCTCAGATGCCATTTTATTTTCCTCCGTATTTTAAATTTGATTTGTTTTTAATTATTCCGCGTCTGCGGAGCCGTTTTTATCGACAATGGCCTGTACCGCGCGCGCGAATGCGGCGATAGGAGCCTGGAATGCGCTGCACACGGTAGCAAGAAGAACTTCCTTTGTGGGCAGCTTGGCGAGTGACTCGATAGTGGCGACATCCACAACCTCACCGTCGAGGAAGCCGGATTTCACCTTGAAATTATCGTGACCCTCAGCAAATTTACAAAGTATTCTCGCAGCGGCTGTATAGTCCTCCTTAGAAAGGGCAAGCGCTGTCGTTCCTTCGAGAACCGATTTCATACCCTCAACGGAAGTCCCGTCGATAGCTCTTCCGAGTATAGTGTTCTTTACGACAAAATACTCGACTCCGTTTTCACGCAGTTCCTTACGGAGCGCGGTATCATCGCTCACGTTGATTCCCTTGTAATCGACAATAATACCTGTAACGGCGCCGGCGATTTTCTCCTTGAGCTCGGCGACCTGCTGCTGCTTTTTTTCCAAAACTGAAGCGTTAGGCATTTTTTCACCTCCGTGACAAATAAAATAAGCCCGTCCAAAGACATAAGGACGGGCGTAAATAAACAGTTATTTAAGCGCACACCTCGGCAGGCGTCATACTTACGACCGGACGGTCACCTGCTGTCTCTGGATTGCAACATTAGAATTATAACGGATAAATACTGTTTTGTCAAGCATTTTTTATTTTACGCATTAGCGGTCTGGACGGCGGGCGAGGGCTCCGGCTCGGGCTGCGGGGCAGACTGCTCATCAGGCCGCGTTCCGGACTGCGGTTCTCCGCCGCTTTTGCCTCCTGAAAGAATCAGCTTGAGCAGTACCGGCGTAATAAGCGCCGCCACGACGACGCAGAGCACTATCGCGGGGAAAATCGATGAGTCGATATTTCCGCTGTCAATACCCTTCTGTGCCACCATAAGCGCGACCTCGCCGCGGGCAACCATTCCGATACCGACCGTCAGCGCGTCCCGGTTTTTCATTTTACAGATTTTTGCGGCGGCTCCGCAGCCTATGATTTTCGTGATAACCGCCATTACCGCGAGTACCGCGGCAAACAGTATAATGCTCGTGTTTATGCCGGTAAGGTCGGTTTTAAGTCCTATATTGGCGAAAAACACGGGTGAAAAAAGCAGATACGAGGCGGCTGTTACCTTTTTGGCGACATACTGGCGCGAATTTGTCACGTTGCAGAGAATAACGCCCGCAAAATACGCGCCGGTGATATCGGCAACGCCGAAGAAACGCTCGGCGCAGTAAGACATAATAAAGCAGAAAGCCAGCGCCCATACCGCCACCCGGCGGCTTGTGCCGTGGTTGATTGATATTTTTTTGAATATCTTATATACTATAAATCCGACTATCGCCGTAAACACGAAAAAAGCGAGAATTTTAAGTGAGATTATACCGGGGTTTACCGAGCTGTCCGAAAGGGCGGAAAGAATGCTGAGAACGACTATGCCGATTATATCGTCGATTATGGCGGCGGACAGTATTGTGGTACCGACCTTTGTTTTGAGCTTGCCCATCTCGTTGAGCGTCTCGACCGTTATGCTTACCGAGGTCGCCGCGAAAACCACGCCGACAAACGCAGCTTTTATCAGACTCTGATAATCGGCTCCGGCGCCGAAAAACAGCAGGTAAACACCGCCGCAGCCCACTATGGGAACAAAAACACCCAGCACCGCGATAAGACAGGCGGCGGGACCGGTGTGCTTCAGCTCGTTTATGTCGGTGTCTATTCCGGCGATAAACATAAGCATTATTACGCCGATTTCGGCGGTCTTCACAAGAAAATCGGACTCGTGAAGAAGTCCCACGCCGCTCGGACCGAAAATTATTCCGGCAAGAAGTGCGCCGACTACCTGCGGAAGATGAACGTGTGCCGTCATAAGCCCGAAAATTTTTGTAAAGAGCAGTATAAGGGCAAGAGACAGCAGAAAATTATATGAATCCATTGAAATTCTCTCCGTTTTTATTACATTTGCTCGCACATATTATTATACTGAAACCGAAACCTTTTTCAAGATATAAAATAAATGAAAATACTGTTGACAAAGGGCGAAATACAGTGTATTATTTATCTGTACTACTTATATTAGTACAGTTGAGAAACAGATAAAAAAGTAACGGAGGTGCGTATTTGCTGCAGCTTAATTATAAAAGCGGCGTGCCGCTGTGCGACCAGATAGTAAACGGCTTTATCCGCATGAAGGCGCTGGGGCTCTCAAAGGGCGGCGACCAGCTACCGAGCGTGCGCGCTCTTGCGGTGGAGCTCTGCGTGAATCCGAATACTATACAGAAAGCCTATCAGATACTTGAGAGCAGCGGCGTCATTTATTCGGTGAAGGGGAAGGGCTCCTTCTTTTCCGACGACGCGGCGTCTGATATAGCGGTGCTGCGCGCCGTGAAAAAGGATTTCAGGACAGCGGTGGAAAACGCGGCGGAGCTCGGCATCACGGCGGACGAGCTTAAAGCCATTGTTGACGAGGTTTGCGGAAGGGAGAACGGTCGGTAATGATAAAATCCGTAGGACTTACAAAAATATTTGACGGAAAAAAAGCGCTTGACGGTGTTGAATTTGAGATACCCGAAGGCTCTATTTTCGGACTTGTAGGCTCAAACGGGTCTGGCAAGTCTACATTTTTGCGTCTTGCCGCCGGAATATATATGCCGGACGGCGGGGATATAACCGCGGGTGGAGAGCGTATTTTCAATAATTTCGCGCTGAAATCGGAAATTGCCTATGTCGGGGACACTCCGTATTTTCTGCCGAACGCCACAATAAGGGAAATGGCGCGCTTTTACCGCAGAATGTATCCGAAGTTTGACAATAATCTTTACAACCGGCTTATAGAGATTTTTCCGCTTGACTACAAGGCGAGGATCGCCACGATGTCAAAAGGAATGCAGAGGCAGGCGGCGCTGATAACGGCGATAGCGTCGTCGCCGAAATATCTGCTGCTTGACGAGGCGTTTGACGGGCTTGACGCGGTTATGCGCAAGGTGCTTAAAAGTATACTGATAGAAGCGTCCGAGGAGCGTTCCCTTACTACGGTAATTTCGTCCCACAATCTTAAAGACCTTGAATTTCTGTGCGACAGGGTAGGTCTTATACATCTCGGAAAGCTGGTTTTCAGCGATGAGACCGAAAACATAAAAAGCCGCATACACAAGGTGCAGATGGCGTTCAGGCAGATACCCGAAACCTCTGTTTTCAGCGGTCTTGACGTTGTTAAGGTGGAGCGCAGCGGCTCTATAATATATATGATAGTAAGAGGGGACGAGGAGGAAATAATGCGCTATATAGGGCGTCTTTCCCCAATATTCTCGGAATGTGTCGAGCCTACGCTCGAGGAGATATTTGTATATGAACTGGAGGCGAAGGGCTATGATGTCAAAAATATCATCAGTTAGGTTTCATCCCGCTTTCAGGCTTTACAGATATTCAGTAAAGCGTACAATGGGGCTCACGGTGCTCATGACCGTATTCCTTATGCTTATCTGTCCGGGTTATGTTTTTATGCATATAAACCATGTGCTGAAACTCGGCAGCACGGATATGAAGGTATACGATTTAAACAGGGACCTGCCCACCCTAATACTCATAGTGACCGTTATAACAACCGCAGCGGCGATACTCTACCTTTTTATAAATTTCGCTTTTCTGTACGGCAGAAGCTCAAGCGATTTTTTCCATTCTCTGCCGCTGAACCGACGCTCACTGCTCGCCTCAAGATTTTTCGCGGGTATAGTTCCTGTGCTTATGCCGATGACCCTCACCTATGCCGCTATGTGCGGTCTGCTCGCGATAGATTATATCAGCGGGAATATAAGGCTTATACTGTGGGGATTTGTTTACAATATTCTCATACTGCTGATGTCCTGCGCTTTTTCAATGATATTCATCGTGGCGTCAGGCAGTGTCTTTGACCTTATAATTTCGTTTTTTACCTTTAATATCGGAATCGCGGTAGTCCAGCTTATAAACCAGAGCTTCTGCGAGGTTTACCTTTTCGGCTTCCCCCGCGGTGAGATTCCGGCCTTCTTTACGAATTCTTCGCCTTTTATTTACGCGTTCGTGACTTTTTCCGAGCTGATGAACGGCAGCGAAAGGACGCCGGCGGATTTCGTGATATTTACCGCGAGGCTCCTGTTTGTTACGGCGGCTTCGCTTGTCGCCGCGTTTCTGCTTTACAGCCGCCGCAAGAGCGAGAAAAGCGGCGTTTCGTACGCTTACAGATTTCTTTATGTTGTCTGCGCGCTTATCGTGGGAGTAATAGGGGCTTACGCTCTCGGCACGATATTCGCCGGAGACCAGGTGACGCCTGTTTTCTGGGTATTTGCCGTAATAGGCGGAATGCTGGCGGCAGTAACCTTCGGCGCGGTAAATGACCGGGGATTCAAATCGTTTAAAAAATCGCTTGTGATAGGCGGCTGCTCGGCGGCGCTTATCGGCACGCTGGCGCTTTTCCTCTGGAGCGGAGCGTTCGGTTATTCGTCGCGCATACCTGAAAAGGAGTCGGTGAAAAGCGTGTCGGTCGCGTTCGGTCAGTTTTCGGTCGAGTTTGACGACCCGTCTCTTGTTATAGACCTTCATAAAAAAATAACAGAGCAGAGTGGCGGCGATGGGTACGGTGAGATAAATATCAGCTATAAGCTGAAGTTCGGCGAGCTTAAAAGAACCTATTTTGTGGATTACAATGATTTTTCCGATGAGCTTCTCAAAATAATAAAAAGCGAGGAAAACATTGAGAACATAAGGGAAAGCTTCGACGCTTTCACCGGAAACAATCTTTCGCTTTCGTTCTACTATGAGGACGACTGGATAGACCCGGTGCCGATAACTGCTTCAGAGCTTAAGGGACTTAAAGAGGCTTATGTATCTGATATACCCTCAGCCACTGAAGACTCGGTGGAGGGCGCAACCCGTATTTCCTGCGATATTACGGGTTTTGACAGGAACTATGATTACTGCTATTATTCTGTTTATATAGAAGAAGGCTTCACAAATACCATTGAATACCTTGAAAGCCTTGATTTGAAGCAGAGGGCCGTCGCTTACAATACCGATACGACAGTGCGGGAATGAGATATATTTTAAAAATGCGATAAAAAAGGCCTGCCGCAGATGAATTTTCATCTGCGGCAGGCTCTTGATATTTCTGTATGTTTTTTGCCTGATATTACTGCTTGCCCTGACCGTATTTCGCGACTATCTTCTTTATGCGGTCTACCGGGTCAAGGAGACTGCTTATCGAATTGTCATAGTTGAGGGTATCAACCAGCAGCGCGATGTATTTTGACATATTTACGCTGCAGTACCATTCGCGCTTCAAAAGCTCGTCCGGCTGATAAATAAGGTTTGTAGTGAATATCTTGTCAATCTTTCCGTCGGCATAGTACTGATCAAACTTGTCAAAGCCTTCGACAAAAAGACCGAAGGTTGCGAAAATGAATATCCTGCCGGCTCCCTTTTCCTTGAGCTTTGCGGCTATATCGAGCATTGACTCGCCCGAGGAAATCATATCGTCAACCAGAATGAGGTCTTTGCCGGTGATGTCGTTACCGAGGAACTCATGAGCCTCTATCGGGTTTCTGCCGTTGATTATTACCGAGTAGTTGCGGCGCTTGTAGAACATTCCGAGCTCAAGACCAAGAACCGAGGAATAGTAAATGCAGCGTCCCATTCCGCCCTCGTCGGGAGAAACTATCATTGTATGCTCGCGGTCAAGCTTAATGTCAGGCACGGTTCTCAAAAGGGCTTTTATCATCTGGTAAGCTGCCTGAACATTGTCGAAGCCGTCAAGCGGTATGGCGTTGTTGACGCGCGGGTCGTGAGCGTCGAAGGTGACTATGTTCTTTACTCCCATCGAGACCAGCTCCTGAAGAGCCATTGCGCAGTCCATCGATTCGCGGGAGGTTCTTCTGTGCTGTCTTCCCTCGTAAAGCATAGGCATTATAACGGTTATTCTTCTCGCCTTGCCGCCGAGCGCCGCTATTATGCGCTTTAAGTCCTGATAATGGTCGTCCGGACTCATGGGGACTGTCTGACCGTACATCTTGTAGGTGACGTTGTAATTGAAGCAGTCGCATATTATAAATGCGTCAAGACCTCTCGCGGTGTGCTTCAGCACCGCCTTTGCCTCGCCTGTTCCAAAGCGGGGGCAGTTTGCCGGGATAACGAACGATTCATCATCGGGAATGCTGCGCCACTGCTTTAAGTAATAGTCCACCTGTGAGGAGATATCCTCGCACCCGCGCATACTTATCAGCGCCAGGTCGCCGAAAGGGGTATGCTTGAAATCTATACTTGCCATTTTTAAGCCCTCCGTTGAAAAAATTTGCTGAAAAATCTCATATATATAATACCACAAATCATTCGACACAAAAAGACTTTTTTAAAAAAATGTTGAATAATATTTAAACCGTTTTCGGGCATAAAATTTATTGTATACTTCCAAAACCCGCGAAACTGAAATTCAAATATTTGTTGAAGTATGAGCGTCAAGAGATTATAATTATAAAAGAAAGGGCGTGATTGTTTGAAAATAATGTTTTACGGTGCCGCGCATGAGGTTACCGGCTCGTGTACGCTTATCGAGGCGTGCGGCAGAACGGTTATGGTTGACTGTGGTATGGAGCAGGGACAGGATATTTACGAAAACACCGATTTGCCGGTGCTGCCCGGTCAGGTCGATACGGTGCTTTTGACCCACGCTCATATAGACCACTCGGGCAAGATACCCGCGCTGTGCGCCGGCGGCTTTAACGGGCATATATACGCTACCTCTGCCACGGTGCGGCTGTGCAGCATAATGCTTATGGACTCGGCTCATATTCAGGAGTTCGAGGCAGGCTGGCGCAACCGCAAGGCAAAGCGCTCGGGGGCGGAGCCCTATGTTCCGCTTTATACGTCGGAGGACGTGCAGAAAGCCATGAAGCAGTTTGTTTCCTGCAGCTATGAAAAGGAGTACGACGTCTGCGACGGCATAAAAATAAAGTTTACCGACGCGGGGCACCTCCTCGGCTCGGCGAGCATCACGGTAACGGTGACCGAAAACGGAAGAACCGAGAAAATAGTTTTTTCGGGGGACCTCGGAAATGTCGACCGTCCGCTCATAAACGACCCGGGACAGCCCGATGAGGCGGATTATGTTGTTATCGAATCGACCTACGGAAACCGTCTGCACGGCGAACGCCCCGATTATGTCACGCAGCTCACAAGAATAATTCAGGAAACACTCGACCGCGGAGGAAATGTGGTAATACCATCGTTCGCAGTCGGCAGAACGCAGGAGCTGCTTTATCTGCTGCGCATAATAAAGGAAAAAGGTCTTGTAAAGGGGCATGACCGCTTCCCGGTGTATGTGGACAGTCCGCTCGCCGTTGAGGCGACCGATATTTACAGCGGCTCAATGCGCGAGTTCTACGACAAAGAGACCATAGCGCTGCTTGACAGCGGCATAGACCCAATAAAATTCCCTGATTTGAAGCTCTCGGTCACAAGCGAGGATTCAATGCGTATAAACATAGACAAAACCCCGAAAATAATACTGTCGGCAAGCGGAATGTGCGAGGCGGGCAGAATACGCCACCATTTGAAGCACAATCTCTGGCGCGATGAGTGTACGGTGCTGTTTGTCGGCTATCAGTCAGAGGGCACTCTCGGACGTATATTGCTTGAAGGAGCGGACAAGGTACGCCTTTTCGGCGAAACAATAAAGGTAAACGCGCATATTGAAACACTTGAGGGTATAAGCGGTCACGCGGATAAAAAAATACTCCTTTCGTGGCTTGACGGCTTTAAGAAAAAGCCGAAGTTTGTTTTCGTGAACCACGGAGACAACGAGGTCTGCGACGAGTTTGCCGCCGCTGTTACCGAGACGCTTGATATACCTGCCGCCGCGCCTTACAACGCTTCTGCGTATGACCTTATAACCGGCTTATGTATTGAAAAGGGCAACCGCAAAAGGATCGAGAAAAAGCAGTACAGGCAGGAGCGCGAGTCGAGCGTATACGCGAGACTTGTCACTGCCGGCAAGCGGCTTTTGAGCGTAATAGAAAAGTACAGACAGGGAGCGAACAAGGATATCGCCGCCTTTGCCGACCAGATAACGTCGCTTTGCAACAAATGGGATAAATAAGGAAAGAAGAGTTTTAAATGTCAAAAATATTCAAAAGCGCCGACCAGCTTATAGGAGGAACGCCGCTGCTTGAGCTTTCGGGAATCGAAAGGGAATACGGGCTCAAAGCGAGACTGCTCGCGAAGCTGGAATATTTCAATCCGGCGGGCTCGGTAAAGGACAGGGTGGCGAAAGCCATGCTTGACGAGGCGGAAAAATCCGGAGAGCTAAGACCCGGAGCGGTCGTAATTGAGCCGACCTCGGGAAATACCGGAATAGGTCTTGCGGCGGTTGCTGCGGCGAGAGGCTACAAGGCGGTAATAGTTATGCCGGACACGATGTCAGAGGAACGCAGGCGGCTTGTAAAGGCGTACGGCGCCGAGCTTGTCCTGACCGACGGCAAAAAGGGTATGACCGGAGCAATAGAAAAAGCGGAAGAGCTGAAAGCCGAAATCCCCGGCAGCATTATCGCGGGACAGTTTGTGAATCCCGCCAATCCGAAGGCGCATTTTGAGACAACAGGTCCCGAAATATATGAGGATACCGACGGTAAGGTGGATATATTTGTCGCCGGAGTAGGTACCGGCGGTACGGTCACTGGCGTGGGCAGATATCTCAAATCAAAAAATCCGGAAATAAAAATCGTGGCGGTGGAGCCGTCGGATTCGGCGGTGCTCTCCGGCAAAAGTGCCGGACCGCATAAGCTGCAGGGCATAGGCGCCGGCTTTGTGCCCGAGGTGCTTGATATGTCGGTATGCGATGAGATTATGACGGTCACAAGCGAGGAGGCGTTTGCCGCCGGCAGGGAAATGGGCAGGCGTGAAGGAGTGCTTGTAGGTATTTCGTCGGGAGCGGCACTGCACGCGGCAAAGGAGCTCGCGAAGCGTGAGGAAAACGAAGGAAAAACCATTGTGGTTTTACTGCCCGATACAGGTGACAGGTACCTTTCAACCGAGCTTTTTGAATAACCGGAATATTAAAAAAGAAGCTGCCCCGTGACGGGACAGCCTCTTTCGTTGAATAAAGCGCGCTTTTCGGATTGCAGTCAACGGTTACCTCTTTTTGCAGCTGCCTGTCTTTGTGACGGGTATCCTGCTGCCGCATTCCGGGACAGCAACATACCGCGTCATCGGCACCGAGCGCTTTTTGTTACAGGCACCGTTTCGTCTGCTAAGTATTTTGTGTCCGTTATTATTATGCGCGGCACTGCGGAAATGATAAGCGGTATATTATGGAATTAAAGGTGAATTTTTTTGAATTATACGCAGACGCTTGAGTATATACATTCTCTGGGCAATTTTTCAAGACCCGCCGGACTCTGCCGGATATCCGCGGCGGCTAAGGCGCTCGGCAGTCCGCAGAAAAATTTTTACTCGGTACATATTGCCGGAACCAACGGCAAGGGCTCGGTTTCGGTAATGCTCGCCAATATATTTAAGGAGGCGGGCTTTAAAACCGGACTTTTTATCTCACCGTACATTATAGATTTCAGGGAAAGAATACAGATAAACGGTGAGTTTATTTCCGAAAACGACCTTGTAAGATATGCGGAAATGGTCAGAAGCACTGGAATGGATTTAAGCGAGTTCGAATTTATCACGGCGGCGGCTTTTTTATATTTCAGCGATAAAAAATGCGATGTCGTGATAGCCGAAACAGGTCTCGGCGGACGGCTTGACGCCACAAATATACTTGAAAGCCCTGTCACCGTGATTACAAAAATAGGACTTGACCATTCGGCGGTGCTCGGAAATACGGTGGAAAAAATTGCCGCCGAAAAATGCGGCATTATAAAGGAAAGCCGGGTCACGGTTTCATCGTATGACCAGCCCGAAGGCACGCTGCGGGTGATAGAAGGCGCCGCCGACCGGCTTGTAATACCAGATAAATCTCAACTTTACGTGATTTCCTGCGATGAATCCGGCAGCACATTTTTGTATAAGGGCAAGAAATATGAAATCTGCCTTACCGGAAAACACCAGATAGAAAATGCACTTACCGTAATAGAGACAGCAGCTAACAGCGGCTTTGAAATATCGTACGAAACGGTAGCAAAGGCTCTTAAAGAAACATTTTTTCCGGCAAGGGCGGAAATAATATGCAAAAAGCCGCTTGTGCTGCTTGACGGAGCACATAATCCAGACGGCGCGAAGGCGCTTGCCGGTATTCTCTCGCGTTATGCCGGCAGAGTCACCGCGGTGATAGGTATGATGAGGGATAAGGACAGCTCCGGCGTGCTTGCCTCAACACTCCCGTTTTGTAAGTCGGCTGTGGCTGTGACGGTTGAGAATATGCCGCGCTCGCTTAAGGCGGAGGAGCTTGCCGAAAAGGCGGAAAAATACTGTCCCTGCCTGACGGCGGACAGCTACCGTGACGCGATAGAAAAATCCTATTCACTCGCAGGCGGTGAGCCGGTTTTTGTTTTCGGCTCGCTCTATCTCGCCGGAGGAATAAGGGAACAGCTTAAAATGTTTTATAAAAATTTGAAATAACTTACAGGTTGTGACAAATTTTTTACGGACAAGCCTTTATTATATATTGGTAAGGGCTTGTTTTTTTTATGCTCTTTTTTACCTGAAGCGAGGTGAAGCAGAAATGTCAGTGGAAATAAAGGTGAGCGGGGAAACGGTGACCGCATATCTCTCGGGCGAGCTTGACCATCACTCGGCAAGGGCGATGAGGGAAGCGATAGACAACGCAGTTGAACTGAATATGCCGTCAAGGCTGGTGCTTAATTTCAGAAATATCAGCTTTATGGACAGCTCGGGCATAGGGCTTGTAATGGGAAGATACAGAAATCTGAAAAAAACCGGCTCGGAGCTCTGTATTACCGAAACATCAGAACAGATATACCGGGTAATGAAGCTCGCCGGAATAGAAAGGCTTGCAAAACTGGAGGGACGCTGAAAATGCAGATAAACAATAAATTCAGTATGAACGTAATGGCGAAATCGGCAAACGAGGGGTTCGCGAGGGCGTGTATATCGGCTTTTGCCGCCCAGCTTGACCCTACGCTCGAGGAGATAAACGATATCAAAACCGCTGTTTCCGAGGCGGTCACCAACTGTATAGTGCACGCGTATAAGGAAAAAATCGGAAAAATTTACATATCGGGCGAGCTGTGCGAGAACAACATTATACGTATAAAAATCAGAGACGCCGGCTGCGGAATAGAAAATGTCGAGAAGGCTATGGAGCCGCTTTATACCACCGTCGGCGGAGAGCGCGCGGGACTCGGCTTCGCGGTGATGCAGAGCTTCATGGATACCGTGAGGGTGCGTTCGGCTCTCGGAAAGGGCACAACTATCGTAATGACTAAAAAAATAAGCAGGCGAATAAGTCTTAATGCTTAAGGAAAGGCTTGACCGTGACCGCTTTATTGAGGAAAATCTCGGACTGGTACATTCGCTCTGCCGCCGCTTCGCCGGCAGGGGAATAGAGTACGACGACCTGTATCAGGCAGGCTGCATAGGACTTATAAAGGCCACCGACGCTTTTGACGAGCAGAGGGGACTTTGCTTTTCGACCTACGCCGTGCCGGTTATAATGGGCGAGATACGCCGGCTTTTCAGGGACGGCGGAGCGGTCAAGGTTTCAAGAAGTGTAAAGGAGCTCGGGCTTAAAATCAGCCGCGAAAAGCAGATTATGGAGCAGAAGCTCTGCAGGGAGCCTACGGTTTCTGAGCTTGCCGAAAAGCTCGGGGTTTCACCCGAAGAAATTACCGAGGCAATGTGCGCTTCCCAGCCGACCGTATCGCTCACAAGAGATGACGACGGCGAAAGCTGCGAGACCGACCTCCCCACAGTCAGCACCGAGGACGAGATATCCGACAGGCTGCTGCTCGACGCCGCGTTTGAAAAGCTGGACGAAACGGAGAAGCGTATCGTAACTTACAGATATTACGAATATCTCACCCAGAGCAAGACCGCCGAGCTTATGAATATGACGCAGGTGCAGGTTTCGCGAGCTGAAAAGAAAATACTGTTAAAGCTGCGTGAATTGATAAAATAATCACGATGAATATTTCCTGAAAAAATGCATATATACTATATGTTGTGGAAAATTCCGCACCGCAAAAAAATATGAAAAAATTTGCAAAAAAGTGTTGACAAGGGGGAGCGGATGTGGTATTATAATCAGGCGCTCTCGAAACGGGGCGTCAAAATGGACCTTGAAAATTAAACAACGACGATAATAAGGACCCGACAATTCTCAAGAGAAATCGAGAGAAAAAACGAGTACAAAGTACTACGGACAGACAATACGCCAGTATTGTTAAGGATGAGCAGAGAATGCTCTGAAATAGGTTTAAGCACTAAGGTGTTTAGATAGAATATTTTAGAGAGTTTGATCCTGG